>NZ_JBPXMB010000009.1:0-313422 GCF_051918945.1 Streptosporangium sp. LJ11
GCCTCGGCGTGTGAGCACTTCAGCTCCGCGGTCAAGGACCTGCGCCTCGGACAACTGGCCGGCACCAGGACCGCCGGCGTCATCTCCGGCCCGGCGCAACCGTACCTGCTCGCCAACAACACCCTCCTGAGCTTCCCCACCAGGCACCACCTGGGCCCCGACCGCGAGGTGATCGACAAGATCGGCGTGCCGCCCGACCACTACCTACCCCTGACCCCCACCGACGCCGCCGCCGGACGCGACCCCGCCCTGGCCAAGGCCCTGGCCCTGCTGCACAAGTGAAGGGACCCCCATGAGAAGACTCCTGATCCTCGCCGTGGGAGTGACCGTCCTCGCCACATCCGCCTGCTCCGCCCCCGCGCCGCCCAGAGCCGATGCCCCGCAGGTCAGAACGCCCGGCCCCGCCACCCTGCCCGCCCCCACCGGCACCCACCCGGTCGGCACCACCGCCCTGCATCTGACCGACACCTCCCGCCCCGATCCCTGGGACCCCGACGCCGACGCCAGGCAGCTCAAGGTCACCCTGTGGTACCCGGCCAAGCGGCGCGACGGGCAGCGGGCGCCCTACATGACGGCCAAGGAAGCGGAACTCCTGCTGAAGGGCTCCGGGATCTCGACCGCGCCGTACGACACGCTGAGCAACACACGAACCAACGCCGTCAAGGACGCCGCCCCCTCCGGGCGCGGGCTCCCGCTGGTGGTGCTCTCCCCCGGCTTCACCAAACCGATGAGCACCCTCACCTCCCTGGCCGAGGACCTCGCCAGCCGCGGGTACGTCGTGGCCGGCATCGACCACACCCACGAGAGCTACGCCACCACCCTGTCCGACGGGCGGATCGCCGAATGCCTCGCCTGCGACAGCAACACCGACCCCGGCTTCGGCGCCGGGCTCGTCCAGGGCCGGGCCGCCGACGTCTCCTTCGTCCTCGACCAGTTGACCTCCGAATGGAAGCGTTCCTATCTGATCGACGGCGGAAGGATCGCGATGGTGGGCCAGTCGATCGGCGGGGCCGCCGCCCTGGCGACCATGGTGAAGGACCCCCGGGTGCGCGCCGGGATCGACATGGACGGCACCGGCTATGCCCGTATCCCCAGAAGCGGCCTCTCCCGGCCGTTCATGTTCCTGGGTTCGCGAGAGCATGTCCCGGGCGGCCGCGACACCTCCTGGGACCGCGACTGGAAGCTGCTGACCGGATGGAAGCGCTGGCTCGTGCTGTCGGACGCCGAACACCAGTCCTTCACCGACATCCCGCTGGTGGCGGACGTCCTCGGCCTCGAACCCCTCCCCGGCATGCTGCCAGCGGCCCGTGGCGCGGAGCTCACCCGCACCTACGTGGCGGCCTTCCTCGACCGGCACCTGAAATCACAGCGGCAGCCCCTCCTGGAGGGGCCGTCGTCACGCTACCCGGAGGTCACGTTCTGCCCCGCGACCTGCGGCCGATCCTGAGACCCCGCATCTCCTGGAACCGTCGGAAGGTGTCGAAGGCCACCGGAGGGACCGGAGGGATGAGAGTGGCGGCCATCAGCGCACGGAGAAACGGCGGGTTGTCGGATGCCATATCGCGAAGGCACATCCTTGCCATCATCGGTGGCACGGGGTGGCACCCCTGGAACGCAGAAGGACCCGCGTTTCCGCGGGTCCCAGCGCATCTCGCGATGCCGATCGAGTGTGCCCCCTGCAAGATTCGAACTTGCGCTCCCGGCTCCGGAGGCCGCACAAGATCCCGGCTTTGACCTGGGCATACACTCCGCGTGGGCTTGAGCTATGCGTCCATGGTGCGAACGCAACCACGTCCGTTCTCATTGAACTGTGTCCACTTACACCTGCTATCGGGTTGCAGATGTGGTGTGACTAGGCGAATTCCCGGCGCAGTTGGCCGTGATCTCTGCGAACACGATGTGCCGACCCGCGACTTCCTGATGCGCCCAAACCCGGATCCACGACCTGAACGCAGGATGGAGGAGGGTGTTCCAAGCGATCAAGAATGAGGTCGCCTCGATCATTGTTAGGTCCGCACCCATGTCGTCCGATATCAGCACGTCACGGTCGCCGCGCTGGCCCCATCTTTCCCATCAAGCCTGTCCCCCACCTGTCGTAGACGCGGATGGGATAAGGGCGTCATTCTTGTAGCTATGGACGTCATCAGGAGGGCACAGACAAGAAGGCAGTTATGACGACATTGGCGAGTGTGCGCCTACAAGTTCATCTTCAGGACTGACGCACGCATACAGCTGGGCAGGCGGATCGATTTAAATCCCTAGTGATGGTCAGCGACCCACTCTGCATAGATCAGAGGGGTGACGACATGAAGGGATACGCAAGCCATGACCAAACCCACGCGACCTGCCACGTCTGACGGTTCAAATAGCCCGGCATCGAAATCCGCATCCAGCAAAGAGATCTGCGTCGCCTTAGCCCTGAGCTGCCTCACGCTGGTCGGTGTGGGCTGGCTCTCGCTCGCGGCAGGAAAATCGGCACCAGAAGCATTACTCAACGCCTTGGCTGGATTCACCTCGGCTTTGTATCTATTCGACCAGTATGTTGCGAGAAAGTGACTCGATCGGAGTGCGTGGGTCGAGCGATGAATCACTTCGTGACGACGAGCATGACTACGCACATGACCATGGACAGCCCACCCGCCCGATGATTAGATCGATTGAGACAGTGAGGTGCGCATGACTCAGGGACCGCGCTCGCGACCCCGGATTGGCTGGCAGCCAGAAAGACTACGTCAGGCGAGGGAGCAATACGGCCTATCCCTTGCCAAGGCATGCCGTCAGATGCACGATGCCGCTCGGCAGATGGGTCTGGCCGAGCCAGGGATCACGTCTGCGATGATCTGGAAGCACGAGACCGGAAGGGTTTATCCTAGTCAGCATTACCAAGATCTCTACTGTGCGACGTATGGAATGTCCGAGTCAGCTCTCGGATTCAGGCTACCGATGCCTCGTGACGCCACCGACCGAGAAGGTGAGCCGACCAACCCTGAGGTCTTGACCTGCGCGCCGTATACTGCCCCGCCCGAACCACCACTTGATCAGGACATCGAGAGGAGGATAAGCATGGCACTCCAAAGAGCGATCCGATTCAGCGCCTACGCGGGCACATCCACAGCTGGGGCAGAAGTGCTGGCTCAGATACACGACGAAACTCGCCGTATAGCGGATGCCTACACGCGCGAATCTACGATTACGATTATCGGCGATCTAGTAGAGTTGCAAGGTGTCACCTTCTCACTGATCGAGAGCAACGCTAATCCGCAACAGAAGCGAGACCTCTACCTCTACGCCGGAATAGTTTCCGGACTGCTCGCCGAAGCGAACGAGGACCTAGGCAAGTTCCACGCGTCGCGCATCCATGGACGGACCGCCTTCCTCTGCGCGGAGAACGCGAGCCATGACTCGCTTCGAGCATGGGCTCTGTTCCAGCAGATGAGCACGGCATATTGGGGGGGGTCGCCACAGGAAGCGATACGTCATGCGCGGGTGTCGGCCGATCTGGCATCACGTGTCGCGGGTTCGGGCGGCGCGCGCGTCCACGCGCTGGAAGCACGAGCGTGGGCGGCGCTGGGAAATTCCGTCGCCGCGCAGGCCGCTCTCAATCGGGCTACTGAAGCCCGCGATCGCGCCGCGATCGACGATATCGATGAAATCGGCGGGCATGTCGCTTATCCCCTCGCGCGGCAGTTGTATCACACCGCGAACGCCCTGACATGGATGTCGGGCCATGCGGAGCAGGCCGAACAGAGCGCTCTTGAAGCACTTCAGGTCTACAGTTCAGCGCCGGCGGCCGAGCGCTCCTATATTCCGGAGGCCGCCTGTCAAGTTGATCTGGCAATTGCCCGCGTTGGTCTGCGCGAGATAGAAGGGGCGCGAGATGCGCTCCAACCCGTATTCGATCTTCCGCCGGCTCGGCGTGCGGAAGCAATCCGGACGTCGCTGCAGCGTCTGCATGGCATGCTAAGGCGGCCAGAGTTCGACAACACGAGCATCGCACGTGACCTCCTCTTGGAGATTGACGAGTTCTGTCAATTCACGATGCGCACTGGTATCGTCTGAGTGTCGCTTGGTCGTCAACTAGCCGGGGTATATAAGCCTGTTGAGCATTCGCCTGGCTGGGTGATTGCGAACGGAGCGACACATCGGGCGTCTCATGGTGCGGAGGGGAAAAATCATGACGGTCCTTGGGCACGGGTCCGTACCAGCGGGCACGACCCTCCTGGACTGCACGCTTCGTGACGGTAACTACCAGGTCAAGGGCGGATTCACGCAAGAACAGACCTGTCGTATATTTAGTGCGCTCCAGGCAGCCGGAATATCGTTCATTGAGGTTGGCCATGGATTGGGCATGGGGTCGGGAAGACCATCCGATAGCCCTGAGGGTGTGTCTGACGAGAGTTACATGCGGGCGGCCGCCTCAGTGGCGAAACGCGCATCGTGGGGGATGTTTTTCCAGCCCAGCTTCTCTTCGGCCGCCGATGTGAGGTTGGCCGCGGATTATGGGATGGGCTTCATCCGGATCGGTGTCAACGTCACGGAAACCGATGTCGCGACGTCGGCGATCAGTTGTGCGAAGGATCTCGGGCTGCTCACCTTCGTGAATCTGATGAAGTCTTATGTGCTGTCGGCGGAGGAACTGGCCGAAAGGGCGGCCCAATGCCGAGCATCCGGCGCTGACGCCATCTATCTGGTGGATTCAGCCGGCGGCATGCTGCCACACGATGTTATGGCATATGTGGCGGCCCTCCGATCACGACTCGACTGCCGGATCGGCTTCCACGCGCACAACAACCTTGGCCTCGCGAATGCCAACTGCCTGGCCGCATGGCAAGTCGGTGCCTCATTCATCGACGTAACTTTGCGCGGCGTGGGCCGGGCGAGTGGCAACGCCATCGCGGAACAGGTCGTCGCGATAATGTGCCGGCTCGGGGCGGACCCGCTGCCAGATCTGAGCATGCTGGTCAATGCGGCAGCGGACCTGTTGGATCCCATCGTCACGATGCTCCCTGGGCGCTATGACGCTGTCAGCGGATTCGCGCAGTTTCATTCGTCAAACTTGACGAAGGTGATTCAGTACGCGCACTCAACTGAAGTTGATCCCATCGCCCTTATCGTCGCCATTGCCGAACGCGACAAGATCGACGTCTCCGATGAGCTTCTCGCTGCTGTGGGCTCGCGTCTGGCAGCGGGTGAGTCGGCCAGCGGCTAGCGATCTTTGGTCGTGGGCTTCTGGATGTTTGTGTCAAGTTTTAATGAGGCCCAAGGAAGTCGAGCGTGAGCGACGTAGTCGTCCACGTGGGCGGGTGATGGTCAGTTCAGCTAGAAGTGGCTGACGGTAGATGAGGTTTGCACAGAGCTTCGCATCTCCCGACGAACCGGGGAAAGATGGCGTGCCAGCGGTTTAGGGCCCAGGTCGGCGCAGCTTGGCGACCACGGACCGGTCCGCATCCGTCGTGAGTGGCTGGACAAATGGATCGACGCCTGTACGCGAGCCGCATAGAGTGCGCGAAAAGGGCGAGACTTGCGCCTCGCCCCATCCGCGTTCACGCGTTCAGGTAGTGGAATCCAGGTTTCGGGTGCATCAGGAAGTCGTGGTGCGAGATGTTCCAGGCGTAGGCGCCGGCCATCCCGAACGCGATGACGTCCCCCGCAGCCACCTGCTCGACGGGGATTTGCCGGGCGAAGACGTCCTTTGGTGTACAGAGCTAGCCGACGCCGTGGGCTGACTACGGCCCCGCTGGTCTGAGCGCGATGAAGCTGGGCGTGATCTTGCGTGAGTACGAGATTCGTTCGGCCAACATCCGCTTCCTGGACGGCACCCAGGCCAAGGGGTACCAGCGCACCGATTTCCTCGACGCCTGGGCGCGCTACTGCCCCTTGCCGAGCCCTCCCGACGCCCCGCGGGGCAGCGAGATCCCGCTGTTTGAGGGGGGCGGCCGTCCCAGCCGTCCCAGCCTCGTCATCGCAGGTCAGCGCGGGACGGCTTCTGTTCGTGGGACGGCTTAGCCGTCCCAGCAAAAAAGCCGTCCCAGCCTGACCAGCACAAATGAGGCTGGGACGGCTACCCCCCAAACCGTGCCCGCCCCAACGGCAAGCCGTCCAACACAGCCACCGAAGACTTCACACCTCACCGATCACAACGCCCGAAAGGCAACCACGACCATGGCGACGCGAGCCAAGAGCATGCTCACCATCGCAGAGGTTCTTGACGAGATCGACGTGCCCAGATCCACCTTCTACCGCTGGTTGCACACCGGCCGTGGCCCGAAGTCCCTCAAGCTCCCGAACGGCAAGCGCAAGATCCGGCGTGCCGACCTGGACACCTGGCTCAGCACTTTCGAGAGCACCGCGGCGTAAGGAAGGGCATTCATGTTGACCCATGACGTGGTGGTGTGGAGCATCCGCAACCGGAAGGGGCGCGCCAAGCCCTGCCAGCTTCGATGGAAGGTCGGTACAGAGCCGAAGTCCAAGGCGTTCTTGACCAAGGCACTGGCCGATAGCTTCCGTGCCGACCTGCTCAACGCCGCGAAGAAGGGGGAACTGTTTGACACCGAGACCGGCCTGCCCGCCTTCATGCTGGCGCCGGAAGTCGAAGAGCCGCCTATGAGCTGGTACGACTTCGCCGCCAAGTACACCGCCATGCGCTGGCCCGGCGCCGCGGCGAAGACTCGCGAGAGCATCGTGGACAGCTTGACCGTGGCCACGCTCGCGATGCTCGACGGCGAGGCGCTCGACCTGCCTCGTAAAGAGATCCGCGCCGCCATGCAATGGGCGCTGATTCCCCGCGAGGAGAGCAAGGCGACGCCCGTTGAGCTGGTATCGACCGTGCGGATTCTCCAGAAGTCCACGCTCCCCCTCGCTGACATGGCCAGCCCCATCGTTGCGCGCCGCGTGAGTGAGGCTCTCGACCTCACCCTGGACCAGCGAGCTGCCGCCGCCGACACCACGGCCCGCCGTCGCCGGGGGTTGAACACGGCGCTGGAGTACGGCATTGACCTCGACGAACTCAAGGAGAATCCACTCAAGCGGATCAAGCAAAAGAAGATCGCCAAGGATGATGCCGTAGACAGGCGCGCCGTCGTCAACCCCGAGCAGGCGCGGGAACTGCTCGCCGCTGTGTCCTATGTCGGGAGTTGGCACCGTGCCCGAGGGCGCCGGCTGGTGGCCTTCTATGCCACGCTCTACTTCGCGGGTGTCCGACCTGCCGAGGCCGTAGGGCTACGGCATGCGGCCCTGTCCACCTGGCTCAACGCGGGGGTGGACGCCACCGAGGTAGCCGCCCGCGCGGGCAACAGTGTGGAAGTCCTCCTCAAGCGCTACGCCAAGTGTCTGGATGGCCGCCAAGATCAGAACAACCGCCGCATAGACGCCGTGCTGACCCCGTGAGATCTGGTCCACAGCTGGTCCACAACCAGTGAGCGCCAATGAGAACGGGCGGGACTCCGTGAGACTGGAGTCCCGCCCGTTTCGGCGTTCTACCTGCAGGTCAGCTCATATTCGGGCTGGCCTGGCTTGTGTGCCCCCTGCAAGATTCGAACTTGCGCTCCCGGCTCCGGAGGCCGGTGCTCTATCCCCTGAGCTAAGGGGGCCAACGCGTGATTACATTACCAGCATCCTGAGGGAAACCGACACTCGGTTAGGGAAGCGAGTGATCTCCGGAGCGTGCCCGGGGACGGGGAGAGAGCCGAGGGTGAGAGGTCATCGGGACAGCCGGGCGTTGGCGGGAGGGCGCGAGGCCGCGCCACGCGGGACGGGGCGCCGCCGGACGGGGTCGAGACGGCGCCAGGTGAGGCTGTCAGCACGGGCAAGGCGGGTCACGAGGGGTGGGGGCAGCGAGGACAGGGCGGGCCGGCAAGGACAGGGCGAATCAGCGCGGGGTAGGACGGACGGCGCCTCGGTAGCGGGAGAGATAGTAGGGCGAGGCGGCGAAGTCGGCCGTCCTGACGATGTCGCCGGTCTTGGGGGCATGGACCATGACACCGTCTTTGACGTAGACGCCCACGTGGGTGGGGTCTCCGCTGCCTCCGCCGAAGAAGACGAGATCTCCCGGACGCAGCCGGGAGAAGGGCACCCGGCTGCCCTGCCTGAACTGGGTGCCGGTGTAGTGGGTGAGCCTGGCCCCCGCCTTGGCCCAGGCGTGCAGGGCGAGCCCCGAACAGTCGAAGCCCCCACCGGTCGGGCCCGCGCTCGAGCCGCCGCCCCATACGTATGGCCTGCCGACCTGGCGGAGTGCCGCGGCGGCCGCGATCCGGCCCCGCAGGACCAGGGCGCCTTCGCGCGAGGGCACCGCCCTCCCTCGTGAGGGTGCCGACCGCCCACCGGGGAGGGGCTTCCCCGGAGAGGACGCCGCCCCTCGGCTGGAGCGCGCTTTCCGCCCCTCAGAGGGACGCTGCGGCCGCTTGGCGCCCGCCTGTGAGGACACCGGCCCGGAGGAGGCCGGGAGATCTCTCGGTTCCGCTGAAGAGGACGCGCCGGCCCACACACCCGGGGTGTCCGAGGGCTCCACCGGCCCTCCCGGTTCCGGACCGGAAGAGTCGAACGCCCACCCGGCACCCGCTCCCGGAAGCCCCGGCGGCCGTTCACCGACCGGAGCCGGGGCCAAGACGGGGGCCGGGGCCGAGAAGGAGCCTTGCGAGGACATCGATCGGCCGCCGCCCGCGTCCGGAGAGAACGGGGACCGTGGCTCGCAGGCGGCGGCGAGCGCGGCGTGGATCTCTTCCGGCAGCCAGTGGGGAGTGCCGTCCGGCGGGGCTGCCGGGGAGAGGGAGAGGAGGCGGTCCCAGGCGTCGCAGGCTTCCGGGGAGAGGCGGGGCACGGGGAACGGGGAGCTTCCCGCGAGGGCCGCCGAGAGGATGGTGACGGTGACGAGTGCCGTGATCACGCACGCCCTCCTTGGGCTCGATGAAGGATCGAGGCCTCAGGATCGGCGGGAGGAGGTGATCACCAATGAGCCGAACAGGGTTCTGTGAATAACCCCGTGGAACGACACCTCCCTGTGGACAACCGCGAGTACCCACGTCCAGCGGGGGACCGTCCCGCACCCGCACAGGCTCGTCCCATGGAACAACCTGTTGTTCAGGTCATGATTGCCGCCGAGATGCGCGTCAACTATGGTTGACGCATGGACGACAGGCGGCCGGCAGACTCGTACGGTGACGAAAAACTCGCGGCGCGGCTCCGTGAGCTCGTGGGTGACCGGCACCCTGTGATCGCGGTCGCGACGGTCTCGCCCAAGGGAACGACGGCGGCGAGTGCGGGCGCGCCCCTGAGCGCGGATTTCGAGATCGGCTCGATCTCGAAGGGGGTGACGGGCCTGCTCTACGCCGACGCGCTCGCGCGCGGAGAGATCCGTACGACGTCGACCCTCGGCGAGTTCCTACGGCTCGACGGGACACCGGCGGCGGGGGTGACACTGGCATCGGTCAGCACGCACCGTTCGGGGCTGCCGGGGCTGCCCAGGGCGGCGGAACCGTGGCGACGGACCCTCGCGCTGTGGCGGCACGGGACGAATCCCTACGGTGAGAACCTCGAACAGCTCCTCGCCCAGGCCCAGGGAGTGAAAATCGGAAGGCCACGGGCCCGATACTCCAACTTCGGGTTCGAATTGCTCGGCCACGCGATCGCGCACGCGGCCGGGACGAACTACCGCGATCTCGTCCACGAGCGGGTCGCCGAGCCTTTGGGGCTCGGCGTGTTCTACACGCCTTCAAGCCCGGACGAGCTGCTGCCCGGCGCGGTCATCGGCAGGAGCAGGTCGGGACGGGTACGGCAGCCGTGGACAGGTGAGGCGCTTGGACCGGCGGGTGGCATCCGGGCGTCGATCGAGGACATGGCGCGCCTGACGTCCGCCCTGCTCGACGGCACGGCCCCCGGTGTCGCGGCTCTCGACCCCGTGGCGAACCTCTCCGGGCCGGCGGTGCGCATCGGCGCCGCGTGGATCACCGTCGAAGTGAAGAAGCGTCCCATCACCTGGCACAACGGTGGCACCGGCGGGTTCCGTACGTGGCTCGGAATCGACCGTGCGGCGGGCACCGGTGTGATCGTCATGTCCGCGACCTCGGTCTCGGTGGACCGCCACGGGTTCGCCCTGCTGGCGCGGCTCACCGGGGAGGAAGGCCGATGATCACCGGGCACCGCCCGCCACGGCCGGTGTCCGGGACCTCCCGCCTCCCTCGCCTTTTCGCCCCTCCGGCCCTCTCCGACCGCCTTCCCACCTCTCCCGCGACGTGTCCGCCGCACCCAGAGTTCTCGGGGAAAAAGCGGGAAACACCTGTCGCCTGTGGATAGCTGTGCGTACACATCCTCGGAAACCCGCGCGGTGGCGAGGGAGAGGAGTTAGCCTCACGCCGTGGGAGAGGTTCTGGGCAGGGTCTTGGTAGTGGATGACGACGACGTCATCCGGCAGCTCATCGCGGTCAACCTGACCCTGGAGGGGTTCCAGGTGGATACGGCCTCCGACGGGCAGGATTGCCTGGACCGGGTGCTGGACGTGATGCCCGACGTCATCACGCTGGACGTCATGATGCCCAGACTGGACGGCTGGATGACCGCCACCAGGCTGCGCAACGACGAGGGGACCAGCCATATCAAGGTGGTCCTGATCACCGCGCGGGCGCAGGAGGACGACAAGCGGCGCGGCTTGGGAATCGGGGTCGACGCCTACCTCACGAAACCCTTCGACCCGGCGGAGCTGATCCAGGTCGTCCGCGAGCTGGCCCTGACCGCGCGCAGCGGCCAGGGCAAGGCCTGACCTTACGGGGCATGTCGTCGCGGGCCGCGTCATCGGCCGGCCCTTACGAAGCCATGCCGGCCGGCCTTCACGAGGCCACGCCGACCGGCCCTCACAAGGCCACGTGATCCACGGGGTCCACGCGATCCACGCGGGTCAGAGCAGGCCGTCCCGGTGGGCCACGGCGGCCGCCTGGGTGCGGGAGGAGACGCCCAGCTTGCCCAGGATGTTGGAGACGTGCACGCTCACCGTCTTCTGCGCGATGAACAACCGCTCGCCGATCTCGCGGTTGGGCAGGCCCTCGGCCACCAGGGCGAGCACCTCCCGCTCACGGGAGGTGAGCACGGTCGGCGGCGCGGAGGTGAAGCGCGCCCTGCGGCCCAGCTCCGCCAGAGCCGCGCCGAGCGGCCGGGCGCCCAGTGACTCGGCGGCCTCGACGGCGAGCTTCCATTCCTTCAGGGCGGCGGCACGGTCGCCCTCGACGAGCAGCGCCTCCGCCAGCCGCCACCGTGAGCGCGCGACCTCGTAGACGAATCCGAAGTCGAAGGCCTCGACCACCGCGCGCCACGCCGCGACGGCGGGACGGCCGTGCGCGCGGTGCCATTCGGCCTCGGCCCTGGCCAGCCAGGCCAGTCCCTCGGGGCCGAGCGGGCCGCGCCGCACGGAGCCGGGGCCGACGGCGGCGGGCACCCTGGCCCGCTCCAGGAAGGCGTCGGCCTCCTCCGTGCGTCCCAGGTCCGTCAGCGCCCACAGGGCGGTGCTGCTGAGCCGGATCACGGCGGGGTCGTTGGGAAGGACGACGTCGAGCCCCGCGCGGGCGTGTTCGAGCGCCGCCTCCGGGTCGCCGCGCCACAGGGCGTGCTCGGCGGCCAGGCCACGGCTCATGGTGGTGACCGTCACCTCATCGGGCCAGAAGGACTCCAGCCACGACAGGCGGTCCTCGACGACGGGAAGGCCCCTGGCCACCTCGACGAAGAGCGCGAAGGACGACAGGAGCGCCTCCGGCGGGGTGCCGACGCGGACGGCGAACCCGGAGGCGACCTTCTCCGCCAGGTCCCACTCCCCCGCGACGTAGTGGATCAGAAGGCGAAGAAAGCGCAGGTCGGTGCCGTAGGTGCTCCAGTTGAGGCCGCTCTCGCGTGCGAGCCGCAGCCCCCGGTCGGTGGTGGTCGCCGCCTCGGCGAGGTCGCCGCTCTCGTACTGGACCCGGGCGTAGGTGAACATGGCCCGCAGGTCGATGGCGAGGTTGCCCGAGCTCTCGGCGCTCGCGCAGGCGAGCAGTTCCTTGGCCCGGGAGATGTCGTCGGCGAGCGCGGCGAGGGCCGCGAGGGTGATCAGCGCGCTGGTCTCCGCGTCGGCGGCGCCGCTCGCGCGAGCCGTCTCCAGGGCGCGGCGGGCCAGGGCCTCGACCTCGTCGTGCCGCTCGGTCCAGTAGAGCGAGCGGGCGTAGGTCGCGAGCGCACGGGCGAGCACCGGCCCCTCCGGCGCCGCCTCGACGGCCGCGTACGCGGCGGCGATCGAGCCCTCGACGTCCTCGGTGTCGATGAGGTAGTACGACAGCCGCTCGTTGATCTCGGCGGAGGGCGGGAGGCGCCGGAGCTGGGAGATCGCCCGGTGGTTGTCGCCGCTGTCGGCCGCCGCGGCGGCGCTGCGCGCGGCGAGGGCGACGTGGTCGATCCCGGCCAGCCGCTCGGCGTCGGGAACCCGGTCCCAGAGCCCGAGCGCCCGGTCGAAGTGGCGGTGCGCCTCGGCGGGAGCCCCCAGCCGCTCGGCCCTCCGCCCGGCCTCCACGGACGCGGCCAGCGCCCCCGGCAGGTCGTGACCGGCCAGGTAGTGGTGGGCGAGCTCGGCCGCCGACCCCCCTCGGGCGGTCAGCAGGCGGGCGAACTCGGCGTGCATCCTGGTCCGCTCGCCGGGCAGCAGGTCGTTGTAGACGACCTCCTGGAGAAGCGCGTGCCGGAAGGCGTAGCCGTACTCCCCGTCGGGGCGGAGCAGGCCGCGCGAGACGATCTCCCGCATGCCCTCCTCGAAGGCCAGGTCGTCGAGGCCGGAGGCCTGCTGGAGCAGGTCGTGGTCGGCTCGGCGGCCCGCTACGGCCGCGCCGCCGAGCACTCGCTGCGCGGGGTCGGAGAGCAGCTCCGCCCGGGAGAGCAGCAGGCCGGCCAGGCCGTCGGGCATCGAGGAGCCCTTGGAGGCGGCCTCCAGCAACTCCTGGGCGTAGAAGGGATTGCCCTCGGCCCGGTCGACGACCTTCCGCATCACCCCGGCGTCGGTGCCGCCGAGCGCGGCCAGGTAGTCGGTCATCTCGTGGCGGTCGAGAGGCTCCAGCTCCACCGGCGTCACCGAGGGGAGGCGCTTGAGCTCGGCGAGGACCCGGCGCAGCGGGTGACGGCGGTGGAGGTCGTCGGTGCGGTAGGTGCCGACGAGGCAGACGCGCTCGGTCTGCAGCATCCGGCTGAGGAAGACCAGCAGGTCGCGGGTGGACTGGTCGGCCCAGTGCAGGTCCTCGAGGACGAGCAGCACGGGCCGCGTGGACAGGAAGCCGAGCACCGAGCCGAAGAGCTGCTGCTGCGTCAGGCCCGACGTGCTATCCCTGCCGGAGTCGGTGCCGCCGGGCAACAGCCTGCCGAGGACCGGCCGCGCGTCGATCGCCGCGCGCAGCTCCCCGCGCGCCGAACGCAGGGCGTCGGCGAGCGGGAGGTAGGGGAGGGCGTCGCCGAGTTCGGCGCACTGGCCGATGAGCACGGCGAATCCGGCGGCCTCGGCACGCTCGGCCAGCTCGGTGATCAGACGGGTCTTGCCGATGCCCGCGTCACCTCCCACGAGGGCCACCCCCGCCTGCCCCGTGGCCGCGGTGTCGAGCACGGCGGTGAGGCGATCGAGCTCGACCGACCGCCCGATCAGAACACCCCGCGTGCTTTGCCACCCCACGTCGGCGAGTATCGCACGCGGTACCGACGGAATCGACATTCCGGCTGCGGGGCCCATTGGACCCCGGCAGGGGACGAACATGGACCGATTGGTACACCAAAGGGTCCGGGCATTGGCCCTGACGGCGAGGACCGGGACGACCTTAGGGTCGGGGCATGATCTCGCCGTCCACATTACTGATCTTCTCGCTCGCCTCGCTGGCCCTGGTCCTGGTACCGGGCCCGAACCACATCTACATCATCACCCGCGCCGTCTCCCAGGGCCGGGCCGCCGGTGTGGCGAGCGCGTTCGGCGTCGAGGTGGGCACGCTGGTGCACATCGCCGCGGCGGCGGCCGGTCTCTCGTACGTGATCGCGCGGTCGGCGACCCTGTTCAACGTGATCAAGTGGGCGGGCGTGGCCTACCTGGTCTACCTGGGCGTCCGGGCGCTGACGAGCAGGCAGGAGTTCGCGAGCCGGGAGGCCGCGCCGCAGCCGCTTCGGGCGATCTTCCTCGAGGGGGTGGTCGTCAACGTGCTCAACCCCAAGGTGATCCTCTTTTTCCTCGCGTTCCTGCCCCAGTTCGTGGAGCCCGAGGCGGGCGCGGTGCCGCTGCAGATCGCCGTCCTGGGGGGAACCCTGCTGTTCCTGGGCCTGCTCTCCGACATGATCTACGCCATGGCGGCGGGCGCCGTCGGCGGGCGGCTGAGGACCAGGGCACCGCTGATCGGCCAGTTGAGCGGGGTCGTCTACCTGGGTCTCGGCGTCGCGACCGCGCTCTCCGGCCGCTCCGTCTGAACGCCGGGACGGCGTCAGGCGGAGAGCGCGCCCGGGATGCGGTCCAGGATCGGGTAGGGCATGAGCCCGTACGCGTAGAAGTCGACCGCGTCGGCTCCCGAGGCCCGCACGGCGCGGACCTTGGCGGCGAGGCGGTCGGCCGAGTCGGTGTCCGGCAGGCCCGGCCGCAGGACGACCCGCAGCTCCTTGTCCTTGCCCGTCGAGCGGCGGTAGGCGACCACGTCGTCGGCCACCCTGGCCGCGTCGCGGGCGTAGGCGAGCACGCCGAGCGAGGGCACCAGGTCGCCGAGGGCGACCAGGTCGACGCCGAGCTGCCAGGAGTCGTGCGCGGCGAGCCCGGGTGAGGGCAGGCCGTCGGTGTAGCCCTTGACGGCGCCGGTGGCGTCGAGGAAGACGAGGCGCGAGCCCTCGGCGGTGACGGCGGTGGAGACCTCGGAGACCAGCGAGGTCACCACCTCGGAACGGGCCCGCGCGTAGGCGACCACCTCGGGCCCCGCGTACGCGGTCAGCGCGGCGCGGGTCACCTCGCCCTGGGCGGGAGGGTCGCCGTCGAACACGGCGCCCACGATCCTGGAGCACTCCTCGCGCGCCACCTCCGCGTTGACGCCCAGGTCGGCGGCGCGGCGCATGCAGAAGCCGCAGAAGCACAGGCCGAGCAGGAACGCGTCCATCGGCCCGAGCGGGACGAAGCTGCGCTCGTGGTGGTAGCCGTGGCCGAAGGTGCCGAAGTGCAGCGCCTCGGCCACCACGCTGTCGACGCCCTGCCTGGCCACCGCCCGCCCCAGCGCGACCGCGTACAGGCGCACGTCGGGGTGGGAGGGGCACAGGTCGGCGGGCGATCCGCGGTCGCCGAAGCAGTTGCGCACGGTCACGTCCGGGTCGGCCAGACCGAGCGTGGTGTTCTGCAGGAAGACGGTCCAGCCGTGCAGCGCGAGCCCGCGCTCGGCGGTGGCCCGGCGCAGAGCGGCCAGCGGCTCGTCCCCGGCCCCGTCCTGGACGGGCGGGACCAGCCGCAGCCCGCCGAACAGGTCGGCGGGCGGCGTGAAGTGCGCGCCGTCCCTGCGGAGCGTCACCCGGGAACGGCCGTGCGGGGTGACGTCACGGGCACGGTGGTAGGCCGCGGCCACGGTCACGCCCGTCACGCCGTATCCGGTGATCCGGTCGAGGACCGCGTCGAGGCCCTCCCCGCGCACGTCCTCGACGTAGACGTATAGCGAGCTGTCCAAGCCACCGCCCTCCCACGAAGTCGGTCAGACTCTAACGCGGCTTGTAGGCCACGAAGTCGATCTCGACGAGGATGTCCATCAGGTCGGAGCCGACGGTCGTGCGGACCGGGTACGGGCGGGTGAAATACGACTTGTACACCTCGTTGTAGGCGGCGAAGTCACGCTTGAGGTGCTCCAGGTGCACGGTCGACTTCACCACGTCGTCGAAGCCGAGCCCGTGCGCCGCGAGGATCGCGCCGAGGTTGCGCATCACCTGGTGGGTCTGCTCGGCCACGTCGGTCCCGACGACCTCGCCGGTCTCGGGGCTGAGCGGCCCCATGCCCGAGGTGTAGACGAAGTCGCCGACCACGAGGCCCTGCGAGTACGCCCCGACGGGCGCCGCGCCCTCGTCGGTCCTCAGCTCCTGCTTGTCGCTCATCTCAGCATTCCTCACAACGGAAACACGACATTAGAAAAAGGTGTTTATCAGATCGACGACGACGTACTCCTCGTCGACCACCGGCATGGTCCGCCACTTGTCGAAGGCGGTGCACGGGTGGGAGATGCCGAACGACACCAGGTCCCCCGGTTTCACCGGCGAGCCCGGCGCCAGCCTCAGGACGGTGTGCTGGTCCTGGACCTTGAGCACCGTCGCGTCCGCGACGGCTCCGCGCGGGATCGGCGGCCCTTCGTCGAAGGGGGCGTCGCGCTTGCCGAACCCGACCACGGCCAGACCGGGCTCGGGGACGCTCAGCACGTGCGCCCAGATCTCCAGCGCCGCGCGCAGCTCCCCGTCGATCCGGGTGTACGGGGTGCGCTCGCGGTAGTAGCCGTCGTCGTGGGAGACGTAGGCGCCGCTGCGCAGCATCACCCTGGCCTGGCAGGCGGCGAGCTCGCGGCCGATCACGTCGAACCACTGGCTGCCGCCCACCGACAGGATCGGGTCGCGCACCCGCAGGTGCTCCAGTGCCTCCAGCAGCCGGTGCAGGTAGGCCCGCACCTCCTCCGCCGAGCCCAGCGACCCCTCGTACCCGGCGACGCCCGCCGGCTCCACCCCCTCGGCCGCCTGCGCCGCCGAGGCGACCTCCAGCAGCTGGGCGAGGGTACGGCAGCCGCCCCGCCCGCCCTCGTGGCCGAGCTCGGCCAGCACGCGGAACGGCCTGGCCCCGGCGTGCCGGGAGAGCGCCTCGACCCCGGCCACCGAGTCGACGAAGCAGAGGAACTCGAACGCGGGATCCTCGGCCAGCTGGGCGGCGAGGGCGGACAGCCCGGCCGGGTCGAAGACCTGGTTGGCGAGGACGATCCGGGAGACACCGAACTCGCGCAGGGTGAGCGCCTGGCTGGGGGTGGCGACCGTGAGCCCCCACGCGCCCGCGTCGAGCTGCGCCCCGACCAGTTCGGGCGACATGGTGGTCTTGGCGTGCGGGGCGAAGGTGAGCCCGTACTCCCGGGTGAAGGCCGCGAGGGTCGCGATGTTGTGCTCCAGCGCGGCGCGGTGGGCCACCATCACGGGGAAGGTGAACGCCCCGCCGAACAGCGAGGCCCCCAGCGCCGCCCCGGGATCCACGATCCCCTTCACGTCCCGTCCCCCCTCTGGTCGCCTCGGCGGGTCCGCCGGCTCGCCGGCCGCCGGATCCGGGCGTGGGAGATCGCGTCCCCGCCGGCCGCCCTGAGGACCCTATCCTCACGATCCTCACGGCGCCCTCTCCAGGGCCGTGCCCTCGTGGCTTCCTGAGGGCTCAGGGGCGCAGCGCCCTGCCGGGGGTGGCGCCGGTGAGCTCTCCTCCGGCGAGGACCGGGACCCCGGAGACCAGGACGTCGCCGATCCCGGTGGCCGGGGTGCGCGGGACGGCGTACGTGGCCAGGTCGGCGACCGCGGTGGCGTCGAGGACGACGAGGTCGGCGACCTGCCCGGAGCGGACGAGGCCCCGCCCTTCGAGGCCGAAGCGGCGGGCCGGGTGCGAGGCGAGGTGGACGACGGCCTGCTCCAGGGTCCAGTCGCCGGTCTCGCGGACGTGGTGGCCGAGCATCCTGGCGAACGCCCCGTAGCCCCGGGGGTGGGGGTGGCCGCCCACGTAGATGCCGTCGGAGCCGCCGGTGTGGGCCGGGTGGCGCAGGATCGCGCGGACCGACGCCTCGCCCTCGGGGCCCTCGTCGGGGCGGGCCGACACGCATCCGGCCTCCAGCCGGGTGTCGATCAGGATCCTGCGGCAGAACTCTCCCGGCTCCAGCCCCGCCTCGGCGGCGGCGTCGGGCAGCGTCATCCCCTCGGCCCACTCGGCGCCGGGCACGTGGGAGAAGGTGATCCTCGGCCAGAGCGTCTCGTCCCACTCGATCGGCTCGGACTCCAGGACCTCCAGCGCGCGGTCGGTGTCGGCGGCCGGGACCCAGGAAGGCAGCGCGACCATCGCGAGGATCGTGCTGCCCCGCAGGTAGGGGTAGGTGTCGAAGGTGATGTCGATCCCCATGAGCCGGGCCTCGTCGACCAGCGGCAGGAGCGTGGCGGCCGGGCCGTGGTAGTGCGAGACGTGCACGGCGGCGCCCGAGCGCCGGGCGATGTCCGTCACCTCGGCCATCCCCGCGGGGGCCGCGGCGCCGTACCCGCGCATGTGCGTCACGTAGGGCAGGTGGTCCAGCGGCGCGCAGAGCGCGGCGATCTCGGCGGCGTCGGCGTAGCGGCCCGGGGCGTACTCGAGGCCGGTGGAGAGACCGCAGGCCCCCTCCGACAGGCCGCGCTCGACGCGGGCCAGCATCGCGGCCAGCTCGCCGGCGGTGGCGGCCCGCTCGGCGGCGCCCATCACGTCGTGGCGGATCGTGCCGTGCGGCAGCAGGTACGCGGTGTTCAGGGCGGTCGCCCGGTCGTAGCCCGCGAGCAGTTCCCCGACGCCGATCGGCCCGTCGGCCGAGGGGTGGACACCGTTGACGGCCGCGAAGTAGCGGGTGGCGTAGGCGAAGGTCTCCGGGGTGGTGGAGGGGGCGAAGGAGAGCCCGTCCTGGCCGAGGACGAACGTGGTCACGCCCTGCCGGAGCGCGGCGAGCTGCACCTCCTTGTCGAGGACGAGGGCGTCGCCGTGGGCGTGGCAGTCGACGAGGCCGGGCATGACGTGGCGCCCGGCGGCCTCGACGACGGTCGTGGCGTCCGCGCCGTCGAGCCGGCCCACGGCGGTGATCCGGTCACCGTCGACACCGATGTCGGCGCGGCAGGCGGGGGCTCCGGTGCCGTCGAGCACCCAGCCATCCCTGATCAATACATCGAACGACATGCCGGGATTCAATCACCCGGAAGGTGTTCGCCACCTCCAGCGCTCGCCTTCGTTCTCCCTGCCCATGTCCTGGATTTCCCCTCGATCACGGAGTGGGGGAATTTGGGCCCCCCACCCCCTTGACCGTAACGTGTCAGGGATGGTGCCATCTTTCCCTAGTTAGGAACCTTTCCTAACTAGATGATCGCAGAGAGGGCACCCCCTGTGCATGCGAGACCGCGCCTCCAACGCCTCCAGCGCCCCCCACGCCCCTCGACCGCCCTCGTCCTGGCACTGGCGTCGGCACTGATCGCATCGGTGTTCGTGCTGGCGGCGCCGCCCGGCTTCGCCGCGGACTCCCTGCTCTCCCAGGGCCGCCCGGCCACCTCGTCCTCCGACGAGGACGCCACGCTGCTCCCCGCCGCCGCCTTCGACGGCGACACCGCCACCCGCTGGGCCTCCGCCGAGGGCCACGACCCCGAGTGGATCCGCGTCGACCTCGGCGCCTCCGCCACGATCTCCCGGGTCAAGCTGACCTGGGAGGCGGCGTACGGGAAGTCGTACCGCGTCGAGGTCTCGCCCGACGGCTCCACCTGGACCCCCGCCTACTCGACCACCACCGGCGACGGCGGCGTCGACGACCTGGCCCTGTCGGGCACCGGCCGCTACGTGCGGATGTACGGGACCGCGCGGGGCACCTCCTACGGCTACTCGCTGTACGAGATGGAGGTCTACGGCAGCACGGGGGGCACGACCCCGACGCCCACTCCGACGATCACCCCGCCCCCCGGCGGCCCCGGCGTGCCGTTCGGCTCCCACAAGATCCCCTACGCGGCCGGGATGCTGCGCCCGACCGGCGCCCAGGCCACGCTCGACCAGAAGGTGGTCGACTACTACCAGCGCTGGAAGGCCGCGTTCGTCAAGCAGAACTGCGGCAACGGCTGGTACCAGATCATCTCCCCCGACGCCGACCACCCGTACGTGGCCGAGGCGCAGGGCTACGGCATGGTCATCACCGCCACGATGGCCGGGGCCGACCCCGACGCGAAGAAGATCTTCGACGGCCTGGTGAAGTACGTCCTGGCCCACCCGTCGTCGATCACCCCCGGCCTGCTCGCCGCCGAGCAGAACACCTCCTGCCAGAGCGTCAACGGCGGCGACTCCGCCACCGACGGCGACCTGGACGTGGCCTACGGGCTGCTGCTCGCCGACCGGCAGTGGGGCAGCTCGGGCACCTACAACTACCGGCAGCTCGCGATCAACCACATCAACGCCATCAAGGCCGGTGAGGTCAACGCGACCACCAAACTCATGAAGCTCGGCGACTGGAGCAGCGCGGGCGACCAGTACTACTGGATCAGCCGCTCCTCCGACTGGATGATCGACCACTTCAGGGCGTTCCGTAAGGCCACCGGCGACACGACCTGGGACACCGTCCGCACCAACCACCAGAACCTGATCGCCTCCCAGCAGTCCGCCTACGCCCCGAACACGGGCCTGCTCGCCGACTTCGTCGTCGACACCAACACCACCCCGAAGCCCGCACCGAACCAGGTGCTGGAGGACGCCAACGACGGCAAATTCTGGTGGAACGCCTGCCGCGACCCGTGGCGGATCGGCA
This sequence comes from Streptosporangium sp. LJ11, assembly GCF_051918945.1. Classification (NCBI taxonomy): domain Bacteria; kingdom Bacillati; phylum Actinomycetota; class Actinomycetes; order Streptosporangiales; family Streptosporangiaceae; genus Streptosporangium; species Streptosporangium sp. LJ11. Next base: position 20,505 of record NZ_JBPXMB010000009.1, read on the forward strand.
ACGACGCGGTGACCAGCGGCGACGCCAGGTCGCTCGCCGCCGCGCGCAAGCTCAACACCTGGATCAAGGGCAAGGCCGGCGGCAACCCGAACAACATCGCGGTCGGCTACTCCCTCAACGGCACCCAGATCTCCAGCGGCAGCGAACCGGCCTACTTCGCCCCGTTCGCGGTGGCGGCGATGACCGACTCCGGCAGCCAGGCCTGGCTGGACGCCCTGTGGAACAAGATGCTCAACACCCCGTTCACGGCGAGCGACTACTACTCCACCAGCATCCAGCTCCAGGTCATGATCACCGTGACCGGCAACCACTGGGTGCCCTGACCCTCACCCGGACCGGCGCGGCCCCCGCCCTCGCGCGGGGGCCGCGCTCTCCTCACCGAGGACGAAGGCCCGGCGTCGCGCGCGGCCGTCCCCGGCCGGAAGGGGTCACCTCCTGGACGGCCTCGGCCTGCCGGACGAGGCCGGCGGACACGAAACCGAGCACGTGGTCGCGCGGGGCCGGACCGAAAGCCTCGGCGACGTCACGTGGACCGCAGGTGTCCCATGAACCGGTAGGAGAATCCCTTGCCGGCGGGGGAGTACGCGTCGATCTCCTGGTAGCCGCCCGTGGCGGTCATCGGGATGCGCAGCAGCAGGTCGTCACCGATGAGGTCGTCCTCCCACACCTCGATCGTGAACGAGCCTCCGGCGACGGTGGTCTGGGTCTTGTACGATCCGGCGGCGCGCTCCGTGGAGCCGGCGGTGCATACCGAGTACTCCCATACCCAGCAGGTTCCGGCCTTGGTGTCGGCCTCGTCGCCGTCGGTGGGCCAGCCGATGTACTGGGTGCCGTTCTGACCTATGATCCGCACCCGGATCTCGTCCTCGCCGCTCTCCTCCAAGTCGAAGGCCTGAAGCGAGCCGAACACGATCTCGAGGAGGGGTCCGGCGGCGGCCGTGCCGGCGCCGGGAACGGAGGGCTCGGCGGCCCGGGCCGGAGACGCGAGGGCGGCGACGAGCGCCAGCCCGGCGGCCAGAGTGCCGGCCCTGGACAGGATGTTGTTCATGTGTTCCTCGTTTCCCGGTGACAGGCCGGGATCCAGGCGGAGACCGGGCCCGTGGTGGCGGCCGTTCACGTCGCCCCCGTGAATGGGACGACGTTCGCCGCCCAGCCTCCCGGGGGCGTCTTGTCGACGGCTTGGAGCCCGCTGGTGGCGGGGGATTCCTCCGCGAAAGGAGAAGGCCGAGGCCGGAGAGCGGTTCACCGAGCCGAACCGCGGACACCGGCTCAGGGTGACGCTCAGCCCCCCGTCCCGGTGACGCCCCACGGCGCCTCACCAGGGCTGGACACCTGGTCAGACGCCGCGTCGCGTGGCCGGGCGAGGAAGCACCGTCAGATCGGTCCTCGCAGACCGCTCAGTCCTGGTCGGGGATCTCCAGGCGGGAGAGCGTCCGCGGGCATGAGGCGCCCCTGTCGACCGGACGCCGTTCCAGCAGTTCCCTCGCCTCACGACGGGCCAGGTTCCAGCCGTTCCACGGGTCGGGCCCGGCGAGCTCGTTGGCCGCGATCACGTCTCGCAGGACGCAGCTGCGGGCCGGCTCCGGCAGCCTGTCCAGGGCGGGCACGGCCTCCGCGCCGAGGTCGCCGAGGTATTCGAGGTCGACCCGATCCACACCCCGTACGGCGATCTGGGTCTCCGCGACCCGCAGGTCGGGGTTCCAGACCGCGAACGCCAGCAGGGAGGCGCTCGTCATGATGACGACGGTCCTGGGCAGCCAGCGCGCGTGCCCGCGTCCGGTGAGCCGGGCCGCGCCCGCGACGAGGACCAGCGCGAAGATCCCGCCCAGCCACAGCACCGTCGCCGACACCGAGGCCCGCAGCCGGGACAGGCCGTAGGCGTCGGCGTACAGGTCCAGGCGGTGCAGCGCGGAGAACAGGATCACCAGGGTCAGCACGCAGAGCACGCCGAGCAGCCCGGCCATCAGCCAGCGGTCGGCCCCCCTGAGCTCCAGCGTCCCCGAGGCGACCGCCACGATGGCCAGCACGAACACGCTGACGACGACGAGCTGGAAGAACCCGGAGCGCGCGTACTCGGCGTAGGTCAGCCCGGTCGCGGACAGCACCCACCGGGTACCGCCGAACAGCACGGTCAGCTGCATCCCCACGAACGTGGCGAACAGCAGGTTGAGCGCCGTCAGCGGGGTCACCCAGAGGCCGCGCCCGACCGTGACCTTCAGGTCGGGGGCCTTCGGCTCGGCCACGGGCCGCAGCCCCACCAGTACGGCGGAGGCGACCACGACCGCGAAGACGACGAAGAGGAGGATCCGCAGCGGCATCGACTCCGCCCACTCCTGCGCGCTGAACACCCGCTCGACGGCCTCGGCGAAGACCGCGTCCGCCGAGGCGAACAGCGCCCCGAACACCACCAGCAGCACGACGGTGAGCCCGCCCCCCAGCAGCAGCGGCATCACGCGGCGGCGGGACGCGAGGCCCTTCAACCTCGCGCCGAGGAACCACGGCACCGGCAGCAGGCCCAGGACCACCGACGCGGCGCCCCTGATCACCCCGAGCCAGCCGCGCCCGGCCCCCGACAGAGCGAGCGCGGCCGTCAGGAACCCGGCCAGCAGAAGGATCCCGACCAGCCAGTCCGCGTCCCTGAACATCACCGTCGCGACCAGCCCGTAGGCGATCGCCCCCATCCCGGCCGACCAGGGGTTGATCCTCCTGCGCGCCGCGGGGATCGCCGCCACCCCCATCGCCGCGGCCACCAGCACGAGCCCCAGTCCCGCCCTGCTGTACGGCACCGCGACCGCGGCGAGCGCCCCGACGGCGGCCGAGACCGGCAGCACCCAGCGGGGCGTGTCCGGCAGCTCGGGCCGGGGGAAGATCGGCGGTGCCTCGTATCCGCCGGGATCCCCCGGGCCCCGCCCCCCGCCCGGCCGGGAGACCGCCGATGAGCCCGTCGCCCCTTCCCGGACGCCTACCGGCGGTGCCCCGCCTTCCCGCCGCGGAGCTTCCGGACCCGCCACGGTGACGCGCTGCGCGACGGGTCCCCGCGCCGGAGGCCGGGGCGGGGGCTGCTCGGCGGGGGCCAGGATGTCGTCGGTGGGCGTGGTGGCGCCGATGACCGTACCGATGAAAGCACCGATGGTGAAGATGGCGGCCCCGGCGAACGCGGCCAGCAGGGGGTCGATGTTCGCGAGGCCGATGCCCACGATCACGGCGCACACCAGCCCGCCGACGCCGCCGACGAACACCCCGATGAACGCTCCCGCCCAGTTCCGCATCACGACCGGCTTCTGACGCGCGCTCCCCCGCTGGGCGAGAACGGGCCGCGGGGGGTACGGCTGCGGGGAAGGCCGTACGGAAGGAGAGGGGGTGGCGGCGATGTCGGGGACGGCGGCTCCGGGGGCCGTTCCAGGGGTCGCTCCGGGGTCCGGAGCGGCGGGCACCGGCCCGGACGTCACGCCGTGCCCGGATTCGCCCGTGGCCGTGACCGGGCCGGAGACACCGGGCGCCTCGCCGGTCTCCCGAGGCTCGGGCACCCGAACGGGTCCGGCGGCCTGAACGGCTCCGGCCGGTTCGCCGGGGCCGGACCCCGAACCGGTCACCGAGTCGGCCACCGGACCGGTCACCGGACCGGCCGCCGTGTCGGCCACGGAAGCGGTCACGGAAGCGGTCACCGGACCGGTCACCGATCCGGACGCGGAAGCGGTCGCCGCGACCTCTCGCGACCGGGACGCCTGCCCGGCTCCGGCCGTCTCGCGGACCCCGTACTCCCGGCCGGTTTCCAGCGGTTCATCCGATTCGACGGATCCGGAGCCCTGAACGGATCCGGAGCCCTGAACGGATCCGGACACCCGACCGGCTTCCACCGGTTCGCCGGATCCGGAACCCCCGGAGACCCCGGTGGCCTCGCGACGTCCGGACGGCGTACCGGCCGCGGGCGGGACGAAGGGCGCGGGAGCCGCCGGCCCCGTGGGGGCTTCGCCGGGAGGGGCCTCGCCCGGGGCGACGGCGTCCGCCTCCGCGGGGAGGGAGCCCTTGGCGGGGAGAGACGGGGGGTTCATCTCGATCCTTTCCGGAAGGTCGGCCACGACGTGGCAGCCGACACCGTCGTCGACGTGAATGGAGCCGCCGTGGAGCTCGACGATCTCCTTGGTGATGGCCAGGCCCAGCCCGGCGCCGCCGTCGTCGGCGGCCCGGCCCGCGTCCAGGCGCGAGAAGCGCTCGAACGCCCGCGCCCGGTCCTCGGCCGCGATCCCCGGCCCCTGGTCGCTCACCCGCAGCCGGACGCCCTCTCCCCTGGCCGTGGCCGTCAGCACCACCAGCCCTCCGGCGGGGCTGTGCCGCACCGCGTTGTCCAGCAGGTTGGCGAGGACCTGCGCGAGCAGGTCGGGATCGGCGCGCACGCTCAGCCCCTCCGGGACCTCGCAGCGCGCCACCACCCCCTCCCTGGCCATGACGGCCTCCCGCAGGGCCTGCTCGCACAGCTGGCGCAGCTCGACGTCCTCACGCTCGATCAGCCGGGCCCCGGACTCCAGGCGGGACAGGTCGAGCAGCTGCGCGACCAGCCGGCCCAGCCGCTCGGTCTGGGCGAGCGCGGTGCCGAGGGTGACGGGATCGGGGTCGGAGACCCCGTCGACCACGTTTTCCAGCACCGCCCGGAGCGCGGTGATCGGCGTACGGAGCTCGTGGCTGACGTTGGCCACCAGCTCCCGGCGCTGCCGGTCCACCTCGCCCAGGTCGGCGGCCATCGCGTTGAAGGCGCGGGCGAGCTCGCCGACCTCGTCACGGGAGGACGCGGTGACCCGCAGGCCGTACCGGCCCTTGGCGATGGTCTGCGCGGCGGCGGCCATCTCGCGCAGCGGTTTGGTCATCCCCCGCGCGAGCAGCTGCACCATGATCAGTGCGAACACCGCGGCCACCGCGACGCGCACGTTGCGCGAGTATCCGGCGTTGATGCCGACCTCGTTGACGACGAACGCCGCCACCACGGCCAGCAGGATCACCATGCCGAGCTTTATCTTGATCCGGCCCAGGAAGTCGAGAGGTCTCAATGGTCGGCGCGTCCCGGTGTCGGAGTTGAAGGGCACATGAGTGTCTGAGTGACGGAGAGGGCGATCGGTTCTCGTCCGGACGCGAGCGCCGTTTCCGGGGCGTGCCGGCACGCCTCCTCGCGGCCGTACCCGGGCGCGCGTCCACCGGCCGCGCCGGAATGCCCGCTCACGGTTTGACGAGGGCGTAACCGACGCCGTGGACGGTACGGACGACGCCGGGGCCGAGCTTGCGGCGCAGGGCCCGCACGTGGCTGTCGACCGTGCGGGTGGCCGCGGCCTCGGAGAAGCCCCAGATGTCGGCGAGCAGCCGCTCGCGCTCGAAGACCTGGCCGGGGCGCTCGGCGAGGCGGCAGAGCAGGTCGAACTCGGTCCTGGTGAGCTGGGCCTCGGTGCCCCGCACGTAGACGCGGCGCTCCGCGGTGTCGATCTCGACGTCGGCGAGGCGGATGACCGTGTCGGCCACGGCCAGCTGGGAGGCCCGCTCGACCCTGCGCAGCAGGGCGTGCACCCGGGCGACCAGCTCGCGCATGCTGAACGGTTTGGCCATGTAGTCGTCGGCCCCGACCCCGAGTCCCACGAGCAGGTCGGTCTCCTCGCCCAGCGCGGTGAGCATGAGGACCGGCACCGGCCTGGCCGCCTGCATGCGCCGGCACACCTCCAGCCCGTCGAGGCCGGGCAGCAGCCGGTCGAGCACCACCACGTCGGGCCCCGTCCTCGCGTAGGCGGCCAGCGCCGCCTGCCCGTCCCCGACGACCTGCACGTCGAAACCCTCGGCGGCCAGCCTGTGGCGTACGGCCCGCGCGATCGTCTCGTCGTCCTCGACCACGAGGACACGTCGTTGTTGAGGGGTTGCCATGTCCGGCAGCGTAGACCGGAGCCGTGCAGAAGACCTGTGGTGAATTGTGAAGGTTCTGCGCACTCGGTGGCGGAGGCGGGCCCACCGGGCAGGTCCCTCGCGCGGGCGAGGGCCCTGCCCGGCCGGGCCGGAGGGCCGGGATCGGACGGGAATCAGGTGAGGATCAGGCGGCGGCCGGTGATCCGGTAGCCGATCCTGGCGAACGAGGCCGCCATGGGCGCGTTGCCCACGTCGGTGTTGTCCTTCACCTCGGGCTCGCCCTCGGCGACGAAGATGTGCAGCGCCTCGGTGACCAGGTCGTCGGCGTAACCGTGGCCCCGGTGGGCCGGGTCGACCCCGAGGTAGCCGATCGTGGCGTTCCTGGAGTTGCGCGTCGCCATCACGATGCCGACGAGCTCCCCCGACGCGTCGCGGGCGAGCCGCCACCGCCGGCGCCCGCCGGGCATGTCCGCGACCTCGGCCACGGTCTTCTCGGCCGTCGCCCTCGCGCCGCTGTCCGCGAGGTTGCGCCGGTCCCAGTCGTCGAGGCTGCCCTCGGCGACGCGGGCCAGCAGGTTCACCACCACCTCGTCGTCGTCGGCCGGGGCGAAGGTGAGCCGGGCCGACCTGGGCGGCAGGCCGTACTCGGGAAGCCAGTGCAGGTTGAGCCGTTCGACGGACCGCCGCAGCCCGGCCTTCTCGGCGGCGGCGATCCGGTCGGAGGCGTCCGCGAACGCGTCGGGGCGCTCTCGCCAGTCGGCGGGCAGGAACAGGTGGTAGTCGGGCCGCGCCCCGGACGGCGTGGCGTACCCGGGCGTGACCAGGGTGGCGTACGCGGCTCGCAGCAGGGCGGCCCCCACCTCGATCCGGTCGGGGCCGGACCCGGGGTCGAACCAGTCGAGGCTGAAGGGGTGCTCGGAGCCCGGCGGACCCCAGAAGGCGGCCCTGGCGACGACCTCGTCGCCGCGCAGCGCGACCCAGACCCATTCCGGCCGGTAGCCGAGTTCGTCGAAGGGCAGGTGGCGGGCGCCGACGCCGGAGGCGGGGAGCGGGCCGTAGCGGTGGAACAGGTCGAACTCGCCCGCTTCGAGCGGACGGAACCGCAGATCGGACATGGACCGGTCGGACAGGGACAGCTCAGACAAGCGAAACTCCAGAAAGCGGGTGCGCTTCCCGGGCTCAGGCGGCCTGTCGCCCGAGGCGGGAGCGCGTGACCAGGTTGGCGAACATCTGCTCCTCACCTCCTCACACTCGAAGGGGCGGTCAGGCTACCGGCGTGTCCGGCTCGGGCTCAACCGAATAAACCGGACTTCCGCTCGCCGCGCGGGTGAACCGTTCGCCGGTCGCGCGCAGGTAGTCCCGGAACTCCGCCGGCCGGACCACCTCGACGTCGGCGCCCAGCGCGGCGAGGACCAGGACCGGCCACTCCATCCCGTCGGCGTTCATCAGCAGCCGGCACGACCGGTCGTCGACGGCCTCGACCACCCCGCCCAGGGGTGACGCGACCCGCTCGACGTCGGCGGCCGCCGCCTGTACGACGACCACGATCTGGTACTGCGCCGGCATCGACGTGATGCTGTCGCGGACGAACGCCCCGGCGTCGCCGCCGGGCAGCTCGCGCGGGCGGAACCGGGCACCGGTCGACTCCGCGGCGGCCAGCCGGTCGACGCGGAAGGTGCGCCAGCCGTGGCGCTCGACGTCCCAGGCGACGAGATACCAGCGGCGTCCCAGCGACACGAGCCGGTGCGGCTCGACCAGCCGGGTCGTCCGGTCGCCGTCGCGCACCGTGTACTCGAACCGCAGCCGCTCGTCGTCCCGGCACGCCTGGGCGATCACCGTCAGGGCGAGAGAGTCGACCGTCGGCCCCCCGCCGACGACGGCGGGCACGGTGTAGGCCCGCAGCGCGTCGACCCTCCGCCGCAACCGGGGCGGCATCACCTGGATGACCTTGGTCAGCGCCCGTACCGACGTCTCCTCGATACCGGCCACGGCGCCGCCGGCCGCCGTCCGCAACCCGACGGCGATGGCCACCGCCTCCTCGTCGTCGAGCAGCAGGGGCGGCATGGTCGCGCCGGTCTGGAGCTGGTAGCCGCCCGCGACACCCCGGTTGGCGTCGACCGGGTAACCCAGCTCGCGCAACCTGTCGACGTCGCGCCGCAGCGTCCGCTCGCTCACGTTCAGCCGGTCGGCGAGCTCTCCGCCCGGCCAGTACCGATGGGTCTGCAGCAGGGACAGCAACCTCAGCATCCGCGCACTCGTGTTCGCCATGAGTCCAGCTTCCCTTTGATTCCGGTCAGAAAGTGACCTGAATGAATTTTAGCGTTGTCCCCATGAACAGCACGATGATCCGCACGAGCGGGCTGACCAGGCACTTCACCGTCAGGAGAGAGACGGTCGAGGCGGTACGCGGCCTCGACCTGCACGTCGCCTCCGGCGAGATGGTGGCACTGCTGGGACCGAACGGGGCGGGAAAGTCGACCACCCTGCGGATGCTCACCACGCTGCTCCCCCCGACCTCGGGCAACGCGGAGGTCGCCGGACACGACGTGACGACCGGGCAGCGCGGCGTGCGCGGCCGGATCGGCTACATCGGCCAGGGCAACGGGGCCGCGCACAGCCAGCGGGGCCGTGACGAGCTGATCAGCCAGGGCCGCGCGTACGGGCTCGGCGCCCGCGCGTCACGCGACCGGGCGGCCGAGCTGATCGCCTCCCTGGACCTGGAGGGCGTCGCCGACCGGATCGTGTCGTCGCTGTCCGGCGGCCAGCGACGGCGGCTGGACATCGCGATGGGCCTGATCCACGCCCCCGACCTGCTGTTCCTGGACGAGCCCTCCACCGGGCTGGACCCGCAGAACCGGGCCAACCTCCAGGAGCACATCCGCGCGCTGCGCGCCGAGCACGGCACCACGATCGTCCTGACCACCCACTACCTCGACGAGGCCGACCAGCTGGCCGAACGGGTCATCGTGATCGACCACGGGCGGGTCATCGCCGACGACACCCCGGCGCGGCTCAAGGCCGACCACGCGGGCGACCGCGTCACCCTGACGTTCGGCGACGAGCGGGGCGCCCTGCGGGCCGTCACCGAGTCGCTGGGCGTCGTGGCGGGCGCGCGGGTCGAGCGCACCGGCGCGCGGGTCGTGATCGAGGTGGCCGGCGGCGTCCGGCTCGCGCCGAAGCTGCTGCGCGGCCTGGACGACGCGGGTGTCGAGGTGACCGGCGTCGAGGTCACCCGTCCCACCCTCGACGACGTCTTCCTCAACCTCACCGGCCGCAGCCTCCGCGAGGACGGCACCGCCGGACCCGGGACCGCGGAACCCGGCACCACGGAGACCGGGACCGCGAGATCCGCGACCACGAAGCACACCGCCGGGTCCGGCGTCACCACCATCGAGGAGAGCGCGGCATGAGCGGCACCACCATGATCACCGACACCGTCACCGTCTTCGACCGCGAGCTGCGGCCCGTGCTGCGCAACCCGTTCTCCGTGATCTTCACGATGGTGCAGCCGCTGTTCTTCCTGGCGCTGTTCGCGCCCCTGCTCCCGGCCGTGGAGGGCGGGTCCGCGCTGCAGTGGTTCGTCCCCGGCATCGTGGTGATGTCCTGCCTGTTCGGCGCCTCCTCGACCGGGGCGAACCTGCTGTTCGAGATCCAGACCGGATCGCACGAGCGGATGCTCGTCTCCCCGCTGCGCAGGCCCGCCCTGATCGTCGGGCGGTCCCTGAAGGAGATCGTGCCGATGCTCGCCCAGACGGTGCTCGTCGTCGCCGTCACCGTCCCGTTCGGGTTCCGCCCGCACCTCGCGGGAGCCCTCCTCGGCCTGCTGATCCTCGCCGTCTTCTGCGTGGGCCTCGGCGCGCTGTCCTACACGCTGGCGCTGGCGTCCAAGGACAGCGAGTGGATGTTCTGGGGAGTCCAGCAGACCCTGCTCTTCCCGCTGATGCTGCTCGCCGGGATGCTGCTGCCCGTCAGCGGCGGCCCGGACTGGCTGCTCGTGCTCTCACGGCTCAACCCGCTGACGTACGTCGTGGAGGCCGAGCGCGCCCTGTTCAACGGCGAGATCGTCTCGGCGGCCGCCGGCGGCGGCGTGGTCGCGGCCGTGGTCGTGGCGGCGCTGGGCCTGCTCGTCGGCACCCGGGCCATGCGCCGCGCCTGACCGCGCCTGACCGTGCCCGGCCGTGCCCGGCCGCGCCTGACCATGCCTGAGCGGGCCTGACCTCACCCGACGCGCCGCGTCCCGGTGTACCGCCGGGGCGCCGCGGAGGGTGGCCCCGGCCGGGCGTCGCCGACGGGTGACGCCCGGACGCGGCGGGCGGGGCGACACCTCGGCGTCGCGGGTGAGGCGCGGCGGAGGTTCGCGACCGTTCCCGGGAAAGCGCATGTCCCGCACCGGGCCGCGCCCACCTCGGCGTTACCGTGACGGAGTGATCGATGTCACCGCGTACCTGCGCAGGATCGGTGTGAAGGTCGACGGACCTCCGAGCGCGGAGTCGCTGCATGTGCTGCACCGGGCACACGTGGAGCGTGTGCCCTACGAATGCCTGGAGATCTGGCTGGGCCGCCCGACGACCGTCGACCCGGTGGAGTCGGCCGCGCGGATCGTGCGGGGCCGGGGCGGCTACTGCTACCACCTGAACGGGGCCTTCTCCCTGCTGCTGAAGGCGCTCGGCTACCGGGTGACCCGGCACCTCGGCGGGGTCCAGTGCCGCGCCGGGGGTCCGGCGAACGTGGACGGCGGCCACCTCGTGCTCACGGTCTCGGGACTTCCCGGTCCGGGCAACCCCGGCGGGGAGTGGCTGGTCGACCAGGGTCTGGGCGACGCGATCCACGACCCGCTCCCGCTCGTCGAGGGCACGTACCGGCAGGGGCCCTTCACCTACGGCCTGCGTCCCTCCGAGGTGGCGCCCGGCGGGTGGCGGTTCGACCACGACCCGCGCGGCGACTTCCTCGGCATGGACTTCCGCGCCGGACCCGCCGGGATGCCGGAGTTCGCCGCGATGCACCGGTTCCTCTCCACCTCGCCCGAGTCGGGCTTCGTCCGCGTGGCCACGGTCCAGCGGCGCGACGCGAACGGTGTCGACATCATGCGGGGTCTGGTCCTGACCCGTCTCGGCGACCGCGAGCACACCCTGACCGCGCGGACCGAACGCGAGTACTTCGAGATCCTGGCCGACGTCTTCGGCCTGTCCCTGCCCGACGTCACCCCCGTAGAACGCGCCAAACTGTGGCAGCGCCTGTGGACCGCCCACGAGGAGTGGTCCGACTCGTACTGACTCATCGGACACGGCACGGTCCCCGCCCTTCCTGGTCGTGGGAGCCCACCTCCGCACGGCCCGCGCGAGCCGGTCCTCCCGGCGGCCCGGTCGCGGAGGGCCACGGCCGCCGGGGTGGGGGTCGCGGGGCTCAGCCGTCCGCCGCCAGCGACTCCTTCAGCTCCCGCTTGAGGATCTTGCCCAGCGGGTTGCGGGGCAGCGCCTCGACGATCTCCAGGCGTTCGGGGAGCTTGTACGAGGCGATGCCCTTGCCCCGCAGGTGTTCCACGACCGAGGCGAGGTCCACGGTCTGATCGGGCTTGGGGACGAGCACGACGCAGACCCGCTCCCCGAGGACCTCGTCGGCGTAGCCGACCACCGCCACCTCGGCCACCGCCGGGTGCCCGGAGACCAGCGCCTCCAGCTCGGCCGGGGCGATGTTCATGCCGCCCCGGATGACCAGGTCCTTGGCCCGGTCGACGTAGCGCAGGTACTGCCCCCGGTCCCCGGCGATCTCGAACACGTCTCCGGTCATCAGGTAGCCGTCCCCGTCGAACGGGTCGGCGGCGGCCGTCCCCGGCAGGTAGCCGGAGAAGACGGTCGGTCCCGACAGACGGAGCTCACCGGGGATCCCGGCCTCGACGATCTCCTCGCCGAGGGGGTCGACCAGCCTGGTCCTGGTCGCGCCGAGGGTGCCGGGCCGGCTGGTACCCGGGGCGTCGGGCCGGGGGAAGAAGCGGGCCCTGTCCTCGGGATCGGGCATGTGCACCGGGTCCGAGAGGAGCGCGACGCCCTCGTTGGAACCGAAGAAATTGATGATCGCGATGCCGTACCTGTCCTGCCAGCCCTTCACCATCGGCGGTGGCAGCGGCGCCGAGCCCGACCCGATCCGGGTCAGCGTGGTGAGGTCGGTCCTGGCGAGGATCGCCTCCTGCTGGAGCAGCATCGTCAGCAGCGCGGGCGGGGCCAGGGTGTAGGTGACGCCCTCGGCCGCGATCTGCCCGAGGTAGGTCGGCAGGTCGAACGGGTGGTGCTGGACGAGCACGGCACCGGTCTTCAGCCAGGGCAGGAGGACCCCGCCGATCCCCGCCATGTTGACCATGGGGAAGGGGTTGAGGATGACGTCGTCCTCGGTGAGCCCGGGAGCCGCGGCGCAGATGGACGCGACCGCGAGCCAGTCGTAGTGGCACCTCGGCACACCTTTGGGAGTGGCCTCGGTACCGGAGGTCCAGCAGATCGTGACGGGGTCGGCGGGGTGGGCCTCGTACGGGATGCCCGGCCCCTCGTGCGACTGCGACCGCGGCTCGTGCGAGGAGGGATCGGGCCCGCCGGAGGGGGCGCCCGGAGGGGAGGCCGCGTCGAGGTCGGCGCCCCAGGTGAGGGCCGGGATGATCGTAGGCACGCGGGCGGCGGCGGTCGTCGAGGTGACGAAGACCATGGCCCCGGCGAGGGCGCAGAGCTGGTTCAGCTCGTACTCGCGGTACTGCACGGGGAACGGGGTGACCACCGCGCCCACCCTGATCACGGCCAGGAAGGTGACCGCGAGCTCCACGCTGTTGGGCAGCTGGACGGCGACCACGTCCCCGGGTCCGGCGCCCCGGCCGCGCAGCACCCCCGCCACCCGGTCGACCTCGGCGTCCAGCTCGGACCAGGTGAGCCTCTTGACCCCGCCGGGCAGCAGGCCGGCCTTGTCGGGCGGGTCGGCGATCGCGAGAGCGCCGGGGCGGGCGCTCACCTGGGCACGGAGCAGCTGGTCGATCGTGTCTCCGGTCCACCAGCCGCCGGCGGTGTAGAGGTCGATCCGCTCTTGCGTGTGCAGGCGCTTCATCGCGGCTCCAGGGGCGTCGTGGGGGTGCTCGTGACACTACGAAAACAGAAGCCAGGGGTCAATGGATGAGGCGGAATCATCGTTCATTGGTCCATGTGGCGGTAAGTGACTATGTTGCTGTCCGCGATGGGATAAGCGAACGGGGTGAGCGGGATCGACACTCGAGTGCTGGCAGGCCGTTACCGGCTGCTCAACCCTCTCGCCGAGGGCGGGGCGGGCACGGTCTGGCTCGCCACCGACGAGACGCTCGGCCGCGACGTGGCGGTGAAAGAGGTACGGCTCCCGCCTGACCTCGACCCCGTCAGACGGCAGGAGGTCTTCGCCTCGGCGATCCGCGAGGCCAACCTCGCCGCCCGGCTCAAACACCCCTCGATCGTGACCGTCCACGACGTGGTCATCGACCAGGAACGGCCCTGGCTCGTCATGGAGCTGCTGTCGGGCTCGTCCCTGGAGCAGACCGTCCGCGACCGGAGTCCGCTTCCCGCGCACCAGGCGGCCAGGATCGGCGTGGGCATCCTCAGCGCGCTCGGCGCCGCCCACGCCGCCGGGGTGGTCCACCGCGACGTCAAGCCGGGCAACGTCTTCCTCACCAGGACCGGCAAGGCCGTCCTCACCGACTTCGGCTTCGCGGTCGCCGACGGCGAGGCCACCTCCGACCGGACCGGTCACCTGGTCGGCTCGCCCAACTACATCGCGCCCGAACGGCTGCGCGGCGAGCGCGGCGGCCCCGCCTCCGACCTGTGGTCCCTCGGCGCCACGCTCTACTTCGCCGTCGAGGGGGTGCCCCCGCACCCGGCGGAGACCCCCATCGCGGCGATCAGCCGGGTGCTCACCGAGCCGCCGAGGCCGCCGGAGCGCGCCGGCGAGCTGGGCCCGCTGCTGACGCGCATGCTCGACCCGGTCCCCGAGGCCCGGCCGTCCTTCGAGGCCGTCGCCCGCTCGCTGGGAGAGCTGGCCGCCGGTCGTACGGTCACCGGGATCCCGGCCGCGCCTTCCGTCCCCTCGCCGTCCCCGGCCCCCGTCTCCGCCCGGCCCCCCGAGCCGCGCCGGAGCCGCACGGCGCTGTGGGCCGCCGCCGAGACGGCCGGGATCGCGGTGGTCATCGGGGTCACCTTCGGGGTGACGTTCCTGCTGACCTCGAACCCCACGGCCGCCGAGAAGCGGGTCAGGCTCAGCGAGAGTCCCGGCGCCTTCGCCACACCGGTGGACGTGTGCAAGCTCGTTCCCGGCGCCATGGCCAGGCAGCTGCTGCCCGCGCTGGCGGGCGAGGGCAAGCCGACCAACGACGGCGGCTGCCAGTGGCCGGCACCGGGCATGGGGCTGGAGGTGCGTCTCTCCGGCCCCGACCAGTGGGGCAAGAGCCCCCAGCAGGCCCACGAGCTGTTCGTGAACCGGCGCCAGAGCGTCATACCGAGCGGGGAGAACGCCTGGAGCTGGCCGGAGATCCAGGCCGGTATCCGCTCCTCCCGCTCCACGGCGCCGACGACGGTGAAACCCGTCGGGGACGAGGCGTTCGGCTACGACGTCTACGAGAACCGCAAGACCGGCAGGCTGGAGCAGAGCTACGTGGTCGTACGCGTGGACAACCTCGTCCTCGACGTCGGTTACACCGTGGTGGACGGCAGCAAGGACGGCCCGGCGATCCAGGCGGGCGCCCACACCACCGCGACGTGGATCGCGAACGCGTTGAACAAGCAGAAAGCGAGCGGATGAACCATCCAGACGTCCCTCGATCGCAGGGCAGGCACGCGGGCGGGCACACCGCTCCCCCCGCGCCGGGGCCCGGGATCGCCGGAGCCGAGGGCCCGCCGATGCTTGAGCAGAGCTCCCTGGAACAGGTGATCGCCCGGTTCGGGCCGATGTCCCCGCAGCAGGCCGCGGTGGTCGGGGTGGCCGTGCTGGACCAGCTCGTGGCGATGCACAGGCAGGGCATGCTGCACGGCGACGTGCGGCCGAGTTCGGTGCTGCTCGGCCCGTACGAGCAGATCGTCCTCGCCGCGCCGTCCCTGCCCTCCTCGCTCTTCACCTCTCCCGAGGGGGTGACCAGCCCGGCCGCCGACCTGTGGTCGCTCGGCGCGACCCTCTACACCGCCGTCGAGGGCCGTCCGCCGTCGCCCGGCGGCTCCCTGGACAACGCGGGCCCGATCGCGCCCGTCCTGTTCCACCTGCTCGCGGGCGACCCCGCCCAGCGGCCCGACCCGGGCGTCCTGCGCGGCGCTCTGATCGACGTCTCCCAGTACCGTCCCGAACCTCCGGCCGCGCCACCCCTCTCGGGTGCGTTCCCGCCACCCCCGGGGGGCTCGCTTCCCCAGGTTCCGGGAGTCCCCGATCCGGGAGCGTCCGCCCCCTCCGTTCCCTTTCCTCCCTTCGCGCCCGGGAACCCGGCGGCCTTCGGGCAGGTCCCCTTCCCGGGGGCCGGCCAGGGAGCCGACGCGCCTGGAACGCCGGGACCGCACACCTCGACCGGACCGGGAACGACCGGCCCCACCGCGACAGGACCGGGGGCGGCAGGGCCGGGAACGGCCGCCGGACCTCAGGGTCGCGACACGATCCCGCCGCTCGGAGCTCCCGGCACCGCCGGAGCTCTCGGAGCCGCCGGGACCTCCGGAGGACAGGAGGACGGCGGGGTCGCCCCGGCCTCCGAGGGGGACGTGACCGCGCCCTTCAGGAAGACCCTGGCCGACCACATGTCCGACATCACGGCGAGACTCCCCCAGCAGGACATCCCCGTACCCCTGCAGGCCACGCTCTCCTCCTCTCCGGGCATGTCGATCGTCTGGCAGGCCCCGCCCCCGGCCCCGCCACGGCAGGACGCCCCCCACCAGGGCCCGCCCCACCCCGGCGCTCCCCGACAGGAACCGCCCCAGCAAGGACAGCCCCACCTCGGCACGCCCTTCCCTCCCGGCCCCACGCCGCCTCGCCCGAACCCGCAGGACGCCCCCACCTCACACGAACTGGCCCCCCTCCCCTTCCCGGCACCGGAGGACGCGCCCGCCGGACCTCCGACGCGGACGACGGGGGTGCTCGTACCCCGGCCCGTCGTGGCGCTGACCGGTGTGCTGCTCTTCGGCATGGCGGTCACCATCGGCGTCCTTCTCACCTCGGTGGTCACGAATCCCGGCGACAGCTTCGCCGCCGAACCCTCCGGCGCCAAGGGCCGCTTCGCCACGGCTCCCCGGGCCTGCAGCCTGCTCGACGACAAGCAGGCGAACGAGGTCGTGCCGGGCTTCAAGAGCTCCGAGGTCGAGCGCTCCGTCTGCAACTGGCTCAACCAGCACGACTGGCGCAAGCCCAACGTGGAGAAGTACGACCTGCGGGTCCGGCTGATCGCCCAGAAGCAGGACGGGTCGGAGGTCGCGAGGGCCAGGGAGTATCTGGCGGGCAAGAAGAAGGATCTCGTCGACAAGGGCCAGTTCACCACTCCCAAGCCCCTGCCGCCCAAGGACCTGCGGGGCATCGGCGAGGAGGCGTTCAGCCATGGGACGTCCAACTCCATCAACCTGTACGGCGGCTCCTACAAGACGACCGTGGTCTTCCGGATCAGCAACCTGATCGCCGAGGTCGAGTACGAGCGGGGCGGCGTCAAGGAGGACCCCGACGGCAAGATCTCCGAAGGCGCGGTGAAGGTGGCCCGCTGGCTCACCGAGTCCCTGAAGACCGATGACTGATCGGATGGCGGGCCCGCTGCCCGTGCTGGCGGGCCGCTACCGGGCGATCGCGAGGCTCGGCGCGGGAGGGATGGGCGTGGTGTGGCGGGCTCGCGACGAGCTGCTCCACCGCGAAGTGGCGATCAAGGAGGTCAAGCTCGACCCGAACCTGCCCGAGGCGCAGCGCGCCGAGGCGCGGGAGCGCACCCTGCGCGAGGCGCGCGCCGCGGCCAGGCTGGGGCACCCGTCCATCGTGGCCGTACACGACGTCGTGGCGCAGGACGGCCGCCCGTGGATCGTGATGGACCTGGTCGACGGCCGTTCGCTGGAACAGGCGGTCCAGGCCGAGGGACCGCTACCGCCCCGGCGGGTGGCCATGATCGGCCTGGCCGTGCTGGACGCGCTGGCCCTCGCGCACAGCCGGGGCATCGTGCACCGCGACGTGAAGCCGGCCAACATCATGCTCGCCAGGAACGGCGGGGTGCTGCTGACCGACTTCGGCATCGCCACCGTGGAGGGGGACGTCCAGCTCACCTCCCCGGACGCCCTGGTCGGCTCCCCCGCGTACATGGCCCCCGAACGGCTGCGCGGCGGCGACGGCCCGGCCACCGACCTGTGGTCCCTGGGAGCGACCCTGTACACGGCCGTCGAGGGCCGCAGCCCCTTCCGTCGCGACACCTCGGCCGCGACCATCGGCGCGATCCTCACCCAGGAGGCGCCCCCGCCCCGCCGGGCGGGGGACCTGGCTCCGGTGCTCGTCGCGGCGCTGGCCAAGGATCCTCGGCAGCGCCCGGGAGAGGCAGGGCTGCGCGCCGCCCTGCGGCAGATCTCCCAGGGACTGCCCGCGGAGCCGCTCTTCCAGCTCGCGCCCGCCCCGCCCGTCCCGCCCCTCTCCACGCAGGAGACCGTGCCCGGGAGGCGGGTGGCCTCGCGCCGTCGTACCGGCCTGATCGCCGGGGCCGCACTGGCCACGGTGGCGGTGCTGGCGACCGGGACGGTACTGCTGACGACGACCGCGGACGACCCCGAGGCGTCGTCCCGGCCCTCGCCGTCCGCGGCCGCTGCCGGGCGGTTCGCCACCGTGCCCGACGCCTGCTCGCTGCTGTCCGCCGCCCAGAGCCGGGCCGTGGCGCCCGGCTCGACCCCGGAACCCGCGCCGAGCTCGATGAAACTGGAAGAAGGGGAGTCCTACTGTGACTGGGGTGATCCGTCAGAGGCGCGCTGGTTACAGCTCTCGCTGGCCTACAAGGCGCCCGTGAGGGCGAAGACCGCCCCGGAGGTGGCCCGCGAGTTCTTCGCCTCCGAACGCACCAGGGTCGTCGCCGATCGGGGGGAAGGCCTCCTGGGCGCGACCGGCGCCCTCCGGAACGTCACCCGGCTCGGCGCGGAAGCCTTCACCTACGACGTGATCGCGCTGGACCGGATCCATTCCACGGTTCGTTTCCGGATCAGCAACCTGCTGGTCGAGGTCGACGTGTCGCGGAAGGGCGAGCGTTCGGACGCCAAGCTGCGCGGGCAGGCCCTCCGCGTCGCCCGCCAGGTCGCCGAGAGGCTGAACAGCCGTGACTGAGCACCCCCGGCCCGCGCTCGGCGCCGCCACACCCGAACGACCCACACGGCTCGGCGCCGCGCCCGAACGACAGGCACCGCTCGCCCCCACCTCCCCGGGACGACCGACATGACCGATCCGAACCTGCTGGCCGGTCGCTACCGGCTGCTGGAGCGCCGCGACCGGACCGGGACCAGCTGGCGCTCCCGCGACGAACTGCTCCAGCGCGACGTCACGATCACCGGGATATCGCTCCCGCCACCCGGCCCGCACCGCGACCGGCTTCTCGGCCGCATCCGCGCCGCGGCCGACTTCAGGCATCCGAACGTCATCACCCTGCACGACGTCGTCTCCTTCCCCGATCAGGTGTGGTTGATCCTGGAGTCGGTCGAAGGCCGCTCGGTGCTGCGGACCGTCCGGGCCGAAGGACCGCTCACCTCCGAGCGGGCGGCCGAGGTCGGGCTGCGCGTACTGGACGCGCAGACCGCCGCCCACGGGCGAGGCGTTCATCTCCTGGCCGGCCCGGAGAACGTGCTTCTCACCCCGGACGACAGGGTCGTGGTCACCGATTTCGCCATCTTCAATGCCACCGACGAGCTGCGTGACCTGGGCGCCGTCCTGTTCACCGCGGTCGAGGGACAGGCCCCGCACACCGGGCCGCACACCGGCCCGCGTCCGGCGGACGGCACCGCCCCCGCCTTCGGGGGCGGACCCGGCCCCGCGGCGGGGGACACCGGCGCGGCGGACTCCGGCCCGCTGGCTCCGCTGCTGGAGGGCCTGCTGGCGGCCGACCCCGCCCACCGCCCGGACGCCACCACGACCCGCACGGTCCTGCTGGGACTCACCTCCCGCCCCGCGAGGTCCCGCCCCGACCGCCTGCTTCTCGTGGCCGCCGCGCTCGCCCTCCTGGCCGTCGGCGGTACGGCGTTCTGGCTCTGGCCCCGCCCCGCGGCCCAGCCGCGGATCGCGGCTCCGGCGCCGCTGCCCACCTTCTTCGCGAAGGCTCCGGACCCGTGCTCCCTGATCTCGGGGGAACACGCCGGACGTCTCTACCTCGCGCCCTCCCCCTCGAGAAAGGACGCGGCGTGCCACTGGACGGCGGCGGACCCGACCGCGCCCGACAGCCTCCGGAACACACTGGAGATCACCGTCGTCCGCGAACCGAAAGCGGCGCTCGCGCACGCCACCTACCTTCGCCTCCGCTCAAGGGACGTGAAGGACACGCGGATCGTGAGCGCTCCGGCCGACGTGCCCGGTCTCGGTGACGAGGCCTACGTCTACCAGCTCAGCAACGGCCATTCGAGCGTCAACTCGGTGGTCGTCCTGCGGGCGGGAAACGTCGTGACGGCCCTGCAGTACCACCGGTTCACCGTTCCGGACGCCGGCGGCAGGGGATACGCCGGAGCGCTCCGGGCGGCCCGCTGGGCGGTCGAGTCGCTGCGCGGCCGAAGATGAGCGCGATCGGGGACGCGCCCCGGACCACCGTCACCCCGGTAGGACGAAACGGACCTCGCGCCGCTGGAGCGGCCGGCCGCACGCCCGGCACAGCAGGACCGGCTGGAAGGTGGCGCCGCAGAGCGCGTGGGTGATCGACAGGGCCGAGCCCTCGGGGGCGGGGAACTCGCGCTGGGCCCAGTCGACCAGGAAGGCGAAGACCTCGAAGAAGGCCAGCCCCTTGTCGGTGAGCCGGTACGAGCCGTCGGGCCGGGCGTCGAAGACGCGCAGCTCGACGAAGCGGCGCAGCCGGTCGGTGAGCACCGAGGGCGCGATGCCGAGACCGGACTGGAAGTCGACGAAACGGCGGATGCCCAGGAACGCCCCGGCCAGCACGCTGGTGCTCCACCGGTCGCCGAGGATCTCCATCGACGCCGGGCAGTAGCCGATCAGGTCGGCCGGGGCGTCGGAGCGGACCGTGCGGCGGTGCCGCCGCGGCGGGCCGATCCTGGAGAACGTGGCCAGCGGGCCGGGCTCGGTCCGGGTGTCGCGCGCGCTCATCGGCTCCAGGCAGGAACCGCACCCGAGGTACGGTTTGGCGTCCTGGCCGCACTGCTCGTGCAGCAGCGGCGGGAGCCGCCCCGGATCGACCCAGTCGCGCTCCCACGCCTGGATGGCCACCAGCAGGGCCCACAGCTGGAGCCCGCGCTCCGTCAGCCGGTACTCGTAGCGGGTGCGTCCGTCGCGGTACGCCGACAGCTCGAAGATGCCGTGGTCGACCAGCTCCCTGAGCCTGGTGGCGAGAACCGACTCGGAGATGCCCAGCGCGTCGCGCCAGCCGGCGAAGGTCCTGATCCGCAGCAGGAACGCCCGTTGCAGGATCAGCAGCACCCACCGGTCTCCCAGGATCACCAGCGCCTGCCCGATCGCACTGAGCTCGGCTCGCGGCTCCCGCTCAGTGCCGTTCACAGCCTGTCCTCCCGATGGTCGCGTGGTCGTGGTCGTGCCCGTCGCCGGGGGACGGGGCCACCCGTTTTCGACGAACACGGTGATGCTCGTCGTCATCAAGCATGATCGTGCCCGTTTCCGGCGAGCACGGTCGTTCCCGCTTCCGGCGAAACCGCCAAACTACCAACCCGGCGCCGCCCGGACGGCTCGGTGCCCCTCCTGGCCACGCGTCGGCGGAGAACGGTCATTGACGAGCTGACTTCTTTTATCGTAGCGTCAAAGGATGGCGCAACCTATGGTGGTCATGGACGAGTCGGGCGAGCCGAATCCGTACCTGCTGGGCGTCTACGCCCCGGTCCAGGACGAGATCACGGCCGAGAACCTCAAGGTCATCGGCGAGATCCCGAAGGATCTCAACGGCGTCTACCTGCGCAACGGGCCCAACGCGCGGTTCCCGATGAAGGGGCGCTACCACTGGTTCGACGGCGACGGCATGGTGCACGCGATGCACTTCGAGAACGGCAGGGCCCGTTACCGCAACCGCTACGTCAGGACCAGGGCGTTCGAGGCCGAGTCGGCGGCCGGTCGGTCCCTGTGGACCGGCGTGATGGAGAACCCGAAGGGCAACCCGTTCGGCAACACCCGCGGGCTCGGCCTCAAGGACTCCGCCAACACCGACGTGATCTTCCATCGCGGCCAGGTCCTCACCACCTGGTACCTGTGCGGCTCCCCGTACGGCATGGACCCCCTCAGCCTGGAGACGCTCGGCGTCGAGACCTTCCTCGACACGCTCACCGGCGACTTCATGGCCCACCCCAAGGTCGACGAGCGGACCGGGGAGTTGTTCTGGTTCGACTACGGGCCCCGCAGGCCCTATCTGCGCTACGGGGTGGTCGGCGCGGGCGGGCAGGTCGAGCACTGCGTGGAGCTGGAGCTGCCGGGGGCGCGGCTGCCGCACGACATGGCGATCACCGAGAACCACGCGATCCTCATGGACCTGCCGCTCTACCAGGACATGGACGCCGCCCGCCAGGGCCGCTACAAGCTGACGTTCGACCGGGAGCTGCCCTCGCGCTTCGGCGTCATCCCCCGGCGCGGGCAGGCGCACGAGATCCGCTGGTTCGACGCGAAACCCTGCTACATCTACCACGTCGTCAACTCCTGGGAGGAGGACGGGGAGATCGTCCTGGACGTCTGCCGGGTGAGCCGGCCCGCGCCCGCCGGGGGCGGCAGCCCGCTGGCCCGCATGATCTCCTACCTCAAGCTCGACGCGCGGATGTACCGCTATCGCTTCGACCTGCGCACCGGCCGCACCTCCGAGGGGTTCGTGGACCCGGACCACAACACCGAGTTCCCCTCGGTGGACGCCAGGCTGACGGGTCTGCGGTCGCGCTACGCCTACAACGTGTCGGTCAAGGACGCCGCGACCAACCTCTTCGACGGCCTGGTCCGCTACGACAACGTGAGCGGCGCCAAGGAGACGTACCACTACGGCGAGCACCGCTACGGCAGCGAGGCCCCGTTCGCGCCGCGCGACGGCGCGACGGACGAGGAGGACGGCTACCTCGTCAGCTTCGTCACCGACGAGCGCGAGGGCACCTCCGAGGTGCAGGTCCTGCACGCGGCGAACCTGGGCGCCGGGCCGATCGCCCGGATCATCCTGCCCCAGCGGGTGCCGCTCGGCTTCCACGCCACCTGGGTACGCGCCGACCAGCTGAGGGACTCGACCACGTGAAGCCCGCGTACGACCTCCGACGGGAGCCGGAACAGATGGCGACATACATCTACGAGACCGTCAGAACCCCTCGGGGCAAGGCGAGGCCCGGCGGGGGGCTGGCGGACGTGACGCCGCTGACCATGCTGGAGAGGCTCGTGGACGCCCTGCGCGAGCGGACCGGTGTCGAGCGGGCGGACGACATGATCGTCGGCTGCGCCTCGCAGAACGCCGGCCAGGGCGGCAACCTGGCCAGGACCGCGGCGCTGACCTCGGGCTTCGACGCGCCCGGCATGACCGTCAACCGCTACTGCACCTCGGGCATCGACGCGGTCCGCACGGCCTTCGCGCTCGTGCAGTCCGGGCAGAGCCGCACCGTGGTCGCCGGAGGGGTCGAGTCGGTCTCCCAGGTGCCGATGTTCTCCGACGGCGGGCCGCTGTGGACCGATCCCGCGGTGATGGACCGGGTCGGATCGATCCACATGGGCGTCGCGGCGGACCTGGTCGCGACGGTCGAGGGCTTCGAACGCGAGGAACTCGACGCGTACGGCCTGCGCACCCAGATCCTGGCCGCCGAGGCGTGGGCCGCCGGGCGCCACGACCGCTCCCTGGTACCGGTCAACGACCTGCGGCGCGACGAGCACGTGCGGCCGGGCGTGACCCTGGAGGCGCTCGCCGCGATGGAACCCGCCTTCGCCGGCCAGGACGACCAGGACGCCCTCGTCCGCAGGCACCGCCCCGAGGTCGGCGAGCTGCGCCACCTGCACACCCGGGGCACCTCCCCCGGCCTGTGCGACGCGGCGGGCCTGCTCCTGGTCGGTTCCGGGACGGCCGGCGCGGAGCTCGGCCTGCGGCCCAGGGCCAGGATCGTGGGCACCGCGACCGCCTCCGTCGACCCGGTCACCATGCTCACCGCGGGCCAGCTCGCGGTCGAGCGGGTCATCGCCAGGGCCGGGCTCACCCCCGACGACGTCGAGGTCTACGAGTTCGCCGAGGCGTTCGCCGCGCTGTGCCTGAAGTTCCAGCGGGACCTGAAGGTCGGCGAGGACCGCTTCAACGTCAACGGCGGCACCATCGCGATGGGCCACGCCTTCGGCGCCACCGGGGCCATCCTCGTCGCCGCCTGCGCGGACGAGCTCGAACGCCGCGGGGCCCGGTACGGCGTCGCCGCGGTCAGCGGGGCCGCGGGCAGCGGTTCCGCCGTGCTGCTGGAGCGTGTCGCGTGAGGCTGGGCGTCTCCCTGGGACTCTGGCAGGACCGGCCGGCCGAGGAGGCCCTGCTGACCGCGAGGGCCGCCGACGAGCTGGGCTACGACGAGCTGTGGGTGGGCGAGATGGCCACCTACGACGCCTTCGCGCTGACCACCGCGATCGGGCTGTCCACCGGCCGGATCGGGCTCACCGTCGGGCCGCTGGCGGTGGCCGTACGGGACCCCATGATGATCGCGATGGGGGTGGCGTCGGTGGCGGACCTCGTCGGGAGGCCGGTGAACGTGGCGGTCGGCACGTCGAGCCCGCTCGTCGTCGAGGAGTGGCACGGCAGGTCACGGGCGCGGTCGGCCGCCGTGCTGCGGGAGGCGGTACGGGCGCTCAGACCATTGCTCGATGGCGACAAATCCGATTTTTCAGGTGAATGCGTGAAGAGTCGCGGCTATCGGCTCCGGCTCCCGGCGCCCCGCGCCGAGCTGACCGTGGCCGCCTTCGGCGCCTCCGCCGTGCGGACCGCCGCGACGGCCGACCGGATGGTGCTCAACCTGATCACCCCCGCCTCCGCCGCCCGCCTGACCGCCGACCTCCGCGCGGCGGTTCGGACAGCACCGGCACAGGGGCGAGGGCAGGATGCGGCCCCGGCGCCGAGGGTGGCGGCCTGGGTGACCGCCGCGGTCGACCCCGGGCGCGAGGCGGTCGACCGGATACGGCGCGCCGTCGTGGGATATCTCGCCGCGCCCGGGTACGGCGAGATGTTCGCCGAGGCCGGATTCGGGGACGTGGTCGCGTTCGCCAGGACCCGCCCGCACCCGCGCGAGCTGCTGGCCGCCGTCCCCGACGGCCTGCTGGAGTCGGTCGCCATGATCGACGACGTGGACGCGGCCCGCGAGCGCCTGCGCGCGTACGCCGACGCGGGCGTGGACGAGGTGGCCCTGGTCCCGGTCGGCACGGACGCCGACCCCGGCGGCGTGGCGACGCTCAAGGCGCTCAGGGCTCTGGCCCGATAACGAAACCCGAGGGCAAAATCACGATATATCTCGGTTGGAACCACCTCGATAGCTCCACACGTTGGACCGGCGACGCACAATGAACTACAGACGGGGCGTCCGCCCCGCGTTCGGAGGATGTTGAGGATGTCGCCCGTCCAGAAGTACGCGATCGGCGCCGGAGCAGTGGTGTTCCTGGCGTGGCTGCTGCCCCTGCCAGGTTTCGTGACGCTGCTGATCATCCTGGGCGTCGTCGCCGCCCCGGTCGTCGGCTACCTGATGCTCGACCCGTCACAGCGCGAGCGCCTCAAGCGCTCGCGCCGCCGGGGTCTCGGCCGCTGACCCGGCGTCCGACCGCCCGCCGCGCCACGGCACGGCCCGGCCACGCGAACCCGCGTCTCCGGGCCGGTCCGGGCCGGTCAGGCGGCGGCCGCGAGCTCCGATTCCACCCGGCGGGTGACCTTGCGCTCGAACACGAACGAGAGCAGCGGCACGGTGCCCGCGAGCATCACCCCGAGGATGTACGGCCACGTCCAGCGCGCCTTCATGCCCAGGTTCATCGTGGCCACGAGATAGAGCATGTAGAGGAAGCCGTGGATCGGAGAGACGATCTTCGAGGGCTCCTCGATGCCGAAGCCGTACCTGAGCACGATGCAGGTGACCAGGACGAGCAGCATCACGCCGACGATGTAGGCCAGGATGCGAAAGGGCTTGAGAGCGGATTCCACGGTCGGTTACCTCGGTCTTGGGGTTCGGTTCACGGGGCGGTGCGGGCTGGTAGGGCGGGGGCTTCCGGCTCGGCCCCCGGAGCGGCCCCGGACTCGGCGCCGGTCCCGGGACCGGCGTCCCCGGGAGTGGCTCCGGGACCGGGGTCAGGGCCGGGGTCAGGCCCGGAACCGGACGCGGAGGGGACGTCGGAGCCGCGCTCCCGGGTGCGGCCGCGCAGCGCGTCGCGGACGAAGTGCCACCACATGAAGACCGCGAACAGCCCGAAGATCCACCACTGGGCGGCGTAGGCGAGGTTGCGCCAGGTGAGCCCGCCCCGCTCGGTCGGCGGGGGAACGCTCACCGGCCTGGCCGCGACCTCGGGGGCCGGTGACTGGGTGGCGGCAACCAGGAACCCGTCGCGCAGCTTCGTACCCCGCCAGACGTTGATCAGTTCGGCCGACGAGACGGTCAGCACCTGTCCCGGCGGCAGCTGCCGAACCCTGCGCTGGACGCTGTCGGTGGCCTCCGAGGGCTGCAGGCGCCCGCTGACGGTCACCCTCCCTTCGGAGGGAGCCGTGACGGCGGGGTCCCCGGCCGTGGCCACCCAGCCGCGCACGACCGGGATGGAGGTGCCGTCGCCGAGGTCGAGCGGCGCGAGCAGCCACAGGCCTCCGTCGCGCTCGGCCACCAGGAGCTGCTTCGAGGCGTCGAAGGTGCCCTCGGCGGTCACCCGGCGGCTGACCTTGTCGGCCGTCAGGTGCTCTCCGGGCGCGGTGAGCGTGGCCACCGCCACGGGGGCGGGGTCGAGCAGCGACTGGGGCCTGCCGGACTCCTCGAAGACACCGAGCTGCCACCTGCCCAGCAGACCGCACACGACGAGGGCTCCGACCGCGA
Organism: Streptosporangium sp. LJ11; assembly: GCF_051918945.1. Lineage (NCBI taxonomy): Bacteria > Bacillati > Actinomycetota > Actinomycetes > Streptosporangiales > Streptosporangiaceae > Streptosporangium > Streptosporangium sp. LJ11. The sequence continues at coordinate 46,550 of NZ_JBPXMB010000009.1, forward strand.
GCAGGTGGAGCGCCACCACGCGGGCGGAGAACAGGATGCGGAGCATGGCACCACGCTATCCGCCCCGGTCGGCGGTCCGGCCCCCAGCACCCGCCCTTGGCCGGGCGCCGGGACATCCTTCCCGTGAAAGTGGACAAATCCGTGTTGGAGGGTATCCCGTATCGCTAAAGTCATCCCCATGTCTGATCCTCAGCAGATTGACCCCGCGGGCAACACCCAGGCGTTCCGTGCGTTCGCCCAGCGCAAGGACCCGGAGGCCGCTCCCGAGAAGCGGTCGCTCGCCCTGCCGATCACGGCGGCGGTGGTGGTGGCGGTGCTGGTCGTCGTCGCCGTGGCCGCGTACCTGCTGCTCTAACGACCGGGGGGTCCACAGCGCCGACGGCATCGCCCTCGGCGCTTTTCGTGTTACCGAACGGCCGGCAGCTCCCGGTGACGGGAGCATACCGACCGGGCGGTCTGGAACGACCCGCCGTGCCACGAGGGTGGACGACCTGCTCCCCGCTCATTACATTGGACGAATAATCCAATAGAAGCGAGCACGGACCGCTCTCATCGCACGGCCGGCACCGGCCGGACCGCCGGCGCCGCCCGGGAGCCGTCACCGGCGAGGAGCCGGGGAGAGCGAAGGGGAGCCAGGAGGCCCGATGAGCACGCGCCCCGGAATCACGATCATCGGCTCCGGCTTCGCCGGGCTGGGCATGGCGATCAAGCTCAAGGAAGCCGGATACCACGACTTCGTCATCCTGGAGAAGGCCGGCGACCTGGGCGGGACCTGGCGCGACAACACCTACCCCGGCTGCGCCTGCGACGTCCCCTCACCCCTGTACTCCTTCTCGTACGAGCCCGGCCCCGGCTGGTCGCGGATGTTCTCCCCCCAGGCCGAGATCCGCGACTACCTGCGGGCCTGCGTCGAGAAGTACGGCCTCGGCCCCCACCTGCGGTTCGGCGCGGAGGTCGTCGGGCTGGAGTACGACGACGCGGCGCGCCGCTGGCGGGTGGACGTCGCCGTGGGCGAGACCTTCACCACCAACGCGGTGGTCTCGGGCACCGGCGCGCTGCACGTGCCGTCGCTGCCCGCGATCCCCGGCCGCGAGAGCTTCGCGGGCCCGTCCTTCCACTCGGCCGAATGGGACCACTCGGTGGACCTGAGCGGGAAGCGGGTCGCGGTCATCGGCACCGGAGCGTCGGCGGTCCAGTTCGTCCCGCGGATCGCCGGGCGGGTCTCCCGCCTTCACGTCTTCCAGCGCACGCCCCCCTGGATCCACCCCAAGCCCGACTTCCCCTTCTCCCCCCGGGCGAGACGGCTCCTCGGCCTGCCCGGTGCCGCCCGCGCGCTGCGCGCCGCGATCTACTGGGCACTGGAGAGCCGGGCGCTGGGCTTCACCGTCGACCCGCGCCTGATGGGGGCCCACCGGAAGCTGGCCCTGCGCCACCTGGCCGACCAGGTCCCCGACCCGGCGCTGCGCGCCAGGCTCACCCCCGGCTACACGATCGGCTGCAAGCGCGTCCTGATCTCCAGCGACTACTACCCGGCGCTGGGCAGGGACAACGTCGAGGTGATCACCGACGAGGTGCGGGAGATCAGGGAGGGCTCGATCGTCGACTCCACCGGCAGGGAGACCGAGGTCGACGTGCTCGTCTACGGCACCGGCTTCAAGGTCACCTCCGCGCTGAACGAGCGGCGGATCGTCGGCAGGAACGGCAGGAAGATCCAGGACGCCTGGCAGGACGGCGTGCAGGCCTACTACGGCATCACCGTCGCCGGGTTCCCGAACCTGTTCCTCCTGCTCGGCCCCAACACCGGCCTGGGCCACAACTCGGTCGTCTTCATGATCGAATCGCAGGTCCGGTACGTCCTGGGCTGCCTGCGCCTGCTGTCCAGGACGAAGGCCAGGGCGCTCGACGTCCGCCCCGAGGCGCAGCGCGCCCACAACGACCGCCTCCAGGACCGCCTGAACCGCCGCGTCTGGAACAGGGGCGGCTGCGACAGCTGGTATCTCGACGAGCGCGGCGTCAACAGGACCCTCTGGCCGGGCTTCACCTTCGAGTACTGGGCGCGCACCCGGACGCCGAAACGCGAGGCCTACGAGCTGATCCCCTGACCCCCCGGCGCCCCGACGGCGCGGTCAGGACCGCGCCGCCGGGGTCGGCATCCGTTCGTACCGTCAGCGCCTGCCGCCGCGCCTGCCGCGGCGGACGGGAACCCTACCTGCGCCCGCTCACCACCAGCGCGCTGCCGCCGCCGCGACGGGTCGGCTCCGCCACCGCCTGGAGCCTCCCGTTCCGCAGGAACTCGACCGCCGTGGCCGCGCCGATCTCGGGGTTCAGCACGAGGCTGTGGCCCCGGCCGGTGAGCTCGGCGCCGTAGCGGTCGATGAAGCCCTGCTCGGCCTGGGTCTGGGCGGTGTTGCGCTGGGTGGCCCGGGGCGCCGCGAGCGCCTCGGGGAGCGACATGCCGAAGTCCCAGCGGTTGACCAGGATCTGCAGCACGGTGGTGATGATCGTCGAGCCGCCGGGGGAACCCAGCGCGATCAGCGGCCTGCCGTCCTTCAGGACGATCGTCGGCGCCATCGAGGAACGGGGCCGCTTGCCCGGCGCGGGCAGGTTCGGGTCGCCCGGGGCCGGCCCGAAGGTGAAGTCGGTCAGCTCGTTGTTGAGCAGGAAGCCCCGGCCGGGGACGACGATGCCGTTGCCGCCGGTCGACTCGATGGTGATGTTGTAGGCGACCACGTTGCCCCACCGGTCCGTGACCACCAGGTGCGTGGTCTCCGGCCCCTCGGGAGCCGACGGGGTGGCCTCCGCCGAGGGCGCGGGCGCGCACGGCCCGTACGTCCCGTCGGGGTTGCCCGGCGCGGCCGGGCTCGTCAGGGCCCGCTCGCCGATCAGGCAGGCGCGCTCCTTGGCGAACCCGTCGGACAGCAGCTCCTCGAGCGGGACGCCCGGGATGTCGCCCACGTACCTTCCCCGGTCGGCGAAGGAGAGCCTGGACGCCTCCAGGTACTCGTGCTCGCCGACCTCCGGCAGGGCCTCGAGGATGTTGAGCGCCTCGCCGACCGTCGAGCCCCCCGAGGACGGCGGCGCCATGCCGTACACGTCCATGCCCTTGTACGTCACCTTCGTGGGCGGCCGTTCGAGCGCCCGGTAGGCCCTCAGGTCGGCCAGCTCCATCAGCCCCGGCCGCACGTTGCGGGTGGAGCCCGGGGTGACCGGCGGCTTCTTGACGGTGGCCACGATCTCGGCGCCCAGGCCGCCGCCGTACAGCCACTCGCCGCCCTGCCTGCCGAGCCTGCGGTAGGTGTCGGCCAGCTCGGGGTTGCGGAAGGTGGAGCCGACCGGCGGCGGGGCACCTCCCGGCAGGTAGAGCTTGGCGGTGGAGGTGAAGTCCTTGAAACGGGCTGCGTTGGCGGCGGTCTGGTCGTAGAAGGTCTGGTCGACCTTGAAGCCCTTGGACGCGACCTCGATCGCGGGCTTCAGGGCCTGGCGCAGTGAGAGCGTGCCGAACCTGCGCAGCGCCAGCTCCCACTGGGCGACGCTGCCGGGCACCCCCGCGGACAGCCCGCTGGTCACGGCCTCGTCGAACGGGATGCCCTCCAGGGAGGCGGGCCCCATCGCCTTCGGCGCGGTCTCCCGGCCGTCGATCGTGTGGATCTTCTTGCGGCGCGCGTCGTAGTAGACGATGAACCCGCCCCCGGCCAGTCCGGCCGAGTAGGGCTCGGTCACGCCCAGGGTGGCCGCCGCGGCGACCGCCGCGTCCATGGCGTTGCCGCCCCCGCGCAGCACGCCCAGCGCGACCTCGCTGGCGTCGAGGTCGACGGTCGAGACCGCGCCCCCGTACCCCTCCGCGACGGGTTTCTTCTCCGCCTGCGGCCACACCTGCGACGCCTGTGGAGCGGCGGCGGCGGGTTGGACGAGCAGTAAGGAACTTCCCACCAGGATCCCCGCCAGGGGGGTGGCGAATCGACGATTGATCATGAGACCTCCCGCAGACAGCTTGACTCAGCCCGTGAGCCTTGTCAGCCCCTTCCCTACCGCAGGGGATGTAGTACCTCATGCCTCACGAGGTGGACGCGAGCTTCGGGCGGGCGCACGTACAGTGCTGAACGTGCACGCCAAACCCCGCTGGGCCGAGTTCCTGCTCCCGCTGTTCGCGGGGGTCTTCCAGGGCATGGCCACCCGCGGCGTGCAGTGGTGGCAGGTCCACGACCCCGGCATGCTCAGGGTCCCGCTCGACCCGCTGGGCTGGGCGCTCGTGCTGGCCGGACCCCTGGCCCTGATCGTACGCCGCCGCCACCCGGTGCTCTGCCTGGCGGTCGCGGTGGGCTCGACCGCGATCTTCATCGGCCTCGGCCACCCCTACGGCCCGGTCTTCCTCAGCCCGATCGTCGCGCTGCACACCGCCGTGGCGCGCGGTCACCGCCGGGCGGCCTGGTCGATGTGGGGCCTGGCCTACGTGTTCCTCGTGGTCTACACGTCCTGGCTCGCCCCCGTCCGCCCGGCCGGCTGGTTCCACGACCTCACGGTGGGCGCGCTGATGGGCCTGGTCCTGGTGGTGGCGGAGTTCTCGCGGGCCAGGAGGGAACGGCAGGCCGAGCGCGAGCGGGTGGAGGAGGAGGAGCTGCGGCGGCGGGCCAGCGAGGAGCGGCTGACCATGGCGCAGGAGCTGCACGACGTGCTCGCGCACAACATCTCCCTCATCCACGTCCAGGCGTCCACCGCCCTGCACCTCATCGAGGAGCATCCCGAGCAGGCCCGGACCGCGCTCACCACGATCAAGCAGGCGTCCAAGGACGTGCTGACCGAGATGCGGTCGGTCCTCAACGTCCTGCGCGACGGCGCGCCCCGCTCCCCCACCGCCGGGCTGGACCGGCTCGACGAGCTCATCGAGCGCAGCGGGCTGCCGGTCACCAAGAAGATCGTCGGCGAGGCCGGGCCGCTGCCTCCCGGCGTCGACCGGGCCGGGTACCGCATCGTGCAGGAGGCCCTCACCAACGTCACCCGGCACGCCCCCGGCGCGTCGGTCACGGTCGTGCTCGGCTACGACCCCCGCGTGCTGACCGTCCAGGTCACCGACTCGGGCGGCGGCACGCCCGGGGAGAGCCTGGGCAGCGGGAACGGCGTTCCCGGCATGCGGGAGCGGGCCTCGGCCCTTGGGGGAACGCTGACCGCCACGCACCACGGCCGGGGCTTCCGCGTCGAGGCCCGGCTGCCGATCCCGAAGGAACCCCGATGATCAGAATCGTGCTCGCCGACGACCAGGCCCTCGTCAGGGCCGGGTTCCGTGCCCTGCTGGACGCGCAGCCGGGGATGACCGTGGTGGCCGAGGCCTCCGACGGGGCGGAGGCCCTGCGGCTGGTCGCCGAGCACGAGCCGGACGTGGTCCTGATGGACATCCGCATGCCCGGCATGGACGGGCTGACCGCCACCCGCGAGATGCCCGCCGGGCCGAGGATCGTCATCCTGACGACCTTCGAGCTGGACGAGTACGTCTTCGAGGCCCTCCGCGGCGGCGCCAGCGGCTTCCTGGTCAAGGACACGGAACCGGCCGAGCTCATCCAGGCCGTCCGGGTGGTGGCCGGAGGCGACGCCCTGCTCTCCCCCGGCGTGACCCGCCGCCTCATCGCCGAGTACGCGAGCCGCGCCAAGGAGCCGCACCACACCCGCGACCTCGGCCTGCTCACCGACCGCGAGCGCGAGGTCCTCGCCCTGGTCGGCACCGGCATGACCAACGACGAGATCGCGGGCGAGCTCTTCATGAGCCCCGCCACCGCCAAGACCCACGTCAGCCGGACCATGATGAAACTCCACGCCCGCGACCGCGCCCAGCTGGTCGTCATCGCCTACGAATCCGGCCTCGTCCGCCCCGGCTGGATCTGACGCCCCGCGTCCCGGTAAAGGCTCGCGCCCGCTCGCTCCACTTGCGATACTCAACGTGTTCACCAGAACACGAAGGGACATATCGTCATGGTCATGACATCGCGACGGAGCCACGCCAATCTGCGCCCCTCCCCCGAGACCTCGTCCCAGCCCTTGCCAGGAACGGCGCGCGAGCTCTTCGACGCGCTTCCGCAGCTTCCAGGGCTGCGGACCGAAATCATCGACGGGAGACTGATAGTGAGCCCGGTGGGCACCCCCGAACACGCCAGGATCGCGATGCGCCTGTATCGCGCGCTCCTTCCGCTCATCGAGGAGAAGGAGTGGGACGGCTTCAGCGGGAACGTCGACGTCTGCATAGAAGGACCACGTGATCCGGTTGAGCCAGATTTCGTCCTGGCGCCCGCCGACTGCCCGCGCTGGGGCGCCCGCGAGCTGCTCTCCTCCGGGCTTCTCATGGTCGCCGAGATCGTGTCTCCGGGGAGCACCGTCGACGACCGCGACCGCAAGCCCGCCATTTACGCCTCCGGTGGCGTCCCCGTGATGCTCCTCGTCGACCCCGTGGCCGCGCCCGCCACCGTGACGGTCCTCAGCGACCCCAAGGAGGGCGAGTACCGGACCTCCACCCGGGTCGAGATGGGCTCGCGCCTCCACCTCCCCGAGCCGGTCGACTTCACCCTCGACACCTCGATCTTCGCGGACACCCGGACCACGCCGTAAGCAGGAGGCCGGACGGCGGGCCGATTCGCGCGTCCCCGGCGGCCCCGGCCGGTCGGGCGGGCGAACGAACACTTCACGCCCGTCCCAAGCAGCGAATCGGGGCCGGTGCGCGTTCTTAGGGCATGAACGGCGAGATAGTCGCTCTCCCCGCCGTGCCACCCGACGCCGAGGCGGTACTGGCCGGCCTCTACCGCGAGCACTGGCTCGCCCTGGTGCGCCTGGCCGTGCTGCTCGTCGGCGACCGGGAGTGCGCGGAGGACGTCGTACAGGACGTCTTCTCCAGGCTGCACGGCAAGGGTCCCGAGACGCTCACCCTGACATACATCCGCGTCTGCGTGCTGAACGCCTCGCGCTCGGTCCTGCGCAGGCGCGGCGTCGCCGCCAGGGCGGTGCTGGGACGGCCGGAAGAGCCGGTGGACTCCGCGGAGACGGCCGCGCTGCTGGGCGAGTCGCGGCAGGAGATGCTGGCCGCGCTCAGCCGGCTGCCCAGGCGGCAGCGCGAGGTCCTCGTCCTGCGCTACTACCTCGATATGTCCAACGCCGACATCGCCCAGGCGACGCGCCTCAGGGAGAGCACCGTGCGGTCCACCGCCTTCAGGGCCCTGGAGCGGCTCGAACGCGAACTGGGAGGCAAGGCATGACCGAGATCGAGGACCGGCTCAGGGACGCGATGGCCGCCAAGGCCGGGAGCGTGCGGGACGACGGGCGGCCCCGGACCCTGCCCGTGGCACGCGGGACGTCGTCCGGCGCCAGGTGGTGGGCCCCGATCGCGGTGGCGGCCGCCATCGTGACCGTGGTGGCCGCGACCGTCGTGGGAACGCGTACGGTCACGCCGCCCGCACCGGCGGTCCCGGCGGTTCCGACGGTGCGGCCGACGCCCCGCGCCGGCTCCCTCGCACCGCCGTTCAGGCAGGTGTGGCCGGGCGCGGTGCACGAGATCCCGGCGAAGGGGCCCGGCGGCCGGGTGTTCACCCCGGACGTGTTCGTCACCGACCGGGTCGTGGTCGGGCGGGGGCTCACCGAGAACCGGCTCGACGGGATCTGGTCGTACGACGTCGACAGGCGGAGGTTCACCCGGATCGCGCCGCTCAAGGACCTGAACGTGATGAACGCGCCGCTGGTCTTCGGCGACGGTCACCTGGCGTGGTCCACGCTCCGCGACCGTCTGACGGAGATATGGGCGGTGCCGGTCACGGGCGGCGTCCCGCGGCGGATCGCCTCGGTCACGGCCGTGTTCGTCGACAATACCTACAGCGGGATCGACCTGGCCATCGCCGGCGGCATGGCCGTGTGGTCGCCGCTCGACGGCGGCGGCGTCCACCGGGCTCCGCTGACGGGCGGGAAGGCGTCCCTGGTCGACGGCACGAGAGGCTTCCACCTGGTCGACTGGCCGTGGGCCGGGCGGCCCGAGCGGGACATGATGGCGGAGCGTCCCAGCGTTCGCCCGATGGAGTTCCTGAAGAACGTGCTCACCGGCGAGACCAGGGACGCGGCCCCGCCGGCGGGGCTGACGTCCTGGAGCGACTGCGGGGTGACGTGGTGCCTCAACGGCGCCGAGGCGTGGCGACGCGACGGCACGGACCGGCATGGGCTGCCGGGGACGGCCCGCGGGTCTCTCTACTCGGGCCGCTTCGTCCTGCTCCACCAGAAGGGCCGCGACGGCGGGGGGGCGAGCTCCCTGCACGACGTCGCCACGGGCCGCACCGGCCTGCTGTTCCCGGTTCCGACGCGCCTGGGGGACAAGGCTGCTCCCACCCTGTACGTGCACGAGGGCATGTTCCGCTTCCGGTCGGGACCGGGCAGGCAGGTCCTCGTCAACCTGAACGCCGCCGGCCGATGAGCCCCGCCGCCGACGGGATTCGCCGCGCGAAGTGGCGCGCGCCCCGGGGTGCGCGCCCGGCCGCCGGAAGGCCGGATGCCCGGTGAGGAGCCCGGGAACCGGACCTCCGATGAGAAGGCCGGAAACCTGGACGCCCGGTAAGGACAGCGTGCGCGCTCGGTAAGGAAATGTCACCGTCGGTCGCCCTCCGGGGAGATTACGTTTGGTCCGTGGGGATCTGGATGGTCACCGGGGATGTCCGCTGAGCGCGGGACCGGCCGCGCTGTTCGCCGGGGGGCTCGCCGCGGGACTGGTCGCGGGTACGGCCTCGTGCGCGGCCGTGCAGGGCGGCCTGCTCACCGGGCTCACCTCCCGCCGCCCGGCCGGCTCCGGCGGGCGCGGCGGGGCCGGGGCGGATCCCACGGGTCCTTCGGGTCCCACGGTCGTCGCGCTGTTCCTCGCCGGGCGCCTCGGCTCCCACACGGCGGCCGGAGCCCTGCTCGGCCTCGCCGGGTCCGCGGTGCGGCTGGGTCCTCAGGCCAGGGCCGCGCTGCTCGTCGCGGCCGGGATCGCGGTCGTGTTCTTCGGAATCCGCATGTTCGGCCGCGAACCGCAGGACGGATGCCGCCCGGACACCTCACAGGGCGGGCGTACGTCCCGGCGCGGCGGCGTGTCCGGGATCGCCGCCCCCGCGCCCAGGGCGCTGGCGCTCGGTGCCGCGACGATCCTGCTGCCGTGCGGGGTGACGCTCAGCACCGAGATGGTGGCGGTCTCCAGCGGGTCGGCGCTGGGCGGGGCCGCGGTGATGGCGGGCTTCGTGACGGGGACGGCTCCCGCGTTCGCCCTGCTCGGGCTGGTCCTGCGGCGGGCCGCGACGACCAGGCTGGCGGCGCTGGCGGGGGTCGTCGCACTGGCGGCGGGCCTGTGGACGATCTCCTCGGGACTGAGTCTCGGGGGGTGGCTCCCCGGGTCCGGCGGCCCGGCGATGGCGGCGGACGGCCAGGCATGGCCGATGGGCGCCCCGGCGGGAAGGACGGGGAGGGCGGCGGACAACCAGGGAGGCGATACCGCGGCCGTCCGCGCCGGCGGCGTCCAGCGGGTCGAGGTCCGGGCCACCGGCCACGGCTACCGGCCGGGCGTGGTGACCGTCCGTGCGGGAGTTCCCACCGACCTCGTCTTCCGTCTCGAGGGCGTCCCCGGCTGCACCCGGACGCTCACGATCGACGGCCGCGACGTGGCACTGCCCGCCACGGTACGGCTGGGCGCGCGAGAGGCGGGTTCCCTGCGCTACGTCTGCTCGATGGGCATGTACGTGGGGTTCGTGCGCTTCGTCTGAGCATCGGGATCCGGGCACCGGTTCACCGGGCCGGGCGCGACGATCGGATCGACGGCGGGCCGGTGGACGGAAGTCACGATTACCCTCCGCCACCGATCGGTTACGTGTCACCCTGTGACCTGTCGGCTGCGCGACGTCGGCGAGGAGGGTGACATGGGGTGGTGGCCTGACGACCCGGAGGCGACCGCGGGGCTGGTACCCACCCCCCGGAGCACCGAGCACGAGAACGACACGGACGGCGAGACGGCGCTGTTGCTCGCCGCGCACGGCGGTGACGTGCAGGCCGCCCACCAGCTGGGCCGCCACTTCGCGCAGCGGGGCGACCGCTCGGCGGCACGGCACTGGTGGGAGCGCGCGGCGGCCGCGGGAAACCTCGACAGCGCCTACAACCTGGGGATCTGGCACGAGAAGCACGGCACTCCCGCGGAGGCCGCGCGATGGTACGAACTGGCGGCGAACGCCGGAGACGTCGAGGCCGCGGTGAACCTGGCGACCCTCCTGCTGGAGCAGCACGGCGACGTCCCCGCCGCCCGGCGGTGGTTCGAGACGGCGGCCAGGGCGGGCTCCCGCGCGGCGGCCCGGCGGCTCGCGCTGCTCTGCGAGGACGGCGGCGAGGTGAAGGCGGCCGGGGAGTGGCACCGCAGGGCCGCGACGGACGGCGACCTGGCCTCGGCCCACGACCTCGGATTCCTCGCCTACGCCTCCGGCGAGGAGGACGAGACGCTGCGCTGGTGGGAGCTGGCCGCCCGGAGCGGCCATGCCGACGCGGCCTACCACCTCGGGCTGTTCCTGCAGGCCAACCGCGACCCCGAGGGGGCGGAGGCGTTCTTCCGGCTGGCCGCCAGGAACGAGCACCCCGGCGCCGCGTCCCAGCTCGGCGGGATCGCGCTGTCCCTCGGTGACCTGCGCACCGCGCGCGCCTGGTTCGAGCGGGCGGCCTGCACCGGCAGGATCGACGACCAGCGGACGGCCGGGTTCGTGTGCGTGGAGATGAGCGACGCGCGGGGGGCCGGCCACTGGTTCAGCCGGGCCGCGGCGGGAGGCGACCCGGAGGCGGCCTTCAATTTCGGCCTGCTGCTCATCGCCGAGCACAGCGACCTGCAGGGCGGGCAGCACTGGTTCCGCCAGGCGGCACAGGCGGGACACCACCGGGCCGCGGTCGAGCTGGCCGCGCTGCTGTCGGCCGCGGGCTTCTCCCGCGAGGCGGAGCGGTGGCTGTCCGATCCGCCCTCTCCCCCGTGGAGCCGGACCACCGAGCCCGAGCTCGTCGCCCGCGCCGAGCTGGCCGCGGCCGCCGTCGCCCGGCGGGGCGGCGCCCCCCTGAGGGTCGCCGACCTGACCGAGATCCTCGGCACCTGGGAGTTCGTCACCCGGCCGCTGCGCGACCACACCGACGTCACGGCGTGGCTGACCGAGCGGAGCGGGCTGCCGTCGGGCGCGATCGAGCACCTGGCGTCCGTACGGGCCACGCTGTTGCGCCCCGGCGGCGCCCCCTGGCCGACCCCGGTGGAGATCGAGCACGTCCTGGTCACCGCACGCGCCCTGCGTTCCGGCTGGTCTCCGTGAACGAGGCGTGAACGAGGCGTGGGCAGGGAGGGGGCGAGACCGTGACCGGCGCCGTTCCCCTCGCGAACCGGCCCCCGCGGCCCGGCGGGGTCACGCGTCCCGCGCCCGGCCGGCGCGGGACGTACGGACCCCGGTCTCAGGCGGCGATGACCTCGGAGACCGGCACGTGCGGCAGGCCGAGGGCGATGGCGACCTGCTCGTTGGTGAGCCGTCCCGCGTGGGTGTTGAGGCCCAGCGCGAGGGAGGCGTCCCGCTGGAGCGCGGTCTTCCAGCCGAGACCGGCCAGCTTGACCGCGTAGGGCAGCGTGGCGTTGGTCAGCGCGTAGGTGGAGGTGTTGGCGACGGACCCCGGCATGTTGGCCACGCAGTAGAAGATCGAGTTGTGGACCTGGTAGGTCGGCTCGGCGTGCGTGGTCGGGCGGGAGTCCTCGAAGCAGCCGCCCTGGTCGATGGCGATGTCGACGAGCACGGAGCCCGGCTTCATGCGGGAGACCAGCTCGTTGGAGACGAGGGTCGGGGCCTTGGCCCCGGGGATCAGCACGGCGCCGATGACCAGGTCGGCCTCCAGGACCTCCTTCTCGATCGCGTACGAGGTCGAGACGAGGGTCTTGAGACGGCCCTGGTAGATGGCGTCGACGAAGCGCAGGCGGTCGATGTTGAGGTCGAGGACGGTGACGTCCGCGCCCATGCCGACCGCGATCTGCGCGGCGTTGAGCCCGGAGACGCCCGCGCCGATGACGACGACCTTGGCGGGGGCCACGCCGGGCACGCCGCCGGGCAGTACGCCGCGCCCGCCGTTGAAGCGCATCAGGTTGTAGGCGCCGACCTGCGGGGCCAGCCGGCCCGCGACCTCGGACATCGGGGCGAGCAGCGGCAGGGTGTTGCCGACCTGGACGGTCTCGTACGCGATGCCGGTGACCTGGCGGTCGAGGAGGGCGTCGGTGCACTCGCGGCCGGCCGCGAGGTGCAGGTAGGTGAAGAGCACCTGGCCGGGGCGCATGCGGTGGTACTCCTCCGCGATGGGCTCCTTCACCTTGAGGATCATCTCGGCCTGGTCCCACACCTCGTCGGCGCTGTCGAGGATCTTGGCCCCGGCGAAGAGGTACTCCTCGTCGGTGAGGTGCGAGCCGAGGCCCGCACCGCGCTGGATGTAGACGTCGTGGCCGTGACGGACGAGCTCGTGCACGCCCGCCGGGGTCGCGGCGACGCGGTACTCGTGGTTCTTGACCTCGGCAGGCACGCCGATCTTCATGGGATTTCCTTTCGTTGTTTCGACGGAGTGGCACAGCGAGGCTTCCGCGGGTGCGGTGCGGTCTCACTCCGGCGGACATGGCGCCGGACGGCGAGCGCCGGCGAGGGCGCGGCGGGCCGGGGAGGCCCGGACGGCGCGACCCCCGGCGGGTGCGGCGCGTCTCTCCGGGCCGCGCGTGGCGGTCCGGAGGGGGCGCGGCCGTGCGCGCTCAGAGGCGGCTCCATGCCTCCGTCAGCACCGATCGGAGGATGGACTCGATCTCGTCGAACTCCTTGGGGCCGCAGATGAGCGGCGGGGCGAGCTGGATGACCGGGTCGCCCCGGTCGTCGGCGCGGCAGTACAGGCCCGCCTCGTAGAGGGCGGGGGTGAGGAAGCCCCTGATGAGGCGCTCGGACTCCTCGGTGTCGAAGGTCTCCTTGGTGACCTTGTCCTTGACGAGCTCGATGCCCCAGAAGTAGCCGGAGCCGCGCACGTCGCCGACGATCGGCAGGTCGCGGAGCCGCTCCAGGGTGGAGCGGAAGACCGGCTCGTTGCGGGTGACGTGGCCGAGCAGGTCCTCCCGCTCGAACAGGTCGAGGTTGGCCAGCGCGACGGCCGAGGAGACCGGGTGGCCGCCGAAGGTGTAGCCGTGGGCGAACATCTCGGTGCCGTTCTTGAACGGCTCGAAGAGGCGCTCGGAGGCGATCATGGCGCCGATCGGCGAGTAGCCGCTGGTCATGCCCTTGGCGCAGGTGATGATGTCGGGGACGTAGTCGAACTTCTGCCCGCCGAACATGGTGCCGAGGCGGCCGAAGGCGCAGATGACCTCGTCCGAGACGAGCAGGACGTCGTACTCGTCGCAGATCTCGCGCAGGCGCTTGAAGTATCCGGGGGGCGGCGGGAAGCAGCCGCCCGCGTTCTGCACCGGCTCGACGAAGACGGCGGCCACGGTGTCGGGCCCCTCCATCTCGATGGCGCGGGCGACGCGCTCGGCGGCCCAGTAGCCGTACTGCTCGGGCGTCATGCCCGGCACGCCGGTGATCTCGTCGGCGCGGTAGTGGTTGGTGTTGGGCACCCTGACGGAACCCGGGACGAGCGGCTCGAACATCTGCTTGAAGGCCGGGATGCCGGTGATCGACAGGGCGCCCTGAGGGGTGCCGTGGTAGGCGATCTGGCGGCTGATGACCTTGTGCTTGAGCGGCCTGCCGGTGATCTTGAAGTACTGCTTGGCGAGCTTCCACGCGCTCTCGACGGCCTCGCCGCCGCCGGTGGTGAAGAAGACACGGTTGAGGTCGCCGGGGGTCTCGGCGGCGAGACGCTGGGCCAGCTCGACGGCCTTGGGGTGCGCGTACGACCAGAGCGGGAAGAACGCCAGCTCCTGGGCCTGCTTGGCGGCGGCCTCGGCCAGCTCGCTGCGGCCGTGACCCGCCTGGACCACGAAGAGGCCGGCGAGGCCGTCGAGGTAGCGCTTGCCGTGCACGTCGTAGATGTAGGAGCCCTCACCGCGCACGATCATCGGCACCTCGGCGCCCTCGTACGAGCTGTGCCGGGTGAAGTGCATCCACAGGTTGTCCTGCGCGGCCTTCATGAGCGAGGTCACGTCGGTGTTTTCAGGGTGCGTCATCACGATCTTCCCTCGTTGAGCTGAGCTTCCAACAGTCTGCCTGCCAGAACAGCTCTTGCCAAGTGAAAACGTGGCATTAAAGTGCGAGAACCTCGGAATCCGCAAAACGTCCATGTAACAACGACGAAATCCGCGATCAGGTGAGAAGAGTGCCCGACCATTGCCCAAACCCCGGTTCCACTTGGCGGAACCCTGGTGTGCTGGAATCGTGCACGAGAGCGGCCGTACCTGCGGCTGTGATCCAATAGGACGCACCAGATATTGAGATGCGGGGGAAAGTCGTGACTCCTGACGAGATCGAGAACGCCGTCACCGCCGGCATGCCCCAGGCGATAGCGGACCTCAGAAGGCTCGTCGCCATCCCCTCGGTGGCCTTCCCCGGCCATCCCGAGGAGCCCGTGCACGCGGCCGCCGCGGTGACCGAGGAACTGCTGCGGAGCACCGGCCTGCCGCGTGTCCAGCAGATCCCCGTCGAGGGCAGTTTTCCCGCCGTCTACGCGGAGGCCCCCGCCCCGCCCGGCGCGCCGACCGTGCTGCTGTACGCGCACTACGACGTGCAGCCCACCGGAGACCTCGCGCTCTGGCGCACCCCGCCCTTCGAGCCGACCGAGATCGATGGAGCGATCCACGGCCGCGGCGCGGCCGACGACAAGTCGGGCGTCATCTCCCACGTCGCGGCGCTCCGCGCCTTCCAGGGGCGTTTCCCGGTCGGCGTCAAGGTCATCGTCGAGGGCCAGGAGGAGTACGCGGGCGAGCGCCTGGAATCCTTCGTCGAGCGCAACCCCGAGCTGTTCCGCGCCGACGCGATCGTGGTCGCCGACACCGGCAACCCCCGGGTGGGCGACCCCGCGGTGACGACCTCGCTGCGCGGCGTGGGCGGCTTCACCATCGAGGTGCGCACCCTCAAGGAGTCGCTGCACAGCGGCTCGTTCGGCGGCGCCGCCCCCGACGCCCTCGCGGCGCTGATCCGGATGCTGGCCGCCCTGCACGACGACCACGGCGACATCCGCGTCCCCGGCCTGCCGCGCGGCAGCTTCCTCGGCTCCGGCCCGTCGGAGGAGGACTTCCGTGCCACCGCGGGCGTGCTCGACGGCGTCTCCACGGTCGGCTCCGGCTCGCTGGCCGACCGCCTGTGGGCCTCGTACGCGATCACGGTCACCGGCCTGGACGTGCCGACGGTCTCCGGCGCGATCAACGCCGTCCAGGCCGTCGCCAGGGCCCGGGTGACCGTGCGGGTGCCCCCGGCCGGCGACCCGAAGACCACCGTCGAGGCCGTCGTCGACTTCCTGCGGCAGGTCGCCCCCTGGGGCGTCCAGGTGGACGTCGGCGACTACACCATGGGCTCCGGCTACCTGGCCGACACCGGCGGCGCGGCCCGCTCCGCGCTGAACCGGGCGATGGAACGGGCCTTCGGCCGTCCCCCGCGCGACGTCGGCGCCGGTGGCTCGATCCCGCTCGTCTCCACCTTCGTCAGGCAGTTCCCCGCCGCCACGATCCTGCTCTTCGGCGCCGAGGACGACGACGCGGCGATCCACGCCCCCAACGAGCGCGTGAACATCGAGGAGCTCCGCCGCACCGCCACCGCCGAGGCGCTCTTCCTGCAGGAGTACGGCTCCACGGCGGTCTGACGCCCGAGGTCCGACGATCGGGCCCTCCCGGCGATCGCCGGGAGGGCCCTTGGCGTGCGGTCACCCGAGACGCTCACCCGACCGCGGGAGCGCCTCGGAGCACGCCGGTTCCGGCATCCGCGACGAACTCCGGTCGCGGAGAACTCTCGGGGCGAGTCGTTCGTCGGACAGGTACAGACATCTCCCCGGGAGGCAGGGTTGTACCAGCAACCGCAGCGACGGCGGAGGAACTTCGCCCCGTTCATCGTCGCGATCATTCTCGCCGGAGCCCTGACCGTCGCCCTGCGGATCCTCGTCGACGCGAACGCGCCCGGAGCCGGAACGGCACGCGGGGCCACCGAACAGCCCAAGGCCTGCGAGGGGGGCGTCACCCTGACCGTCGCCGCCTCGTCGGAGAAGGCCGAACTGCTGCGGACGATCGCCTCCGGCTACAACGGCAGGCGAGTGGGCGGGCGGTGCGCAGACGTCGTCGTCGAGACCAAGGCGAGCGGCGACGCCATGCAGGCGCTGGCCAGGGGCTGGGACGAGCGCCGGGACGGCCCCCGCCCCGACGTGTGGTCGCCCGCCGGCAGCGGCTGGATCACCCTGCTCCAGCAGCGCGCCTCGGCGAACGACTCCGCCTCCCTCGTCGCCGCCGACAACCCGTCGATCGCCACGACGCCGCTGGTCGTCGCGATGCCCCTGCCGATGGCCGAGGCGCTGGGCTGGCCGGCCAGGAAGCTCGGCTGGTCCGATCTGCTCGCCGTGTCCGCCGGGTCGTGGGCGAAGTACGGCCACCCCGAATGGGGACGGTTCAAACTCGGCAAGACCAACCCCAACTTCTCCACCAGCGGCCTGAACGCCACCGTCGGCGCCTACTTCGCGGCGACCGGCCTGTCCGGCGACCTGACGGAGAAGAACGTGGCCGACGCGAAGGTCAGGGACTTCGTGCGGGATGTGGAACGTTCGATCGTGCACTACGGCGACACGACGCTGACGTTCCTGTCGAACCTCCAGCGGGCCGACGACGCGGGCGCGGGCCTGAGCTACATCTCCGCGGTGGCCGTGGAGGAGAAGTCGGTCTGGGACTACAACCAGGGCAACCCGACCGGTGACCCCGCGACGCTGGGCAGGCACGCCAAGCCCAGGGTGCCGCTGGCGGCGATCTATCCCAAGGAGGGCACGCTCATGTCCGACAACCCGTACGCGGTGCTGACCGCCCCGTGGGTCGACGACGCCAAGCGGGCGGTGGCGGCCGACTTCCTCGCGCACCTGCGGGCTCCCGAGCAGCAGGCCCGCTTCGCCGAGTTCGCCTTCCGCTCGCACGACGGCAAGGCGGGCAAGCTGATCACCCAGGCGAACGGGCTGCTGCCCGCCGAGCCGAAGACGACGCTGAGCCCGCCCGCCCCGAACGTGCTCGACAAGATGCTCACCGGCTGGGCCGACCTGCGCAAACCCGCGAACGTCCTCCTGGTCCTCGACGTCTCCGGCTCGATGGGCGCCCCCGTGCCCGGCACCGGCAAGAGCAAGCTCGACCTGGCCAGGCAGGCCGCGATCAACGCGCTGTCCCGGTTCGGCCCGCACGACAGGGTCGGGCTGTGGATGTTCTCTACCGAGCGCGACGGCGCAAAGGACCACCTGGAGCTGGCCCCGCTGGCCGCCGTCGACGCCGCCCACCGCGGGAGGCTGCGCGCCAGGCTCGACGGCCTCACCCCCGACGGCGGCACCGGCCTGTACGACACCGCGTTCGCGGCCCACGAGCAGGTGCGCGAGCTGCGGAACGGTGACGCGATCAACGCGGTGGTCTTCCTGACCGACGGTAAGAACGAGGACCCCGACAGCCTCTCCCTGGAGAACCTGCTGCCCGGCCTGCGTACCGAACCGGGTCAGGAGACGGTGCGGATGTTCACGATCGCCTACGGCCAGGACGCCGACCTCGGCGTGCTGAGGCAGATCTCCGAGGCGACCGCCGCCGCCGCGTACGACTCCCGCGAATCCGGAAGCATCGACCAGGTGTTCACCGCGGTGGTGTCCAACTTCTGATGGCACGCCTCGCCGGCGGACTCGGGACGGCTCGACGGCCACGCCGCGGCGGGTGGCCGGGGGTGGGCCCGGCTCGATCTCGATGGGGAAGCCGGGCCCGTGATCCCCGCCTCACCGGACGGGCGGGGCGCGGAACGACCCGTTCAGCGAACGGGCAGCTCGTAGACGCGGCGGACGCTGGTGGGGGCGGCGCTGAGGTCGGCCCCGTAGATGTGGAGCGAGATGGCCGTCTCGTCACCCGTGTTGTGGACGCGGTGGATGTCACCGGGCGGGGCGAAACCGCTCACCTCACCGGTCTGGTTGGCGGCCCTGCCGATCTCGGTCAGGTGGTCGCCGTGGTCGCGGTAGAGGGTCTCGTACTCCACGCCCTGCAGCACGCCGAACACGCACCACGCGATGTGGTCGTGGATCGCGGTCTTCTGTCCGGGCCGCCAGACCACGGCCACGATCGAGAAGTTCTCCTCGGCGTGGAGGGTGTGGCCGACATAGCGGTCGGGGTCGCCGAGGCGCTCCTCCTCGGTGAGGATCCCGGGGGACGGCAGCCTCTCACGCAGCAGCCCGGCCACGGTGAAGGCCGTGGTCCGAGCGTCGGCGGACGGGTCCACGAGGTCTCGGACCCCCGCGACCAGTTCGGCCAGGCCCGGGCGGGTGAGCGTCAAGGTTGTCATGCCTCAAGGATGCGGCGAGGAGATACATAGCGTCCAATGCCCATCTTCCCGCTCATCCATAGATAAAGTTAATACATGCTCGATATCGTGCGACTTCGCGTCCTCGCCTCGGTGTCCCGGCACGGCTCGGTGACCGCGGCGGCGAGGGAGCTGCACTACTCCCAGCCCTCGGTGAGCCACCACCTCGCGAAGCTCGAGGCCGAGACCGGGGCCAAGCTGATCCAGCGGGTCGGCCGGGGCATCCGGCTGACCGAGGCCGGCCGGCTGCTCGCCGAGCGGGCCGTCGAGATCATCGGCCGCCTCGACTCCGCGTCCGCGGAACTGTCGGCGCACGTGGGCCTGCGTGCCGGGCGGGTCAGGCTGGCCGCCTTCCCCTCCGCCCTGGGGACGTTCGTGCCGGAGGCCGCCGCCGTCCTCGCCGGGGGGCACCCCGGCCTGGAGCTGCGGCTGACCGAGACGGAGCCGCCCGACGCGCTGCGGATGCTCAAGGCCGGCTACGTGGACGTGGCGGTCATCTTCCGCTACGACGACACCGCCCCCGAGGCCGACGGGATCCGGCTGCTCCACCTGCTGGACGACCCCAGCTACCTGGTCACCGCCGGCCCGGCCGGCGAGCTGACCTCCTACCGCGACTCCCGGTGGATCGGCGGCTGCGACCGGTGCCGCACCCACCTGCTGGAGCTGTGCGCCAGGGCCGGCTTCGAGCCGGAGATCGCCTTCACCACCGACGACGTCGTCGCCGTCCAGGCCCTGGTCGCCGCCGGGATCGGGGTGAGCGCCCTGCCGGGGCTCGCCCTGCACGCCCACCGGCATCCGAAGATCAACATGATCGAGCTTCCCGGCTCGACCCGCCACGTCTACGCCGCCACCTACGGCGAGCCCCCCGACCCCCCGGCCACCACCGCCCTGCTGACCGCCCTGACCTCGGTGACCTCCGTACCCCCGGCGCCTCCGGTGACCTCGGTGACCGCGATGACTCCGGTGATGTCCCCGTAGAACGCCCGTGACCGGTGCCCGTCGCACGCGCGGGCAGGCCGTCACCGGCCGAACCCGGGCGATCGTCGTGGCCCGCGCGGGGCCGGCGGTGGCTAGTCTCGAACGGTGTCCACAGCGATCATCACGGTCAGCGGTCTCAGCGTGGAGCTCGGCGGCAACCCCGTGCTCCGCGACGTCGCCCTGACGGCGGCCCCCGGCGAGGTCGTCGCCGTGATCGGCGCGAACGGCGCGGGAAAGTCGACGCTGCTGCGCTGCCTGGCGGGGCTGCACCCCACACCCTCCGGCACCCTGCGGGTCCTGGGCGGCCCTCCGAGGGACGACGCCGGCTTCTGGCGTGACGTCGCCCTGGTCGAGGACGAACCGGCCTGGTACCCAGGTCTGACGGCACGCGAGCACCTGGAGCTGATGCACGCCGTCCACGCTCCGGCCCGGCTGGAGGTCGAGGCGGCGCTGGAGTCGTTCGATCTCCTGGAGCGCGCCGACGCGTCACCGCCGACCCTCTCCACCGGCCAGCGGCAGCGGCTCTCGCTGGCGGCCGCCCTGCTCAGGCCGAGCAGGCTGCTGCTCCTGGACGAGCCGGAGCGCGGGCTCGACGAGGTGTTCCGCGGGCGCCTGGCCACGCTCCTCACGGACTACGCGGGCGCCGGCGGCACGGTGGTCATGGCGACCCACGACCACCGGCTCGCCGAGAACACCCGGGCCCGCCAGGTCGTGCTGGCCGCCGGGCAGGTGACGGCCCGACCATGAACGCGGAGCACGGAATGAACGCGACGCCGGATGCGAACGCGGAGCAGGGTGTGAACGCGACGCCGGATGCGGACCCGGAGCGGACATGAACACGGAGCAGGGTACGAACGCGACGCCGAGCGTGAACGCGGAGCAGGGTGTGGCCACGGTCCGGAGCGTCCGCGCCTTCGTCAGGGTGCGCGGCGGCGCCCCCGTGAGCTGGCTGGACCGCTACACGAGGTTGTTCGGGCTGGCGATGCTGCTCGCGGTGCTGGTCCAGCCGGTCTCCGCCGAGCTCGCCTCGCTCTCCCGGCGGGTGGACCCGTCGCGGATGGGAGCCGGCCTCGCCCTGGTCATGCTCGCCTACGCCGGTCTTCTCCTCGCCGCCCGCGCGCTCGGTCCCGTCGCGCTGCCTGCCGCCGATGCCGCCTGGCTGCTGCTGTCCCCGCTGCACCGCCGAGGCGTGCTGGGCCGGACGGCGACGATCCTCCTGGCGGTGTCCGTCCTGGCCGGGATCGCGCTCGGGGTGGGCGCGCTCGCCGTCCTGGGCGCGCCGGACCGGCTGGCGCTGCGGCTGGTCACCGCCGTGATCCTGGGGGTCTCGGCGAGTGCCGGCGGCATGGCGCTGACCGTGCTCTCCCAGTCGTCGCAGAGCTGGCAGCCGTGGCTGAACGCGGCCGTCGTCGTGACCGCCCTCCTGGCGGCGCTGTCGGCGCTGGCGGCGGCGGGCGGCCCGGCGCGGCGCCTCGTGGCCGAGGTCGCGAACGCGCCCGCGTCACAGGGCGTTCCGGTGGCCGCCCTCTCCGCCGCGGCGGCCGCCCTGCTCGTGTGGAGGGCGTGGTCGGCCCTGGCCGGGATTCCGGCGCGGGCCGTGCTCTCCGCCTCCACCCGGGCGGGTCACGTGACCACCGCCGCCGTCGGCATGGACCCGGCGGCCCTGACCTGGATCGCCGAGGACAACCACTGGCGGCGGCGCACCCTGCGCTCGCGCCCCTGGCCGTCGCTGCCCGCACCGCTCGCCCTGGCCTGGCAGGACTGGCGCCGCCTGGGACGGCGCCCGGGCCGGCTGGCCGCCCTGCTCGGGGGCGCGGCGCTGCCCGCGCCGGTGGCGCTCACGGCCGGCAAGGCAGGCGCGGTCGTGACGGGAGTCGTGTTCGCCGGGGCGCTGGCCGCCGCGGTGGCGGGCGTCTCGGGCGCGCGCCGCGACGGCGACAACCCGGCTCTGGCCCGGCTCCTCGGGGTCGGCGCCCGCGAGGCCCTGGCCGCCAGATCGCTGCTGCCGGCGCTGCTGGGCGGTGCCTGGCTGACCGTCGCCCTGGCCTGCGTGTCCCTGACGGGCGTGCTCGGCACGGGCCCGTGGTGGCTGTTCGGACCACTCGCCGCCCCCGCGCTGGCCGCCGGAGGGTTGCGGATGGCCCGCCGGAACCCGATCGACCACTCCATGCCGATCATCGAGGCGATGGGAGGGTCGATACCGACGGGCCCGCTCATCTGGGGCTTGACCGGCGTGGATCTCGCGGTGCTCGGATGCCTCCCGCTGGCGCTCGCCCTGGGCCTCCAGCCGTCCTCCCTCACCGGCTTCCTGGCCGCCCAGGCTCTGGCCGGTACGGCCGTCCTGCTGGGCTACCTGCTCCGGGCGGGGTCCGTCCGGCGGTGAAAATGCGAGGCGCCGGCGGAACCGGGGCCCCTACGATCCGGATATGCCGGATTTGTCGACACTCGCGCTCTTCGCCGCCGCGACCCTCGCCCTGCTGCTCGTGCCGGGGCCGGCGGTGCTCTACATCGTGACCCGCAGCGTCGCCCAGGGCCGGTCCGCCGGGCTGGTGTCGGTGCTCGGCATCCACCTCGGCTCGCTGGTCCACGTGGCCGCCGCCGCCCTGGGCATCAGCGCCCTGCTCGCCGCCTCGTCGACCGGGTTCACGATCGTGAGGTATCTCGGCGCCGCCTACCTGGTCTGGCTGGGCGTGCGCAAGCTCATGACCCGCTCGAACGGGGAGGAGTCCTTCGAGCCGCGGACCGCGACCAGATCCCGGATGTTCTGGGAGGGCTTCGTGGTCAACGTGCTCAACCCGAAGACCGCGATCTTCTTCCTCGCCTTCCTGCCGCAGTTCGCCGATCCGGAGGCCGGGCCGATCGCCCCGCAGATCGTGCTGCTCGGCCTGATCTGGACGGTGCTCGGCATGGCCAGCGACGGCGCCTTCGCCCTGCTCGCCTCGGCCATGGCGGGCCGCCTGCGCCGCTCGGCCCGCGCCCGCCGCCGGCTGGACGTCACCAGCGGCCTCGTCTATCTCGGCCTGGGAGCCCTCGCGGCCTTCGGCGGCGAGAACTCCGTGGCCAAGGCCTGAGTCGCGAGCCTCGGCGTCCCCGCCGCCCCCCCCGGCCTTCCCCTCCCGGCCCGCCGGGGAGCCCGGCCGGACATCGGCCCCGGGACCTGCCGGGGGAAGGACCCCGCCCGGGGCCCGTCAGACGAAGCGGTAGGTCGTGGTGGAGGCGAACCGCTCGCCGGGGCGCAGGACCGCCGAGGGGAAGTGGGGCTGGTTCGGCGAGTCGGGGAAGTGCTGGGTCTCCAGGCACAGGCCCGCGTGCTTTTCGTACGCGGTGGCGACGCCGTCCAGGAAGTTGCCCGTGTAGAACTGCACGCCCGGCTCGGTGGTGGTGACCTCCATGGTGAGCCCTCCGGCCGGCTCGCGGACCTCGATGCCGCCGCGCAGGACGTAGCAGTGGTCGTAGCCGCCCCCCAGCCGGGGGTCGGCGATCCGCTCGCCGATCTCGTACGGCGAGGTGAAGTCGAACGGGGTGCCGGCGACCGGGGCGAGCTCCCCGGTCGGGATCTGCGTGGCGTCGACCGGCAGGTAGTGGTCGGCGTCGATGCGGACCACGTGCTTGAGGATGTCACCGCCCCCGGCGAGGTTGAAGTAGGAGTGGTTGGTGAGGTTCAGCACGGTCGGCGCGTCGGTGGCCGCGTGGTAGTCGAGCCGGATCGCGTCGCCGGTCAGCGTGTAGGTGACCGAGACGGTGAGCGTGCCGGGGTAGCCCTGCTCGCCGTCCGGGCTCACGTGCTCCAGGGTCACGGTGGTGTCCGAGGCGCCGGTGATCCGCCACACCCGGGTGTCGAAGCCGTGCGTCCCGCCGTGCAGGCTGTTGGGGCCGTTGTTGACCGGCAGCTCGTGGTCGCGCCCGTCGAGGGTGAAACGCCCGCCCGCGATGCGGTTGCCGTACCGGCCGACCACGGCGCCGAAGTAGCGGCTGCGCGTCAGGTAGTCGCCGAGGTTGTCGTAGCCGAGGACGACGTCGACGCCGGAGACCTCCAGCGACTGCAGGATCGCCCCGTAGCTGAGGATCGCGGCGCGCATCCGCCCGTTCGACAGCACGTGCCGCTCGACCCGCTCACCCGACGGGGTGGTTCCGAAGCTCATGTGCGCACCTCTCCGGTGGATTCACGGACGACCAGGCTGGTGTCCAGAGTGGCCAGGGTAGTGGTGGCGCCGTCGCCGAACGACTGCAGGAGCAGGTCCACCGCCATCCGCCCGGCGGCGGCCGTGGGCATGGCCACGGTGGTCAGCTTGGGCCGGTTCAGCCGCCCGGACACGATGTCGTCGACGCCGACCACGCTGATGTCGTCGGGGACGCGCACGCCGCGCTCGTACAGGCCCTCGATGAGCCCGATGGCCACCAGGTCGTTGTAGGCGAGCACGCCCGTCACCCCGGAGGCGACCACCTCGCCGGCGACGGCGAGGCCGCCCTGCTCGGTGGGCGCGTTCGGGCCGAGGGTGACCAGCTCGACGCCGTCCATCGCGGTCGCGGCAGCGCGCATCTCGCCGCTGGTCCACGAGCCGCTCGGCCCGGAGAGCAGGGCGATCCTGCGGTGGCCGAGGCCGGTCAGGTGCTCGATCGCGAGGCGGGCGCCCTGGCCGACGTCCATCAGTATCGTCGGCAGGCCCTTCATCCGCCGGTTGACCACCACGAACGGCACGTCGGCGTGCAGCCGCTCTATGGCCCGGTTGGACAGCCGGGGGCTGCAGAGCAGGACCCCGTCGACCTGCTTGGCGAGGGTCTGGATCAGCTCCTCCTCGACCTGCGGGTCCTCGTCGGTGTCGGCCACGAACACGTGGTAGTCGCGGGCCCTGGCGTGCGCCTGGGCGGCCTTGATCAGCGGCGGGAAGAACGGGTTGGAGATGTCGGCGACGATGAGGCCGATGTTGTGGGTCCTGCCGGTGGTGAGGGCCCGCGCGGCGCGGTTGGGGCGGTAGCCGAGATCCTCGGCGGCGGCGAGCACGCGGCTGCGGGTCTCGGTGTTGACCAGATGCGGCGCCGAGAAGGTGCGGGACACCGTCGAGACGTGCACCCCCGACGCCCGCGCCACGTCCCTGATCGTCGCTGCCACCATGCTCCTTCGCCCTGGCCCGGCACCGGGGCCCTGAAGCACATTAGTGCAAGCGGTTGCGTGACTGTCAACGCCGGAATCAGATGCTTTGCGAAGCGGTACGGGATCGGTTGCACACCGCCGACTATCAGAAATACCGAAAAATCCGCAGATGAGGAGTGATTTACCAAATTGGGCCCTTGACGTTGCCGGAAGATGTCCTCAATGTTTCTTGCAACCGGTTGCAGGACATTGGAGTCCGGGACCGCGATGGGAGGTGGCGTGATGGAACCGGTTCGCGTGGTGCTCGCCGGGGCGCACGGGCACGGCTGGTGGCACCTGTCGAACGTCCGGCGGCTGGCCGAGGCCGGGCTGGTGGACCTGGCCGGGGTGTGCGACGTGCGGCCCGTCGGCGACCTGCCCGAGGGGACCGAGTTCTCCGGCGACCTGGCCGGGCTGATCGGACGCACCGGCGCCGAGGTGACCATCCTGTGCACGCCCATCCACACCCACGCCGAGCTGGCGGAGAAGGCGCTGCGCGCCGGCTCGCACGTCCTGCTGGAGAAGCCGCCCGCCGCCACGTACGCGGACTACCTCCGGATCGTCGCGGTGGCCGGGGAGACCGGGCTCGCCTGCCAGGTGGGATTCCAGAGCCTGGGCTCGGAGGCGATCCCGGCCGTCCGGCGGATGGTCGCCGAAGGGGCGATCGGCCGGGTCACCGGGATCGGCGCGGCGGGCGCCTGGGAGCGCCCCTACTCCTACTACGGCCGGACGCCGTGGGCCGGGAGGCGCGAGGTCGGCGGCGTTCCCGTGATGGACGGCGTCCTCACCAACCCGCTCGCGCACGCCACCGCGACCGCGCTGGCCGTCTCCGGCGCCGAGGTCGAGGACGTCGAGGTCGAGCTCTACCGGGCCAACATGATCGAGGCGGACGACACCTCGTGCGCGCGGATACGGATGGACGACGGGACGGTCGTGACGGTCGCGGTCTCGCTGTGCGCGGACCGGCGGCACGAGCCGTACCTCATCGTGCACGGCGAGAGCGGGCGGATCCGGCTGACCTACACCGAGGACCGGGTCGAGTTCGACGGGACCTCGATCGTCCACCCCAGAACCGACCTGCTGGAGAACCTCGTCGCGCACGTCCGCGACGGCACCGGCCTGCTCGTACCGCTGGAGAGGACCGCCGGTTTCATGCGCGTCCTCGACGCGGTGCGGCTGGCGCCCGAGCCCCTGGCCATACCTGACGTGTTCCAGGAGATCGGCGACGAGCGCCGGGTGCTGCCCAGGATCGCCGAGGTGACGGCGACGAGCGCGGAACGGCTGGCGCTCTACTCGGAACTCCGGGTGCCCTGGAGCGAGCGCCGTCCCGGGGTGGGGCGGCCGCCCTCCGGCGGCGGCCCGGCCCCCGGAACCTCCTGGACACGTTCGCGGCCAGGCTGACCGAAGCGCAGGCGTCGTACACGCGGCGCGACGGCGGCCGAGCCGTCACAGCGAGGCGGGCGCGTCCATCCCTGACCTGGGCGCGCCCGCCTCCACCATCCGGAAGGCTCTCGGGGGCCGTACGGAGCCTCCCTCCCACCTGACCCGCGGAGGAATTCCCGTGAAACGAGCCGTCGCGCTCACCACCCTGCTGTCCCTGGCGATCCTCGCCGCCCCGCCCGCGTCCGCCACCGCCCTGAGGGCCGACATCCCGGAGACCACCGCCTCCGGCGGCACCACCTCGCCGGAGACCGCCGGCCGGCGGCCGGACCTGGGCCGCCGGACCCTGCCCGCGAACGACGGCTGGGCCGCCGAGGGCCCCGGCACGACCGGTGGCGCCGCCGCGCCCGCGTCGAACGTGCACACCGTCTCCACCCGCACCGAGCTGGCCACCGCGCTCGCCGCCCCCTCGCCGAAGATCATCTACGTGAAGGGGACGGTCGACACCGACAGGACCTGCGCCGACTACGCCACCGGCGGCTACACCCTGGAGGCCTACCTCGCCGCGTACGACCCCGCGGTGTGGGGCAGGGAGACCGACCCCTCCGGCCCGCTGGAGGACGCGCGCGTCGCCTCGGCCGCCAGGCAGACCGCCGATATCAAGCTCAAGGTCGGCTCCGACACCACCATCGTCGGCCTCGGCGGGAACGCGCGGATCCGCGGCGTCAACCTGCACGTCGACAAGGTCGACAACGTCATCATCCGCAACATCCTCTTCGAGGACACCGCCGACTGCTTCCCGCGGTGGACCCCGACCGACGGCGCCGAGGGCAACTGGAACTCCCTCTACGACAACATCTCGGTGACCGGCTCGACGCACGTGTGGGTGGACCACAACACCTTCACCGACGGCGACAACCCGGACTCCGGGCAGCCGCGGTACTTCGGCAGGCCCTACCAGGTGCACGACGGGCAGCTCGACATCACCCACGCCTCCACCTTCGTCACGGCCTCCTGGAACCGGTTCTCCGGCCACGACAAGACGATGCTGATCGGCTCGACCAACAACCCGGCGAACGACACGGGCAAGCTGAACGTCACCGTCCACCACAACCACTTCGACAACGTGCTGCAGCGGCTCCCGCGCGTGCGCTTCGGCCAGGTGCACGTCTACAACAACTACTACGAGATCCCCGACGCCTCCACCTTCCAGTACGCCCTCGGCGTGGGCGTGCAGTCGAAGATCTTCGCCGAGAACAACCTCTTCCGGCTGGGCCGGGCGGTCGACCCGGCGGACCTCCTCTACAACTGGGGCGGCACCGCCCTCACCGCGCGGGGGAACCTGCTCCGCGTCGGCGGCCGGGTCGCCCCCGTCGACCTCGTCGCCGTCCACAACGCCGTCAACGACCCCGACCTCGGCACGGACGCGGGCTGGACCCCGACCCTGCACACCGGGATCGACCCGGCCTCGTCGGTGATCCGTTCGGTCTCCCGGCACGCGGGCGTGGGCGAGATCCGCTGACGGCCGCCGCACGCGAGCGTGCGGCGGTCCGCCGAGGACCGCCGCGCGCCCCCGGACGGCACCCGGGTCCGCCCCCGCGGGCCCCGGCTCCCCGGGGCCCGCGGGTGTTCCCGCCTGTCAGGCGGGCGCCGTGAAGGTGTACGAGCCGGCGCCGAGCCGGAAGACGGCCGCGCCGCCCTCGTGGCCCACGGGCACCGCCTCCGGCGGGCCGGTGACCGCCGCGGCCGAGGCCGAGGGGACCCGGACGGTGGCCGTGGCGTTCGCCGGGATCTCCACCCGCAGCGTCAGCGTCCCGCCCCCGATCGACCAGTCGCTGAGCGCCCTGCCGTACGGCGTCCGCAGGTCGGACCTGCCCGAGGTGAGCCCGCCGCCGGGGCGCGGCGCGATCGTGATCCGGCGGTAGCCGGGGTCGCGGGTGTCGGGGCCCAGACCGCCCACCGTCCGGTACAGCCAGTCGCCCACCGAGCCGAGGCCGTAGTGGTTGAAGGAGTTCATCCCCGGGTCCTGGAAGGAGCCGTCGGTGCGGATGCCGTCCCAGCGCTCCCAGATCGTGGTCGCCCCGCGACTGCTCATGTATCCCCAGCCGGGATAGTCGGGCTGCAGCAGGATCTGGTACGCGGTGCCGAGGTGGCCGTTCTCGGCCAGCACGGGCAGCAGGTTCTCCACGCCCAGGAAGCCCACGCTGAGGTGGCCGTCACGCGAGGCCACCTTCGCGGCGAGCCTGTCCGCCACCGCCTGGGCCCGGTTCTGCGGCACCATCCCGAACGACAGCGCCAGCACGTACCCGGTCTGGGTGTCGCCCGACACGGTTCCGTCGGCGGCGACGAACCTGGCGGTGAACGCCTGGGCCACCTGGTCGGCCAGGGTGCCGTAGGAGGCGGCGTCGGCGGTCCGCCCGGTGGCCGCGGCCATCCGCGACAGCAGCCGGGCGCTGTACCCGAAGTAGGCGGTGGAGATCAGGTCGTTGGCGGTGTTGTCGCCGACGTTCAGCCAGTCGCCGTAGGTGTCCTGGTTGCGGATCAGGTCGGACCCCGAGGTGGAACGCGAGTAGTCGACCCAGCGCTTCATCCCCGCGTAGTGCTCGTCGACGACGCGCAGGTCGCCGTAGCGCTGCCACAGCGTGTACGGCACGATGACGCCCGCGTCCGCCCAGCCCGCCTTGCCCGCGCCGCAGCAGACGTCGGGGACCACGTCGGTGAAGGCGCCGTCCGCGCGCTGGGCGTCGGTCAGGTCGTCGGAGAACTTGTCCAGCAGTCCGTGGACGTCGAAGTTGAACGTCGAGGTCTGCGCGAAGATCGCGATGTCGCCGGTCCAGCCGAGCCGCTCGTCGCGCTGCGGGCAGTCGGTGGGCACCGACAGCATGTTGGAGCGGGCGCCCCACACGATGTTGTGCTGGAGCCGGTCGACCAGCGCGCTGGAGGAGTCGAAGACGCCGGTCGGCGCGCCGCCGGTCCAGGCGGCCCGGCCGGTGAGGCTCGCGGTGGTCGGCGTGCCGGGGAAGCCGGTCAGCTCCACGTACCGGTATCCGTGCACGGTGAACCTCGGCTCGTACACCTCGTCCGCGCCGGTCCCGGCGAGGGTGAACCTGTCGGTCTGCCGGGCGGCGCGCAGGTTGGCGGTGTAGATCGTGCCGTCGGCGTTGAGCACCTCGGCGTGCCGCATGGTCACCGTGGTGCCCGCCGGGCCGCGTACCCGCAACCGGTTCCAGCCGGTGAAGTTCTGCCCCAGGTCGACCACCCACACGCCGGGCCTCGGCTGGGTCACCGACCGCGCGGCGATGTCCTGCTGCACGACCACGCCCGGGTCGACGGCCGCCACGAGGGTGGGTTCGGCCTCCGCGCGCACCCTTACCGCGCTCCAGCCGGAGTCGTCGAACCCGGAGGTGTCCCAGCCGGTGCGGGCGGCGCGGGCGTCGTACTCCTCGCCGTGGTAGAGGTCGTCGGCGGTGATCGGTCCCGGCGCGGTCCGCCACGAGGAGTCGGTCAGGACGGTGGTCTCGGTGCCGTCGGTGAAGCGGACCCGCAGCTGCGCCGAGTACCAGGGCTGGGTGCCGTATTTCTGGCTTCCGGCGAAGCCGAGCGATCCGGCGTACCAGCCCCGGCCGAGCTGCGCGCCGACGGCGTTGTCGCCCTGGCGGACCAGCGAGGTCACGTCGAAGGCGCGGTAGGCCAGGCGCTTGTCGTAGTCGGTCCAGCCCGGGGCGAGGACCTCCTCGCCGACCCTCGTTCCGTTGATCCGGGTCTCGTGCAGGCCCAGCGCGGTGACCAGCAACCGCGCCTCGGCCACCGGCTTGCCGAGCGCGAACCCCTTCCTGACGTACGGGGCCGCCTCGGCGGCCGAGACGTTCGAGGCCCACGGCCCTGAGCCGTAGGCGGCGACGACCCGGGCCGCGGGCCAGGAGGCGTCGGAGAAGCCCGGCTGCTGCCAGCCGGACGGGCCGCTCTGCGAGGCCTTCCACGCCCCGTCGGTGACGATCCGGGTGGTGGCGCCGCCGGCGACGACCTCCAGCGCGGCGATCGCCCCGGCCGGGGAGACGGTGGTGTTCTGGGTGGAGACGGCCAGCGTGTTGGTCCCGGCCTGGAGCCGGGAGGCGACGTCGACGACCGCGGCGGACTTCCAGGAGTCGGTGGCGCGCGGCGAGGTGCTGACCTGGACGCCGTTGACCCACACGTCGGCGGTGTCGTCGCCGGTGACGGTGAGCCTGGCCCGGGTGATCGCCCCCGAGGGGAGCGTGAACTGGCGGCGTAGGAACCGGGTGGCCTGCGGCGCGCTCACCGCCGGGTCGCCCTCCGGGTACCAGATCCAGCTCGCACCGGACAGACCGGGAGCGGTGCCGGGCGCGCCGACGAAGGCCGCCCGCCACTCCGTCGCCGGGGCGAGCAGGCCGGTCTCGAACCAGTGCGCAGGGCCCCACCCGGCGGCGCGGCCCTGGGTGTCCCAGACCCGTACCCGCCAGTGGTAGCGGGTCTGGGAGGCCAGCGCGCCGCCCTCGTAGGCCGCGTCCACCGACTTCCCCGACGCGACGCGCCCGCTGTCCCACACGTCGCCGGTACCGGCCTGCGCGCGGGCCTCCGTCGAGGCGACGATGATCTGGTACGCCGCCTGGATCTGCCCGGGGGCGCTCGAGGTGAGCTGCCAGCCGAACCGGGGCCGGGCGGTGTCGACGCCGATCGGGGTGGCCCGGCGTTCGGTGACGGGCGCGGTGACCGTCAGCGGCGAGGCCGCGGCGAGGTCGGGGGCGGCGACGTCGCTGTTCCAGGGGGTGATGCCGTACGCCCCGGAGACGGCGGCGGCGGGCCAGGAGGAGTCGGCGAACCCGGGCTCGGTCCAGCCGGGGGTGACCGTCTCGGCGGCCTTCCACGCGCCGTCGGTGACCAGCTCCACCGTGCCGCCCGCGGTGACGACCCGCAGCCTGCCGATCACCCCGGCCGCTCCGGCCGAGGTGTTGCGGGCCGCCACGGCGAGGGTGTTGGCGCCGGAGCGGACGGCGGCGGCGAGGTCGACGTAGAGCGACCGCCGCCAGGAGTGCTCGGCCCGGGGCGAGGTCGCCAGCGGGACCCCGTTGAGCCAGACGTCGAGGGTGTCGTCCCCGGTCGCGACGAGCTGCGCCTCGGTGACGGCGCCCGCCGGGACGGTGAACGTACGCCGCAGGTAGCGGGTGCCGGCGGGGACGGACTGCCGCGCGTCGCCGCCGGGGGACCAGATCCAGCTCGCCCCGGCGAGCCCGACCGGGGCGGCGGCCCGCGCCGGGGCGGCGACGGCGGGCAGCAGCCCCGCCACCAGCGCGCAGAGGGCCAGTGTCCAGAGGACCGTGCGTAACCGGCCAGGGTGGAGGGAGGGGAATGGCATGCCGTCTCCTTGCGATCCGTGGGGGGCGAAAAGGCAGGGCGAACCAAGACGGAGTAAATCGATTTAAAGCTGACTGGACAGTAGATCAGCATTTCGTGACCGTCAATGGCCGATTAACACGACATTTCCGACAGAACCACACTCTGGTAAGACTCTTTTTGTTGTTACGTTTTAATTAGGTGTTAGAGCAAGCCGAAACAGACCCGGCCTTGGGAGGTCAGGCAGGGCCGAGGCGTCCACGGCTCCTGCGAGGGGTGGCGCGGCGGGTGCGGAACCGCCGGTTCGCGGGGTCGCGGAAGCCGTACGCGTCCCGCCACCGCTCACGGCTTCAGCGTGAGCCTCTTCCTCGACGCACCCGGGAACACGACGACCAGGTGCCGCTCCTCCCCCGCGTCGACCCGCACGTAGACACGGAGCCGATAGCGGCCCTTCCCCGCGATCGCCAGGTTCGGCATCGGGGCACCCGCGCCCACGTCCCCGCCCTCGCCCATCTCCGGCACGGTGAGCCTGCCGCTGCGGCTGACGATCGGCACCTCGTTGACCTGATCCCATCCGGCCGTCCGCCGTGGTGGCGCGGTGCGCAGGGCCTTCACCGTAAGGCACAGATCGATGACGTCCTCGATGTGCCCGATGAGCACCGTGCTACCGGCCACCCCGATGAGGGTGTTGTCGTCGTAGAGCCTGTCTATCGCCTGCTCCGCCGCCTCGCCGGCCGTTTCGTCCTCGGGGTCGTGGACCTGATAGCCGTGATCGCCGTCGGCGAACAGGAAGTACTTGGCCGTGGCCTGGACGACCCCCTTCGTCCGGGGCCACGGGTCGCGGCACTTCGCGTTCTCCTCGGCGATGTAGGCGGTGTTCGCCGCCTCCGCCTCCGCGGTCGACCGCAGCAGCTCGGGATGGGTCGCGCCGACGATCTCCGGGCAGATGTAGACGAGGTCCCACCGGTCCACGCCCCAGGCGGACCGCTCGCTCCCGGCCCGCGTCAGGATCGCCTTCTGCTCGTCGGGGTCCTTCGCACGGCACAGCGCCCGCCCGGAGGCGAGGATCTGCTGGTCCGACAGGCTGTCCGGGAACATGGGCGGGCCCCCGCCGTCCGTGCTCCGCGCCCGGCACAGGAACGCGGCGTCGCGTTCCGCGGGTTTCAGGTCGCCGAAGCTGGGCCGGGCATAGCAGTCCATCGACCAGCCGGTGTAGGTGAGGTGCGGGGTCTGCTCCGGGTGGATCAGTGCGATGACCGGCAGTACGGCCACGGCCGCCACCGCGACGCGGACCACGCGCCGCCGCGCGGGCGGAAGGTCCGCCGGGTGGCCCCCGGCGGGCATTTCACGGGCGGTCGCCGCGATCCACACGGTGCTGACGAGCCCCGCCGCGTCCATCATGACCAGAATCGCCAGCCTCCCACCGGAGATCCCCTCGGTGAGGAAGTTGAGCGGGATCACCAGCGCGTAGACGCCCAGCGACAACCACCCGGCGACCAGCGTGCCAAGGCTCCACCGCCCGTCGCGCCGCTGCCCGACGATCGTGAGGATGGTCGCCGCCACTCCGGCCAGCATCAGGCCCAGTCCGACGACGACGCCCGATCCAAGTTCTGGAAGGTCGAGTTCGTCGAGCAGTTCGTTGGCCATCCCGGCCACCCCGGCCGCGAACATCACCCCGGCCGCCGCGCGCAGTATGCGGGACCGCCAGCGGATGACGAGCAGGTAGAGGACGTCGATCGCGGTCCACAGCGCGAGCTGCAGCGCCGCCTCGACCGCGTCGGGGAGCAGCCCGGTCTGGTACCACGGCACGAGGGTGTACGCCACCGCCAGATACAGCAGGCGGCGCAGCGCCTTTTCCCGGCGGTCCAGCGGTCCCGGCGCGGGGGCACGCAGGATCAGCCACAGGAGCGCGGCCTTCACCAGGGCGGCCACGAGCAGCGCCACAGTCGTCGGGGTGTCAAACCCGTCGGGCGCGTAAACCTCCGTATAGGGCGGCGGCGACCATTCGGCGGCCATCCAGAGCCAGGCGTCGCCGAGCACCAGGCCCGCGGCCGCCGCCGCAAGGATCAGGCCTACTATCCCAATCCTGATAATCCGCCATAAACCATCCGGAAGCACGGGGAGCGATCTTAGCGTGGACGGCCCCGCTCAACCTCGAAGAACCAGCAGACGCCGGGCCGGAACCGCGCGAACGGGAGCTGCACGAAAGGAGACGAGACAAACGTGAGCGACGCGAAAGGGAACGGCGCCGAGCCGGTCTCCGGGGTGCCCGGAGACCGGCGGGAACGTCAGGCGGCGGGGCCGCCAGACAACGGGAAATGTCAGGCGACGGGAAATGTCAGGCGCGTCCCTCGACGAGGACCCCGTCGACCCGGCGGGGGATGCCCAGCGGGTTGTCGTCGCGCAGCTCGGGCGGCAGGAGCTCGGCCGGCCAGTCCTGGTAGGCGGTCGGCACCAGCCACCTGCGGATCGCTGCGGCGCCGACCGAGGTGTGGGCGGCGGCCGTGCTGGCGGGCCAGGGACCGCCGTGGTGCATGGCCCAGCGGACCGCCACCCCGGTCGGCCAGCCGTTCCAGATCAGCCGCCCCGCCTTCTTGAGCAGCACCTCGGCGCTCCCGCGCGCCTCGGCGGGGTCGGTCGCGTGGATGGTGGCGGTCAGCGAGCCGTCCAGCCTCTCCAGTACGGGAGGCAGGTCCGCGGGGTCGGGGTAGACGACCACGAGGGCGGCCGGGCCGAAACACTCCTCCACGAGATCGGGCAGGTCCGCGGCGAACGTCGCCAGATCGGTGACGAACACCTGCGGGGTCACCGCGAACGCCCCCTCGCCCGGCCGCCCCTCGGCGAGCGGGGTGAGCTTGCCGAGCCTGGCCAGCCCGCGCAGGTAGCCGCCCTGCATCCGCTCGGTGAGCATCGGCCCGCCCACGGTCCCGGAGACCGCCTCGGAGACGGAGACCAGGAGTTCGGCGTCGTCGGGGACGAACACCAACCCGGGGTTGGTGCAGAACTGGCCGGTGCCGAGGGTGAGCGATGCGGCGAAGCCCTGGGCGAGGCCGTCGCGGGCGGCCGAGGGCAGCACGACGACGGGGTTGACGCTGCCCAGCTCGCCGTAGAACGGGATGGGGTCGGGACGCTCGGCGATGAGCGCCTGGATGGCCTTGCCCCCGGGGATGGAGCCGGTGAACCCGACGGCCGCCACGGACGGGTGTACGGCCAGCCGCTTCCCCGCGTCGAGCCCGCGGACCAGGCCGAGCAGGTCCGGGTCGGGCAGGGCGCGCCGGATGATCTGCCACGACAGCTCCGACGTGGCCGGATGCCCGTCGTGGGCCTTGACCACCACCGGGCATCCGGCGGCCAGCGCCGAGGCCGTGTCGCCGCCCGCGACCGAGAAGGCGAACGGGAAGTTGCTCGCCGCGAAGACCCCGGCCACGCCGGGCAGCGGGTGGTTCATCCGCCGCAGGTCGGGGACCGGCGGCTGGGCCGTCGCGTGGTCGATCACCGCCTCCACGTGCCCGCCGTCCCGCAGCACCTGGGCGAAGAGCCGGAACTGGCCGGCGGCCCGCGCCACCTCCCCGCGCAGCCGGGTCTCCCCGAGCGCGGTCTCCGCGTCTGCCGCCCGCCAGAGCTCCTCGACGTTCACCTCCAGTGCCGCCGCGACCGCGTCGAGCGCCGCCGCCCGGTCCGCGGAACGCCAGGCGGACCCGGCGGCGAGAGCCGCCCCGACGATCGCGTCCACCTCGTCGTCCGAGGTCAGGGGGAAGGGATCTCCGACGGACTCGCCGGTCCTGGGGTCGATTGAGTGGATCAAAACGAAAGCCTTTCCTCAACGGATCCTGCCACGCCGGACCATCCTCCTAAGGTAAGCGCTTTCCTAACCAGAGACCAACCGGCCGGGGCAGGCGGGACGCAGCCGTCTTCCACCTCCGTCCTGACCGATCCGCTACGTGTATGCCCTGCCGGTCCCGCTCGGAACGCCACCGCGACCGGCACCGCAGGCCGTCTTCCTACCGACCAGGGTTTTCTCCACGTCTTCAGAGGAACGCAGGATTCGTGATCACGCTGTCACCGGCAGACGCCTGCCAAAGGGTGAAAAGGGTTCTGTACATGCCGTGTCGAGCGGGGGCGCACGCGAGACCCCGAACCGCGATCCGAAGGACGCCCGCAGCGAATGGCCCTGCCCTGGTGTCAGCGCACACCCGGTACGCGTCACCTCGGAACGCCAGACGCTCGACGGGGATTCGGTACCGCAGGGTCGCTACCGCGTCGTGGAGCACACATGCTCCTGCCGGATGGTCTTCTACGAGTTGATCTCCTGCGGCGGTGCCTACATGATCCAGAACAGGCCGCCAGAGCACGCCTTCGCCGGGCGGTGGACGCTCCGCGAGGCGCGGGAGATGTGGCGGCAGGTGCCGACCGGGCAGGCGCGATAGCCGAACGCGAAGGCCGGCGACGCCTGCCCCCTGTATCCGGAACCGGCTCGCCCTGAATACAACCCTTCGCGTTACGGGGACGGTACGCGGGTTCCACCCGAAATCACGGAAGCACCGCCTCCCAGCGGGCGATCAGGGTCTTGCCCCCGGTGGCCACCGTCACGTTGTCCCCCGCCTTCCCCAGGGCGGTGCGCAGCGTCGTCGCCTCGCGTCCCCGGTAGGTCCGGGTGCCGAAATTGCCGCCGGTCGCGGCCTCGATCGGCGTGGTGATCCCCTCGGGCCAGGTCGCCTGCCGCCTTGGCCGGGCGCTCGGGTCCTCGTACATCGTCACCGTGATCGGCGCGGTGACGTCGGGCGTGCCGGTGGAGCGGATCCTGGCGGTCAGCTTCGAGAGGCGCTCGGTGGCGGCGACGACCGGCTCGTCCTCCGCCGTCGGCGTCCCCTCCAGCCGGGTCTCGTGGGTCTTCCCGCCGGAGTCCACCACGGTGACGACCGCGAAGGGCTGGTCGGTGGCCCCTCCGGTACGGTCGATCGTGCCCTCCCGCCCGGCCAGGGATTCGACGAGCCCGGCCCGCAGGTCGCGCAGTTCGGCCTCCGGGAGCGGGACGACGACGAGTTCCGCGTCGCGCAGCGAGACGGCCCGCCCGTCGGCGGTGACGCTCATGCTGTCGCCGCCCTCGCACGTCATCCCGCCGCAGCTGACGTACCGGACGACGACGGCACCGGGCCGTTCCCCGGCGGGCGCGGTGGTCTCGACGGAGACGGTGGTGCCGTTCCCGGAGCAGCCGACCACGAGAAGGAGCGGGAGCAGGACGACGGTCCGCAGAAAACGCATCACATCCCGGAAACGGATCGGGCATCCGGGCGGTTCACGCCTCCCCGGAGTACGCGGCCTTCCCCCTCCCGGCCCCTCCCGGCTTCTTCCCGGTCCTCCCCATCTCCCCTCCAGCCCTCCCCGGACCGGGAACCCGCACGCGGGGGGCGTTCAGCTCATCAGGAGCACGACCCCGGCGACGAGCAGGGCGACGACCTTGACGACCTCCAGGGCGATGTAGGCGTGGTGGCCCTTCGAGCGCGGCGCGTCCCGGCCGGCGAGGATGCGGTCGGATCTGCGCGCCAGCCGTGGCCGTACCACCGCCAGTTGCACGGCCAGGGTCAGGACCGCGACCGCCGCCGGGGTGACGGCGCCGGACGGCGGAAGGCTGGAGACGA
The DNA here is from genome assembly GCF_051918945.1 of Streptosporangium sp. LJ11. NCBI lineage: Bacteria > Bacillati > Actinomycetota > Actinomycetes > Streptosporangiales > Streptosporangiaceae > Streptosporangium > Streptosporangium sp. LJ11. The sequence continues at coordinate 83,530 of NZ_JBPXMB010000009.1, forward strand.
CGGCGGTCTCGACCGCCAGCACGCTCAGGAGCACGGTGGCGAGCACGGCCTCGACCGTGTTGAGGGCGCGGAAGACCAGCCGTCCGATGCCGAGCCCGATCTTCGTGGTCACACCGGGAGCACGGAACTTCAGCGGCGCCTCCAGGAAGGAGATCGCCAGCACCATGCCGAGCCAGACGAACGTCACGGCGGCGCCGATGGCGAACGCCTGCATCTCGGTCATGACGTGCCCTCCACCGGCCGCTCCTCCACGCGGGCCCAGTCAGGCACGGCCACACACGGCTGTCCGATCATATGGGTCATGGACTTGAGTTTATACAAAATCCAGTTGTATAAATAGGGGGACGAGAGGAAAAACCATGAACGACCAGGAACTTGACGTACGCCCCCTGAGCAAGCCCGACAAGCATCCGACGATCTTCGCGACCTACGGGGCCCTCGCCGTCGGCGACTCCTTCGTGCTGGTCAACAACCACGATCCCCGGCACCTGCGCGACGAGTTCGACGCCGAGCACCCCGGCGGCTACAGCTGGGACTATCTCGACAAGGGCCCCAAGACCTGGCGGATCCGGATCACCAAACTGGCCGCCACCCCGCTGCCCCGCGTCCTGCACGACACCGGCACGGTCACCCCTGGCGTGACCGGCGCGGCCTGGAAACTGGAGATGCGCGAGCGCGACCTGGACGCCAACGTCATCCAGCTCGCCCCGGAGGCCACCATCGACGCGCACACCGGCCCGGATCTCGACGTCCTCCTGCACGTCCTGCACGGCACCGGCCGGCTCACCACCGAACTCGACACCCTGGACCTGCGGCCCGGCGCGCTGGTGTGGCTGCCCAGGCGCTCCCGGCGCGCCTTTACCGCCGGACCGGACGGGCTGGGCTACCTCACCGTCCACCGCAGCCGCCAGGCTCTGGTGCTGGAGCCCGTCGTCGGAGGCCCCGCCCGATGACCACGGTCCCGCCTCCGCCCCCGCTCGGGTCGCGGGCGACCGGCCCCGGACCACGGGCGGGCGACCCGAAACCACCGGCAACCGGCCCCGAACCACGGACGGCCGGCCGGGCATCCCTGCCGGGTGACCGCGCCGACGGCGACGCGCCGGGCCACTCCCTCCTCGCCCGCCTCGGCAAACGCGTCCTGCGCCCCGGCGGCGCCGAACTCACCCGGGTCCTCCTGGCCCGGGCGGGGATCACCGGTGCCGACGTGGTCGAGCTCGCCCCAGGGCTCGGGCGTACCGCGCGGGAGATCCTCGACCGGCACCCGCGCTCCTACCTCGGCGTCGAGCAGGACCCGGCGGCGGTGGCCGCGGCCGGCAGCGTCGTCGCCGGGCACGGCAGCGTCGTCCTCGGCAACGCCGCCGCCACCGGGCTGCCCGACGCCTCGGCCGACGTGGTGATCGGCGAGGCCATGCTCACCATGCGGGGCGACCGGGCGAAACACGCCGTCGTCGCCGAGGCCGCCCGCCTGCTGCGCCCCGGCGGCCGCTACGCCGTCCACGAACTCGGGCTCACTCCCGACCCGCTGCCCGAGGCGGCCAAGACGGGCATCCGCCAGGCTCTCGCCCGGGCCGTCAAGGTCAACGCCCGCCCTCAGACGATCACCGAATGGCGGTCCCTGCTCCAGGCGCACGGACTGGTCGTCGAGCGGGTCGACACCGCGCCCATGGCCCTGCTGCGGCCACGGCGGATCATCGCCGACGAGGGCCCGCTCGGCGCGCTGCGCTTCATCCGGAACCTGCTCGCCAATCCCGACGCCCGCCGACGCGTCCTCGCCATGCGCCGCACCTTCCGGCTGCACCGCGACCACCTGATCGCCGTCACCGTCATCGCCAGAAAACCCTTGCCGGACCCCTGACCGCCGTCGCCGTCATCGCTGGAAAACCACCGCCGGACCCCCGACCGCCGTCGCCCTCGTCGCCCGAAGAACCACCGCCGGGCCCCTGACCGCTCATCGGCTCGCCAGGGGACACGGGGAGGCGGGTGACATCGGGAGGACCGTCAGGAACGGGCGGCCTCGGCGGTCGTCCTGGCCCAGCGGTAGTCGGCCTTGCCCGCCGGGGAGCGGACCATCTCGTCGACGAAGGCGAAGGTCCTGGGCACCTTGTAGCCGGAGATCTTCTCCCGGCAGTGGGCCTCCAGTTCCTCGGCCGTCGGCGCCGTGCCGGGGCGCGGCTCGATCACCGCCGCCACCCGGTTGCCCCACCGCTCGTCCGGGATGCCGGTCACGACCGCGTCGAAGACCGCCGGGTGGCCCTTGAGCACCGCCTCGACCTCCTCGGGGAAGACCTTCTCCCCGCCGGTGTTGATGCAGGCGGAGCCCCGGCCGAAGATCGCGATGGTGCCGTCCTCCTCGACCTTGGCGATGTCGCCGGTCAGCAGCCAGCGGACCCCGTCCCCGTCCGTCACGAAGGTGCGGGCCGTCTTGGCCTCGTCCTTGTAGTAGCCGGAGGCGATGCGGCCGCTCCTGGCCACGGTGCCCAGCTCGTCCGAGCCGGGCTTGACCGGTTCCAGGACCTCGTTGAGCACGGCCAGGCGGGCGTGGGGGTTCGGCTGGTAGCGCAGCCCCGACTCGGGCGAGGAGCCGGGAACCGCCGAGGCGGTGTAACCGGACTCGGTGGAGCCGAAGCTGTCGATGATCATCTTGCCGGGCAGCAGCTCCTCCAGCCGCTCGCGCACCGAACCGCTGAGGATCGCGCCGGTGGAGCTCAGCGCGAACAGGGAGGACAGGTCGTAGGCGCCGGTGGCGATCTCCTCGACCAGCGGCCGGGCCATCGCGTCCCCGGTGATGTTGAGCGTCAGGACCCTCTCCCGCTCGATCGTCCGCAGCACCTCGGCCGCGTCGAACTTGCGGACGTACGCGATCGTGCCGCCCATGCACCAGGTGATGAACGTGCCCATCTGGGCGGCGCCGTGCATCAGGGGGGCCGCGGCCAGCATGGTCATCTCGCCCGCGGCGGCGGCCGCCTCGATCACCTCGCCCGGGGTGGCGCGCGGCTCGCCGTAGGGGTTGCCGCCGCCGAAGGCGAAGAACAGGTCCTCGGTACGCCACATCACGCCCTTGGGCATGCCGGTCGTGCCGCCGGTGTAGATGATGTAGAGATCGTCGCCCGAGCGCTCGGGGAACCCGCGCGTCTCCGGCTGCCCGGCCAGCGCCTCCTCGTACGGCACCGCGCCCTCGACCCGGGACGGTCCCCCCACCGCGATCAGGTGTTCCAGGAGGGGGGCGTCCGGGGCCGTGGCCGCCACCCGGGCGTCGAACTCCACGTCGAACAGCAGGGCCACGATGTCGGAGTCCCGGTAGAGGTAGAGCAGCTCCGCCTCGACGTAGCGGTAGTTCACGTTGACCGGCACCGCCCGGATCTTGAGGGCGGCCAGCAGACCTGCCACGTACTCGACGCCGTTGTACAGGTGGATCCCGACGTGCTGCCCGGGGCGCACGCCCCTGCTCTGGAGGAAGTGGGCGAGCCGGTTGGCGTGCGCGTCCAGCTCGGCGTAGGTCACGCGCCGGTCGCCGCAGACGACGGCCGTGCGGTCCCCGATCGCGTCGGCGAGTCCTTCGAACAGATCCGCGTGGTTGAACTCCATTCGCACCCCTCCTGGGGGATCAGGGTTTGTCGCTGCCGACCATCCACATCGCGAAGAACTGCGCGCCTCCCCCGTACGCGTGCCCGAGGGCCCGCCTGGCGCCGTCCACCTGGTGCTCCCCCGCCATCCCCCGCACCTGGAGCGCCGCCTCGGCGAACCGGATCAGCCCGGAGGCGCCGATCGGGTTGCTCGACAGCACGCCGCCCGAGGCGTTCCACGGGATGTCGCCGTCCAGGGCGGTGGCCCCGGACTCGGTGAGCTTCCAGCCCTCCCCCTCGGCGGCGAAGCCGAGGTTCTCCAGCCACATCGGCTCGTACCAGGAGAAGGGCACGTACACCTCCGCCACGTCGATCTCCCGGCGCGGGTCGGTGATCCCGGCCTGCCGGTAGACGTCGGCCGCGCAGTCCTTGCCGCCCTGCGGGTTCACGGTGTCGCGGCCCGCACGGAAGATCGGCTCGGAGCGCATCGCGGTGCCGAGGACCCAGGCGGGGGTGCTGCCGGTGAGCTTGTCCTCCGCGGCCAGCACCATCGCGCAGGCGCCGTCGGAGGACGGGCAGGTGTCGAGGTAGCGGATCGGCTCCCAGAGCATCGGGGTCGACTCGACCATCTTCTGGTCGATGCCGGGGATCTTGAGGTGCGCGTACGGGTTCTTCAGCGCGTTGAGCCGGTCCTTGACGGCCACCAGGTGGCCGACATGCCCGGGGGCGCCGGAGCGGCGGATGTACTCGCGGATGTGCGGGGCGAAGTAGCCGCCCGCGCCGACGACCAGCGAGGCGCTGAACGGCAGGTGGGTGGACAGGGCCCAGGTCGCGTTGGACTCCGACTGCTTCTCGAACGCCACCACCAGCACCCGGTCGTGCACGCCGCCCTGGATCAGCGAGGCGCCGACGAGCGCGGTGGACCCGCCGACCGAGCCCGCCGTGTGCACCCGCATCATCGGCTTGCCCGCGGCGCCCAGCGCGTCGGCGAGGTAGGCCTCGGGCATCATCACGCCCTCGAACAGGTCGGGCGCCTTGCCGATGACGACCGCGTCGATGTCCTTCCAGGTCAGGCCCGCGTCCTCCAGCGCGCGCAGGGCCGCCTCGCGGACCAGCCCGGCGAGGGAGACGTCGCGCCGCTTGGTCGTGTAGTGAGTCTGGCCGACACCGATGACCGCGCAGGGGTTGCCCATCTCTAAGCCTCCATCACGGTGACGAGGTTGTGCTGGAGGCAGGGGCCGCTCGTGGCGTGCCCGAGGGCGCGGCCCGCGGTGCCGTCCATGATGCGCCCGGCCGCCTCGCCGATCCTGATGAGGCCGGTGGCCATGACCGGGTTCGCGGCGAGGGGGCCGCCGCTCGGGTTGACGCGCGTGCCCTCGGGGAGCTCCAGCGCCTCGCGCAGGATGAGCTCCTCGTGGCTGAACTGGACGTGCAGCTCGGCCACGTCGACGTCACCCTTGCCGGCCCCCGCCGCGCGTGCGGCGTCGGCGGCGGAGGCCGACCGGGCGAGGTCCCTCATGCCCAGGTAGTGCGGCTCTATACGGTGGGCGATCCCCGTTATCCACGCGGGGCGCTCGCACAGCTCCCTGGCCAGGTCACCGGCCGCCAGCACCACCGCGGCGGCGCCGTCGGTGATCGGGGCGATGTCGTACGGCCGCAGCGGCGCGACCTCCGCCTCCTCCGCAGTGGGATCCGGGATGGGGTCCGGCAGGTCGAGAGCGTACGGGTTGGCCCTGCCGTCGGCGCGGCTGCGCCGCACGATCTCGTCCAGCTCGGCCCGGTCCGCCCCGGTGGCCGACGCCTGCAGCGCGGCGAAGGAGACCTGGTCCAGCCCGAGGGGGGCCAGGTAGTACGGGTCCAGCTGGAGCGTCATGATCTCCCGCAGGTCCCCCTGGGACGACTTGCCGAAGCCGTAGACCAGGGCCGAGTCGACGTCGCCGTGCTGGAGCCTGACCCAGGCCTCGTACAGCGCCCAGGCCGCGTCCATCTCGACGTGGCTCTCCGAGATCGGCGGCCAGGCGCCGAGCGCGTCGAGCGCGGAGACGAACGAGAACGGCGCGCCCGCCAGGTAGTCGCACGACCCCGAGCAGGTGAAACCGAATTTCCGCAGCCCGGTGGCGGCCCTCACCTCCTCCAGCGGGGGCAGGATGAGCTCGGCCTCGCTCTGTCCCTCGTCGACGGCACTGTGCCGGGTCTGCGCGAACGCGACGACCGCTATCTCCCGCATCTACAGCTCCGCGTCCGGCTCGCCGGTGGGGGCGAACCACTTGATGTTCGACATGGACATCGTCCGCTCCTCCTCGGGCACCCACACGGCCCGCACCCGCATGCCCTGGCGCACCTCGTGGGCCGGGATCCCGCCGACCAGGGCGATCATCGGGATGTCGGTGCCGTCGAGCTGGATGTACGCCGAGACGAACGGCACCTCGGGGGCCCGCGGGTCGGGCAGGTTGTTGATGGCGAAGGTGGTGATCGTGCCGGTGTCCGGGACGACCACCTCCTCGCTGACCGCCACCCCGCACTCGGGGCAGGACAGCCGGTAGGGCACGTAGACCTTGTGGCAGGTGCCGCACCGGCAGCCGATGAGGACGCCCTCGGCGACCCCCTCCAGGAAGCGGGTCAGCGCCAGGCCCGGCGTCACGGTGTACTCGGCGCTGACCTCGGAGACGATCCTGGTGACCTCGGGGACGAAGCTCTCGATGTCGGTGACGTGCCCGGTGCGCCCGGCCCGCCAGCGGGGACGTACCCGCAGCCCGGGACGCATCGCCCTGACGTCCCCGGCGTCCACCGCGTGCACCAGCGAGGTGTCGGCGCCGTCCAGCCGGATGAGGGCCCAGGCGAACGGCCGGTCCAGCGGGTGGTTCTTCCTCGGGGTGGTCACCCACGCCCAGCTCTCGACGGTGCCGGCCGGGCCGACCTCGACGAACTCGCCGGTCACCGCGTCGCCGGTCTCCGGGTCGTACTCCAGCGGCGGCACCAGCGTGCGCCCGCCCGCCGTGCGGACCCCGACGAGCCGCCCGTCCCGCAGCTCGGTGAGGAAGCGCCCGATCACCGGTCCCGTCGTGCGCGTGTATCCGCCGGGGAACTCCAGCACGTGCCGCGCCCGCAGCGGCGCCCGGGTGTCTTCGCTAGATGGCACGTTCGTGTCCCTCCCAGTACGGGTCACGCAGCTTGCGTTTGAGGAGCTTGCCGTTGGGTTCGCGGGGCATCTCCGCGATGAAGTCGACGGACTTCGGCCACTTCATCCTCGACAGGCGGCCCCGCAGCGACTCGACGAGCTCGGCCGCCAGCTCGGGCGAGGGGACGACGCCGGCCGCGGGCTCGACCACGGCCTTGATCTGCTCGCCCCACTCCTCGTCGGGGATGCCGAACACGGCCACATCGGCGATCTTGGGGTGGACCATCAGCTCGTTCTCGATCTCGGCCGGGTAGATGTTGGTCCCGCCGGAGATGATCATGTCGGCCTTGCGGTCGCAGAGGAAGAGGAAGCCCTCCTCGTCCAGGTAGCCGATGTCGCCGACGGTGAAGTGGTCGCGCAACCGGTTGGCCGCGGTCTTCGCCGGGTCGCCCTTGTACTCGAACTGGACGCCCATCATCTTCATGTAGATGGTGCCGGGGGTCCCCGTCGGCACGGGCTCCAGGTTCTCGTCCACGATGAGCAGCTCGCTGATCGGCCAGGCGGTGCCGACGGTGCCGGGGTGGCTCCTCCAGCCCTCCGGGGTGGCGATGGTGCCGCCGCCCTCGGTGGCCGCGTAGTACTCGTAGATGCAGTCGCCCCACCACTCCAACATGGCCCACTTGACGGGGACCGGGCAGGGGGCCGCGGCGTGGATCATCCATCTGAGCGAGGAGAGGTCGTACTTGGACCTCACGTCGGCGGGGAGCGCGAGCAGGCGCTTGAAGTGGGTGGGGACCATGTGCGAGTTGGTGACCCGGTACCTCTCGCAGAGCCGGAGCGTCTCCTCGGCGTCCCACCTGTCCATGTAGACGAGCGTGTGCCCCATCTGCAGGGCCGTCCCCCCGAACTGGGTGACGGCGGTGTGGTAGTTCGGCGAGGTGACCAGGTGGACGTTCTCCTTGCCCGGGGTGATGCCGAACAGGGTGAGCAGGAACGACATCAGCTCGGCGGCGTCGTCCGGGTCCAGGCCGCTGAGCGGGCGGCGCACGCCCTTGGGCTTGCCGGTGGTGCCGGAGGTGTAGTGCATGGTGGCGCCCGCCGTACGGTCGGCGGGGGCGGTGTCCGGTCGCCCGTCGGTCAGCTCCGCGGCGGACCGCACCCCCTCGACCCGCCCGAACGCGAAGACGCGCTCGGCGGCGATGCCCGACTCGGCGGCGCCGCGCAGTCCCTCCTCGGCGTAGCGCTCGTGGACGAAGAAGGCGCGCGCCTCGCTGTCGGCGACGATGTAGCCGATCTCGGGTCCGGTGAGGTGCCAGTTGATCGGCGTGTAGTACCAGCCGGCCTGCAGGGCGGCGAGGTAGAGGGTGAGCCCGTCGGAGCCGTTGGGCACGAGCCCGCAGATGCCGTCGCCCGCCTTGAGGCCGAGTTCCCTCAGGCCGTGGACGAGGCGGTTGGCACGGGCGAGCAGGTCGCCGGCGCGGTGTTCGGTGCCGTCCGGGTCGACGGCGGCCACCCACTCGGGGTCCGCCTGCGCCAATCTCCAGAAACCGAGCGTACCCATCGGAAATCCTCTCGGTTGGAAAGGCCCCGGCACGCCGGAGTGAATCACGTTCTCTTTATCGCGACAAGCCCTGGCGGAACGGGGTATTTAGAACAAGAATCTGTTCTTGTACGCATGGGCAGACTAACCCCGTGAGGTACGCCTAGCAAGCGCTTGACTGAGCACGGGCCCCGCCCTTTCAATGCAGGACCGGCATCCCCGGAAGGCGTCTCGCCCGGCGTCGCCGGAACCCCGGTCCCACCCCGGGCGGCCAGGCCGCGCGGGAACGATACGCATCCAGAATTTCCCATCAGCACCTGGTGAATCAACGGAGGTCGTCCCGTGGAACTCCTGCCGATCAGCACACCGCACTGCCGGGTCGAGCGCGACGGTCACGTCGTGGTCGTCACCATGGACCGGCCCGAGGCGAGGAACGCGCTCTCCACCGACATGCTGGTCGGTCTGGCCGACGCCTGGGCGTACGTCTCGGAGGAGCCCGAGGTCCGCGTCGCCGTGCTGACCGGCGCGCACGGGACGTTCTGCGCGGGCGCCGACCTGAAGGCCATGGGCAGCCCGTCGCAGGACGCCCGGGTCAGGGAGCGGGCCGCGGCCATCCCCGACTTCCACTGGAAGGGCCTGCTCCGCGACTCCGGCGCGCTGCCGACGAAGCCGATCGTCTGCGCGGTCGAGGGGTACGCCGTGGCCGGGGGCACCGAGCTGCTCGTCGGCACCGACATGCGGGTGGTCGCCGAGTCCGCCACCCTCGGCCTGTTCGAGGCCCGTCGCGCCCTCTTCCCCATGGGCGGCTCCGCGATCCGCCTGCCCCGCCAGATCCCGTACGCCTTCGCCATGGACATCCTGCTCACCGGCCGCGCCGTCACCGCGCGGGAGGCGCTGGCCATGGGCCTGGTCAACCGGGTCGTCCCCGACGGCGAGGCGCTGACGGCCGCCCTGGAGATCGCCGCCCAGATCGCCGAGTGCGGCCCCCTCGCCGTCCAGGCCATCCTCCGCGCCTACCGCGAGACCCTGGGCCTGCCCGAGGACGAGGCACTGAAGGTCTCCGACGCCATCGGCTGGCCGGTCATCGGCTCCGAGGACGCCAAGGAGGGCTCCCGGGCCTTCCGCGAGAAGCGCCCGGCCGCCTACCGGGGCGAATGACCTCTCTCGGTCTTCCCGCGCGGCGTGGCCCCGGGCCACCTACCGGGACCAGGTGTCAGGAACGCCCCGCGAGCCACCGAGACCGAAGTTCAGCCAGGTCGCAACGCCCGAACGAGATCAGCCACCAGAAGGGAGGCATACAGGGCGACGGTTTCAGGCTTGCCGTGTTCGGGAAATACCCTCATCTCCGCCGGCAGCGGAAACAGCTGATTTCCCGAACAGAGGGTCGCGGTGCGGCGCACCCGTCGTCCCGGTACGGTGTCCGTCTTGGCGTGTACGGTGCACACCCCGGCACGGGGACTCCTCCCGCCCCGAAATTCGGAACCCACCCGCGTACGACTCGCGCCTTCGACTCCGACCGCTCCGAGAACAAGAGACAAATCCGGCCGTGACCTTCTCCTCGTACCATGAAGATCCGACTCAAGGAACAAATCTGTTGAAAAGCTGATAGATCCGCATGATATTGGAGAATTCGTGACATACGACGTGGCGACCGTACGGGCGCGCTTTCCCGCGCTGGACGAGGGCGCGGCGCACTTCGACGGGCCGGGAGGCTCGCAGGTGCCCGAGCCGGTCGCGGAGGCCGTGGCCGGCGCGCTGCGGTCCGCCGTCTCCAACCGGGGGGTCGAGACCACCGCCGAGCGGCGCGCCGACGGGATCGTGACGGGGGCGCGCCGGGCGATGGCCGACCTGCTCGGCGGTACGCCGGGCGGCATCGTGTTCGGCCGCAGCATGACGCAGCTCACCTACGACATGGCCCGCGCGCTCGCCAGGGAGTGGCACCCCGGTGACGAGGTCGTGGTCACCACCCTGGACCACGACGCGAACATCCGGCCCTGGGTCCAGGCCGCCGAGGCGCGCGGGGTCACGGTGCGCTGGGCCGACTTCGACCCGGCGAGCGGCGAGCTGGACGTCGAGGCCGTCTCCGGCCTGCTCACCGGGCGCACCCGGCTGGTGGCCGTCACGGCCGCGTCGAACCTGCTGGGCACCCGCCCGGACGTCCCGGCGATCGCCGAGCGGGTGCACGAGGCCGGGGCGCTGCTCTACGTCGACGGCGTGCACCTGACGCCGCACAGCCTGGTCGACGTCGGACGGCTGGGCGCCGACTTCTACGCCTGCTCGCCGTACAAGTTCCTCGGCCCGCACCTGGGCGTGCTCGCCGCCGACCCCGGCCTGCTGGAGACCGTCCGCCCCGACAAGCTGCTCCCCTCCAGCGACGCGGTGCCCGAGCGCTTCGAGCTGGGCACGCTGCCGTACGAACTGCTCGCCGGCACGACGGCGGCGGTCGACTTCCTCGCCGGCCTCGTGCCCGGCGAGGGGACCCGGCGCGAACGTCTGGCCCGCTCGATGGCCGCGCTGGAGGAGCACGAGCGGGTGATGCTCGACCGGCTCGACGCCGGTCTGGCCGGGATCGCCGGGGTGACCTTCCACGGCGCGGCGTCGCGCAGCCGTACCCCCACGACGCTGTTCTCCGTCGACCACGTCAGGCCGGCCGACGCCTACCGCTTCCTGGCCGAGCGCGGCGTCAACGCTCCCGCGAGCAGCTTCTACGCGCTGGAGTGCTCCCGCCGCCTGGGCCTCGGCGATACCGGGGCGATCCGGGCCGGGATCGCGCCGTACACCGACGAGTCCGACGTGGACAGGCTCCTCAAGGGCGTCCAGGAGCTGGCCGGGGAGGCGGTACGGCCCGAGCCGGCGTGAACGGCACCGCCACGGACGGAGCCGGGTTCCGGATCGCGCCGGTGGCCGTGTCGGGAACGCGGCGGCCAGGAGCGGCGTGCTCATGGCCCGACAGGCCGGCCACGCGCGAAGGGCGGGACGGCCTGCCGGCCGGATGAGGTCAGGAGACGGGTTCGATCCACACGTTGCGGAAGCGGGGATTCTCGCCGGGGTCACCGTGGTCCTGGAGGCGGATCCCGCCCGACGCCGCGCTCTCCGGGATGTTGTCGCCCGTGCCGCCGTCGATGGCCACGTCGTCGTGCACCACCACGCCGTTCCAGACGACCGTGACCCGCGCGTCGTCGACCTTCACTCCCGCGCTGGTGTGGCGGGCCGCGCGGAAGGTGATGTCGTAGGTCTGCCACGTTCCCGGGGCGGTGGCCATGTTGCGGTCGGGCGCGCGCTTGGAGTAGATCGAGCCCGCCTCGTTGGCGGCCGGCGTGGTGTCACCGTACGACTCGAGGACCTGAACCTCGTAGCGTTCCTGGAGGAAGACGCCGCTGTTGCCACGCTGCTGCCCGGTCACGTCCGGCGGGTAGTCCGGCTCGTACCACTCGACGTGGAGCTTGAAGTCGCCGAACGTCTGCCGGGTACGGATGTCGCCGCCATAGGACTCCACGAAGCCGTTCGCGACCGGCCAGGTCGCCGCCCCGCCGGCCCGTTTCTCCCACGCCGCCAGGCTGGACCCGTCGAACAGCGTGATCCGCTGCGCCTTCGACACGGTGATGTGGTCGAGGTTGACGTTGCCCGTGTCGCCGGAGTCGTACTTGTAGGCGATCGTGTTCGTGCCCCGGTTCAGGTTGAGCGGCTCCGTCTGGACTGCCCAGGTGTCCCAGCCGCCGGTGGCGGCCAGCCGCACCTGCCTGACCTTCTCGCCGTTGACGTACACGCTCACCGACCTGCCGGCGTCGGCCGCGTAGCGGAGCCCCACGTTGTGCGGGCCGGTCGAGTCCGACCACACGGAGAACGACGTGCTCGCGCCCTCGTTCCAGTAGCCGTCGACGAAGCCCTTGTGGGTGTAGCCCTGGTGGTTCTGGTTCGCCTTCGCGCCACCGCTCAGCGTGGCGTTCTCCGCCTCGAACACCCGTTGCGCGGCCACGGTGACGGAGTCGAGGTTGACGTTGCCCTTGTCGCCGCTGTCGAACCTGTAGGTGATGAGGTTGGCGCCTTCCCGCAAGGTGAGCGGTTCGACCCGGGTGGCCCACAGGTCCCAGGTCTCCGTGGTGGGCAGCGGAACCTGCCTGACCTTGGTCCCGTTGACGTACACGCTCAGGGATTTGGTGCCGGGCGCGGGGTGCGGGCCGTTGGAGTAGCGCAGGCCCACGTGGTACGTGCCGTCCCTGGCCACGTTCACGGCGAACTGCGTGGCCGCTCCCACGGCCTGGTAGCCGTCGACGAAGCCGCTTCCCGAGTAGCTCAGGTGGTCGGTGTTCAGCTTCGCGCCGCCGCTGTGCGAGGCGCTCTCCGCCTCGTACACGGTGTCCGTCTCCGGGCCGTCGACCATCGAGTTGAGGGTGTACCAGGCCTCGGTGCTCCACAGCGGCTGCCCCGATGCCGAGCTGAACGGACGCGGTGACCGCAGGTGCACCACGCGCCCCGGCTTGAGGCCCGCGATCTTGAGCGTGACCTTCTTCCCGTTGGAGGTCAGGTCCGCGGAGGTGACGGTCAGCGGCTCCTCGTCCACCTTGGGGCCGCCGTAGGTGGAGGACGCGGCGTACCGCCACTGGGTGGCCTGGTACTTGGTCGCCAGCGACGCGGCGGTCTCGGCCGACAGCGGCTGGGTGTACTCCAGCTCGAAGCCGTCCTTGATCGCCCGCATCTTCAGGATGTCGAAGGCCTTGTCGTCGCCGGGGGTCAGCTTCTGCAGCCCGTAGGTGAGCTTGCCCGTCTGGCCCCAGTTTCCGCCGGCGCCGAGACCTCCGGCGTAGATGGCGCCGTCGGGCCCCAGGCTGATCCGGTTGACCCCTGCCTCCAGGCCCTGGGTGAGGCGGAAGACCGCGCCCTGGTACTCGCCGTTGACCTTCTCCAGGAAGCCGCGCTGGAGCCCGCCGTAGGTGACGTCGCCGAACAACATCTGCCCCGCGAACCGGCCCTGCTTCACGAGCAGCGGCGTGCTGGGGGAGTTGGCGATCTCGTTGTGCGGCAGCCAGAGCACGGGCGCGCTCACGAGGTTGTTGTCGAACCGGCCGTCGGGGTTGGTGTAGTGGTTGAAGAACCGGCCTTCCTTGACGTGCACCAGTTTCGAGGCGGGCAGCCAGCCGCCCTGGTTGTCCATGACGAACAGGTCGTCGTTCGGACCCCAGCCGAGCCCGTTGGGCGTGCGCAGACCGCCGGCGACGTACTCGATCTCGCCGGTGGCCTTGTCGACCTTGATGGTCGTGCCCCTGTCCCGCGCCGGCTGCGGGTCGGTGGTGGCGCCGCCGTAGTTGATGGCGACGGAGAGGTTGATGTAGAAGTGGCCGTCGCGGTAGAGCATCCCGAACGCGAACTCGTGGAAGTTGCCGCCGAACGGCCAGGTCGCCACGGTCCTGAGGTTGTCGGCCACCTCGTCGCCGTTCGTGTCGTTCAGCTCCACCAGCCGGGACTTCTCCGACACGTAGAGCTTGCCGTCCACGTACTTGATGCCCATGGGCTCCTGGAGCCCGCCGGCGATCTTCTTGGTGGTCACCTGCGCGGGTGAGGTCTTGCCCGTGACGTTGTCGAGCAGGTAGACCTCGCCGAGCTTGGTCTCCGAGCCACCCCACGTGGCGATCGCCAGCCGGCCGTCGGGCAGCCAGTCCATCGCGGTCACCTGCGGCTGGAAACCGGCCGGTCGCAGGTCGGTGAGCGTGAAGTCAGGGTGTACCGACTCCAGCGGCAGCCCGTCGCCCGGCGAGTCGGCGCCGCTCTCGCACTCCTTGCGCCCGGGGGCGGTGACCCGCACCACGTCCGCGTCCGTGCTCAGCACCGAGTTCGGCACGAGGGTGAACTCCGAGGATCCGGGTGGTTTCCACTCCAGCTTGAGCTGCTGGCCGTACAGGTGCTCGAAGTGGTCGACGCGCAACGCGTGGTAGCCGGCGGTCAGGGTGATCGTGCCGTCCACGGCGATCGGCCCGTGCCGCCCGTCGTTGGTGATCACGACGGTGTCGTCGATGCGCAGCCGGGAGCCGTCGTCGCTGGTGAGCCGGAACTCGTACGTGCCCGCGGCGGCGATGGAGATGTTGCCGACGGCCTCGGTGACGAACATGTCGGTCAGGCCGAAGTCGGCGTCGGAGACCCAGTCGACCGTGGGCATCAGCTTGTCCACGTTGGGTGTCTGACCGGGCTTGAGCGTGCAGAGCTTGGACAGTTCGACCTGGACGTCGTAGGTGCGCAGGGTGACGCCCGGCTCCTGCGGCGGCACCGCCGCGCGCGCCTGAGCGGGGACGACGACCCATGAGAGTGCGGTGAGCACTGAGACGGATAACAGGGGCAATTTCCGCATGGCCGGTCCCATCTCGGTGAGGGTGCCGCGTTCGGCGCGGCGTGGGGGTGCGGCATCGCCGATACGACTGGTCGAATGGCGGATGCCGGGTCTTGTTCGATGTGACACGGAGGGGCTAACGCTGCTCTGGGCCGTAATATAAAATAAGATCTTCCGCTTGCCCATACCTTTTTGCCACAAATCGACGAAAGTCGTGACCTTTCAGACAGAAGGGTGCGACGCCGCGGCACCGCCCGCGAGGAGCGCAGGGCGACCGCGGATCCGCCGGCGGCCTGCCGTGCCGGTGACCGAATCGGGTGCGGCTCTTCTCGTCTAGCGCGGGACCGGGCCGCCGAAGAGGCCGCCGATGACGCAGACCTGGGTCTCGGCCGACAGGATCTCCAGTCGTACGGAGGCGCCGGGGGCCGTGAAGGGGATGTGGATCCTGCCGGTTCCCTGCTCGAAGACGACCTCGGTCTCCTGCTTCCCGACGCGTACGTAGGCCGCCGTCCGGGCGGTGGAGCGGTAGTCCAGGCCGAGGACGACCATGCCGCCCTTGTGCGAGAGGGGAACCGAGATCACGCCGCCCCGCTGGGGGAAGCAGCCTCCGGGGGCGGCGACGTAGGGGCCGGCGAGACGGGCCGGGACGAGACGGCGCCCGGTGCGGTCGAGCACGAGCGGGGCGGCGGCCGGCCGGGGGTTGCGCATGAGGGCGGCCAGCTCGGGCGGGGCCAGCGGACTGAGGGTGAGGTTGCTGAGGCCCTCGTCCCCGTACCCGAAGCCGAACTGGTCGTAGGGGGTCTGCTGGGGGTAGACGTCACTGCCCGGCGGGGCGGCGGCCAGCGTGGCCCGCACCGAGGCGAGGTAGGAGCGGATCTCGGCCCGGCCCGGCTCCGTCCCCGTCACGTATCTGTGCGCGGAGTAGACGGAGCAGGCGGCGACCCCGGCCGCCAGCAGCGCGCAGGCGGTCCTGACGGCGGCGCGGGCCGGGATCCGCCTGCGGTACGGGCGCGCCTCGCCCAGCAGCGGGAGCATCGCCAGCGCCAGGCAGAGGGCGATCACCGGGGTCACGTCCGCGAGGTAGCGGGCCTCCTCCCCCAGGGCGCGGTCCAGGGAGCGTCCGGCCAGGATCGGCACCATGAGGAGGGGCGGATAGACGGCGAGGATCAGCCACGCCTTCCACGCCCCGCGCCGGAAGAACAGGGTGACGGCGACGACCACCGCGACGAGCAGCCAGGCGGCGCCGATCATCAGTTGCGGCGGGACCGCGTAGAACTTGTACCACCAGGGTCCGGGGCCCCCGGCCGCGAGCACGGGGAGGGTGACACCCAGCATCCGCGCCATGGCCCGGCCCGCCACCTCCGACGCGGGCGCCCCGATGGTCTGGCCGTGCAGGCGGTCGAGCTGCAGGACGAACAGGACCGAGTAGGCGCCCGCCATGACCGCGTACGCGCCGAACACGACCGCCAGGGAGCGCAGGCGCTCGCGGACCGGGAAGTACAGGACCGTGACCAGGACGAGCAGCAGGGGGATGGCGAAGACGGCCTTGAGGTGGAAGGAGCCGAGCCCGAACAGGAACCACAGCCCCGTCACGACCGCGTCCACGCCACGCCCCGACCGCAGGAACGTCACGTGGGAGGCGACCGCCATCGCGATGGCGACCTGCAGCGGCAGGGCCTGGACCGCCGCCGCCCACCAGTAGAAGGCGGGCAGGGCGAGCGGCGTGAACAGGTAGAGGGACAGGGGCGCCAGGATCGCCCAGCGGGCCCCGAACAGCACGCGCAGCATGCGGTACACGGCGAGCGAGGCGGCGAGCTGGAAGAGCAGCAGCGCCGCCGCGGTCACCGTCCAGTTGTACGCGCCGAGCGAGGTGACGACCTTGTTGGCGATCATCCCGACCGGCATCACGTGCGCGGAGTAGACGCCGAAGAGGTAGTCGAGCCCGAACGGCTCGGCCGCGGCCCGGCCCACCATGTTGAGGTCGTCGCCGAAGAAGCCGCCCCGGTGCAGGACCACGGCCCGCCAGACCAGCTGGGCCGCGACGAGAACGAGCGCGACGCCGAACACCCGCCGGCTCCCGGGAAAGGGCCGGGAAGCCCTCGCCAGAGGATCGGGGGCACGGTCGGTGACCTGGGGCGACGCCATCATTCTCCAAACTCATCGGCTCTGATGAGTTCTTAGCCCATTCGTCCAGGTATGAGCTACCTACTCGCCGGTAATGCGGCCCAATCGTTCCATTGCCTCGACATACTGCTCGATCATGCCGAAGACGACGTCCCTGGTGGACCTGACCTGGTTCATCGTGCCGATGATCTGCCCGGCGGGGAAGGTCGCCAGCTCGGTCGCGTCGGAGCGGCCGATCCGGCGGAGCGCCTCGGAGATCAGCATGAACTGCAGCGGCATCGGGAGCGTGCCGGGCGACTCCTGGGACTCCCAGGCGTCGGTCCACTCGTTCTTGAGCAGCCGCGCGGGCTTGCCGGTCCAGGACCGCGAGCGCACGGTGTCGCGCGAGGTGGCCGCCAGGATGCGCCGCTTGACCACCTCGGAGGTGTCGGCCTCCTCCACGGCGAGCCAGATCGACCCCGTCCACACGCCCTCGGCGCCGAGCGCGAGCCCGGCCGCCATCTGGCGGCCGTCGCCGATGCCGCCCGCGGCCAGTACGGGGACGTCGACGGCGTCCACGACCTGCGGGATGAGGACCATCGTGGAGATCTCCCCGGTGTGCCCGCCCGCCTCGGTGCCCTGGGCCACGACGATGTCCACGCCGACCTCGACCTGCTTGACGGCGTGCCGGGGGGTGGAGGCGAGCGCGGCGACCTTCACGCCCTTGGCGTGGGCCTGGTCGACCACGTCGGCGGGGGGCGGGCCCAGCGCGTTGGCGAGCAGCGCGATCGGGTGCCGGAGGGCCACCTCGACCTGCGGGCGGGCGGTGGCGTCGGTCCAGCCGAGCAGCACCCTCCCCGCGTCCGCGTCGGCCGACAGTTGCGGCACGCCGTGGGCGGCGAGCAGGCCGTCGACGAAGTCCCGGTGCCCCTGGGGGATCATCCCCTGGAGCCGTCCCACGAGGTCCTCGGGGGAGTCGACGCCGAGGTCGGAGCCCGCGTACGAGGCGGGCATGACCACGTCGACGCCGTACGGCTTGCCGTCGACGTGGTCGTCGATCCACTTGAGCTCCATTTCGAGCTCCTCGGGGGTGAAGTAGAGGGCGCCGAGCACGCCCATCCCCCCCGCGCGGCTGACCTCGGCGACGACGTCACGGCAGTGACTGAACGCGAAGATCGGAAACTCTATCCCGAGCATGTCGGTAACACGTGTCCGCATACCACGACTGTACGACCGGCCGGGAACAAACTGCAACACGTTCTATTCCAGAATATTTTCGTTCGCCACAACCCAAAGCTACTCGCGAGTAATGAAGCGGAAAGAAAGGTGGAACGTGTTCCAGTGACACCCCTTCTGGGAACGTGAGAAAAGGGAGGCCGCGGGCGTGTGCCCGCGGCCTCCCTCCGTGGTTCGTCAGAGGCCCGATCGTCTCCCGGCCGTCTCTCAGACGTTCCCGCGGCGCCTCATGAGCAGGAAGCCGACGACGACCAGGACCAGGCCGCCCACCAGGAGCGCCACCGGGATCGTGGTCTTGAGCAGCGTGATGGTGTTCCTGCCGTCGACCGCGTTCTTGACCAGGTCGTCCTGGGTCTGCTGGGTCATCTTCGCGGTGGCGACGAAGGCCAGCGAGCGCTCGATCCCGTCCTGGGTCTTGAGCACCTCGTGGCGCTGTTGCTCCTGCCGCACCGGCGAGCCGGTGACCGGCTCGATCCAGTAGGTGTTGACGCCGTCGTAGATCCGGTCCACCTGCACGTCGCCAGGGTCGTCCATGCCGAGGACGGAGGCCGGGGCGGTGATGGTGTCGGTCTTGGTCGGCGGCACGGTCTGCTCGAACCGGTAGACCGTGAGCCCGCCGACCTGCTCCTCGCCGACGAACCTGGCGTCGAACGCCTTCTGGGCGGTCGCGTTGAACACGCTGTACGTCTTCTTCTCGACGTCGAAGGGCCACTTGTAGATCTGGCCCTGGAGCCGCACGGGGTCCTTGTCGATGCTGACGTCGCAGCAGTTGACGCCCTCGCCGGTGTACTTGTTGAAGGCGCTGCGGCGCTCGACGAACGAGATAAGGGGGTTCTGGTTGGTGACGTCGTTGACCGCCATCGCCTCCTCCCAGACGACCCGGTCGCCCTCGGCCGCGGCGACGTCGCCCCTGGTGGTGACGGTGATGTCGAGGTCGCCCGTCATCACCTTCAGGTCCCCGGGGCTGAAGTACTGGGCGTCGACGGCCTCCAGCTTGCTGATGCCGTACTGGTCGGCGGGGGCGGCGATGAGACTGGCCGCCACCTGGAACCGCACGAGCGGTGCGAGAACAATGAGGAATGCCCCGATTCCGATCAACACCAAACCGATGACGCGACGCATCGCTCCTCCAGGGGCCGTCCGCTATACAGGTGTCCCGATCGCCCTATAACAAGTTCCATTTCGCGATATGTTAGTGCCGGGAATCATCTACGTCACCAGGGATGCCAAAAAGTGACCGAAACAGGTTCTATGCCGGTTCACCGGGAGCCGACCGGCGGGAACGTGCGGGATCTCCCTGTGGTCGGCGGGCATCTCGACGCCATGGACGGCGTCCGCGCGGTCGCGTCCTTCGGCGTTCTGGTATACCACGTGGCGAGCACGACGGGCGCCTCCCTCCGGGAGGGGTTCCTCCCCGCCCTGCTCTCCCGGGGCGACATCGCGGTGCCGATCTTCTTCCTGCTCTCCGGCTTCCTCCTCTACCGGCCCTGGGCCCGGGAGGCCGTGGAAGGCACGGAGGGCGCGGCGCCGCCCGGCGTCGGCGACTACCTGTGGAAGCGGGCGCTGCGCATCCTGCCCGCGTACTGGCTCGTGGTCGCCGTCGCGCTGTCGCTGTGGTCGTGGCCGCGGGCGGCCGACCCGGTCAGCTGGCTGCCCTTCCTGCTGCTGGTGCAGAACTACGTCCCCGACCCGTGGTGGGCCGGAGCGAGCCCGCCGGGGCTCGGGCAGATGTGGAGCCTCTCGGTCGAGATGACCTTCTATCTCGCCCTCCCGCTGATCGCCGTCGCGCTGCGCGCCCTGGCGCGGCGCGGCGCGGACCCGGTGGCGAGGGCCCGGCTGCTGCTCACCGGCATCTGCGCGCTCGCCCTGGTCTCCCCCCTCTGGGCGATCTTCAGCCACGTCCCGGTGCACCGGCCCGAACTCGGGCTCTGGCTCCCCCGGTCGATGCTCTACTTCGCGACGGGCATGGCGCTGGCCGTCGTCTCGCTCTGGGCGCACGCCGAGACCGACCCGGACGCCCCGGTGCGGCGGCTGACCAGGGGGCTGCGCGAGTCGTGGGTGACCTGCTGGATCATCGCCGCCCTCGTCTACGCCGTCGCGGCCAGCCCCGTCGCGGGGGGCCGCCTCTTCGAGATCCAGGACCTGTGGACGGACATCTTCGAGATGACCCTCTACACGGTCTTCGTGCTGGCCCTGCTGGCCCCCGTGGCCCTGCAGACCCCCGAACCCTCGCCGCTGCGCTCGCTGCTCGGCAACCGGGTGATGCGCTATCTCGGCCGCATCTCCTACGGCGTCTTCCTGTGGCAGTTCGTGGTGATCGTGGGCTGGTACGAGCTGACCGGCCGGCAGAGTTTCACCGGCGGCCTGCTGACGACGCTGGTGGTGTGCACCGCGTTCACCGTGCTGCTCGCCGACCTCAGCCACCGGCTGGTCGAGGCTCCGGCGCTGCGTCTCCACCGGCTCCACCGGCTCCAACGGCTTCACCGCCTCCGCCGCCGCTGACCCCGTCTCCCTCCCCCTCACCGGTGCCGTCCGCGCCTCCGCTCCCGGAGCCCGCGGTAACGGAGCCTCCAGGAACGGGATCCGCGGGAGTGGAACCCGTGGGAGTGGAGGCGCGTGCCTGCACGCGCAGGCCCGCCGCCAGCAGCAGCGCGCCGAGTACGGCGCACGACAGCGGGATCACCTGGTTGACGAGCGTCGTCCAGCGGCGGAACTGCCGCGCCTCCCCGGCGTTCCACCGCTCGTCCCCGGCACTGGTACGCATGTCGGCGGCGAGCGCGACCAGCCGCCCCCGGCCGTCGGGGGTGCGCAGGGTCTTGACCAGGTTCTCCCTGAATCCGATCACCATGCCGCTCTCCGGTTCCACCCAGAAGGTGCGGGTCCCTTCGAGATAGGCGTTGACGGGGAACGGCTTCCCTCCGCCCAGGCCGAGGACCGATCCGGGCAGCTCCATGGCCTGCTGGACGAGCCGCTCGTTGACCAGGCGCTGCGCGTAGCGGTTGACCCGGACGCCGTACAGGGTCTCGATCCCCTCGAAGCGGGCGGTCACCGGGCGCCGGACGAGCGGGTCGTAGACCTGGTAGGCGACCGGCCGGGTGCCGAAGGGCCAGCGGAACACCAGCCCGCGCGGGGCGGGGTTCGCGTTCTCGTCGACGTAGTTCTCGCAGCAGTTGACCGCCAGCCCCGTACGGCGGTCGAAGGCGGCGCGCCGCTCGTGGTAGTCGACGCGCCGCCCGTCGCGGGTGGCGAGAGAGACGAACTCGGTCCACACGGCGACGTCCGGCGTGGACCTGACCGTGTCCCCGTACCTGGCCACGACCGTCTCCAGCGGGACGCCCCGGTGCGTGCGCAGGGTGGCGGTGTCGAAGTAGGAGCCGGACTCGGTGGTCAGCTTGGTGATCCGGTCCTGCTCGGCGGGCAGGAGCAGGCCGCTGGGGTAGATGTAGAGGCGCACCAGCGCGGCCAGCGTGATCAGGAAGGCACCGGCGACCAGGAGCAGCACGCCGCGCGACCTCTGGTCGTTCATCGTCGCTCCGCGGGTTGGAGGGGACCGTCCTGCGCCCGTGCCCGTGCCGGCAGCCACGAGCGGGGCGGCGGCGGCACGCGCGCCGCGGCGAGCAGCAGGCCGAGCGCGACCAGGCAGAGGTACTGCGCCGCCACCGCCCCGGCGTCCCCGCCGTAGCCGAGCGCGAGACCGGCCGCGCCGAGCGCCGCCGCGACCGGGAACGGCGTGAGCAGCACCCGGCCGATCCGGTAGGGCAGGCCGCCCGTGCTGTGCCCGGCCCCGGCGACGCCCCGCAGCCACAGGGCGAGCGCCGCCACCAGGCCGGTCAGCGCGGCACCGGCCCAGCCCTCGGCCAGGAGGCCCAGCGCGGGGGCGAGCGGCCACAGCCAGGCCGCCCGCAGTGCCGCGGGCGGTGACGCGGGAAGGTCCCTGACCCTGCGGCGGCGGGCCAGGGCGAGCACGACGACCAGCGCGACCAGCGCCCAGCCCGCGATCAGCGACGTCCGGTAGAGGCCGTCGGGAGCGTACGTCATCACGACGGTCCCGCTCCCGGGGGGCAGCAGCCACGCCTGCCGCCAGCCGTCCAGCCGGGCCGGTTCCAGCACGCGCCCGCCGAACGACGCCTGCCAGCCCCGGTTGAAGTTCTCGCCGAGCGCCAGGTAGGAGGGCTCCGTCGTGGAGACCTTGACCCGGCGCTCCCCGGCGCCCCACCTCTCGACGGTCGCGGGCCGCAGGGTCACCGCCGCCGTGCTCCCGGCGCTCCCGGCGCTCCCGGCGCTCCCGGCGCTCCCGGTGGCGCGCAGGACCATCGAGTCCACCCGGAAGCCCTGGAGCGCGGCGGCGCGCACCCGCAGCGTGCCGCCCTGGGCCCACACCGCCTCGCAGGCCCGGTAGCCGACCGGACGGCCGTTGAGCAGGTCGCCCAGGGTCCCGCCGTGGATCTCGGTGGGCGTCTCGACCCCGTTGACGGTGAGCGTCGGGCCGAACCCGCAGGGCATCCTCACCGGCTGCGTGTCCAGCGTGGGCAGCGGCGCGACACCGGGAACGGCCACCCCGAGCACCTCCATCCGCCAGGAGCCGAGGGCGGCGAAGGTGAGCTTCACCCGGCTCGCCTTCATCGGCGCGAAGCGGATCCAACCGTCCTTCGAGGCCCAGGCGTACCGGATGCCGCCGTCGGTCTCGATGGTGACCCGGACCGGTGGGGCGCCCAGCCTGGTGTCGGGGAAGTCCACGCGCAGCCGGGACAGGGTCACCTTCCTGCCCAGCTCGGCGGAGAGCGAGGGCGCCAGGTCCTTGTCACCGGCGTACCAGATGGTCCTGCGGTCGTCGTCGAAGGCCGCGTAGGCGCCGGTGGCCGGGATGTCGCCCGCGGTGGAGGAGGCGGTGGCGCGCGGGAAGCTCCCGGTGGGCATCAGCAGGGTCTCCGCCACCCGCTGGTCGGTGAGCACCGCCCTGCCCTCCAGCACCCGCCTCCCGGTGGCGACGGGAACCGACCGGTCGAAGGCGTAACCGTCCTCGCCCACGAAGCGCAGCCTGTCGGAGCAGGTCCAGGCGTAGGAGCCGAGCATGCAGCCGGGGGCGGTGTCCGTCCGGCTGGTCACGACCGTCTGTCCCGGCGACGCGGGGTCCGCCGAGGAGGCGGCCGGCACCACGAGCGTGCGCCCGGGGCGGACCCCGGGAATGGCCAGCTCGGTGATGCCGACCCGGGGATTGGGGTCGCGCAGGACCCCGGTGACCCGGATCCGGATCCGGGACGTCTTGCCCGGCGGGACGTTCAGCCGTTCCCACAGCGCGCCGAGGCCGAGCCGGGTGCGCACCCTGCCGGTGTCGGTCTCGACCATGACCTCGGAGACCGTCACCGCGTTCTCCGAGCGTTCGAAGACGGCCTGCATCGAGGGCACCGAGATCGGCTCGGTGAACTGGACCTCCAGCCACTGCTCGGTGGGCGGCTCCCAGCCGGTGGAGCGCCAGCCGGTGCGCAGGTCGAAGTCCACCGCGGCGTACGGCTGCTGCCCGCCGTCGCGGGTCCCGGGGGTCACGCCGAGCCTGGACTGCGAGGAGGAGGCGGTGACGCCCCTGATCCCGGTGAAGACGGCGACCGTCTTGGGCTCGGCCCACGCCGGGTCGGTGAGGTCGTGGGCGGGCCCCCGGCCCTCGTAGGGCTCGTCCGGCGTCATCGTCTCGCCGTACGGCCTGCGCAGGTCGCTCACCACCAGCTCGCGACGCCGCATGGTGTCGGTGAGCACGGTGTCGGCGGCCGGGATCGCGTCCGCGCCGGGGTCGTCGCCGAGGATCACCGGCCGGTCGTCGCCGAGGACGCCCTCCTCGGCCATGGTGAGCAGCGCCTCGGGACCGCCGGAGACCCGCAGCGGCCGTTCCGCGGCGACCGTGCCGACCACGGGACGCGCCCCGGCGACCTCGTAGATCTCCAGGGACGTGTACGGCTGGTCGAGCCAGCCCGCGCCGGTCGAGGAGTCCTCGAAGCCGACCGTGGGCCCGAAGCCGCGCACCCGGTGCAGCCCGGGAGAACGGTCCAGCGCCTCGTGCACGCGGGCGGGCCACGCGTCGCCGAAGGCGACCCTGTCGAGGTCGTTGCGGATCAGCAGGTAGCGCACGCCCATCCGGCGCAGCGTCCGTGTGAGCCCCTCCGACCCCTGCCCGTTGGCGAAGCGGTCGTCGATCGCCTTGACGAGCCGGTTGGAGCCGGCCGTGCCCCACGGCACGATCGTGTTGCTCACCCAGCGGGCCTTCTTCAGCAGCGGCTGGAACGGCTCGTCGAGCGGTCGCCCCCAGGTGTACTCGCCGCGCCGGGCTCCCGGCAGGACCAGCACGGTGCCCTGGTCGGCCCGGTCGTCCAGCCAGGAGGCCGCCTGCCGCCAGTGCTCGGGGACGTCGGCGAACGCGCCGCTCGGCGCGATGCCCGCCGAGGCGACGGGGACGAGGGTGAGCCCGACCAGCCCGGCCCCCGCCACCGCGACGGGGAGGCGGACGAGGGCCCTGCGCGCCCCCACGTACGAGACGAGCGCGGCGAGGCCGAGCACCAGCGGCAGCCGTACGAGCGCGTTGAACTTGTGCAGGTTGCGGAACGGCGCGAGCGGGCCGTCCAGCAGCGCCCTGAGGGGTTCGGCGAGCGGCCCGGCGTGTCCCGCGACGAGGATGGCGACGCCCGCGAGCGCGGTCAGCAGCAGGAAGGCCCGCTCGGGCGTGCGCGCGAGGGTGAGCCCGGCCAGCCCCAGCCCGGCGACGAGCGCGGTGACCAGCACGAGCCAGGGCGTCGTGGCGTGCTCGTAGGCGGCGGGCAGGAAAGGGCGGCCGTCCACCGGCAGGAAGGCCACCCAGCTGTTCATCCCGCGCAGCACGTTGGTCAGCGAGCCCACGACCGTGGTCGTCCACGCGTTCTCGGTGAACGGCATGAACGAGAAGACGTACCGGCCCAGCATCACCAGGGGGACGATCCACCAGAACGACACCGCGGCGATCGCGCCGAGCCACCAGGCGATCAGCCGCCGCTTGCGCGGGCCGCGCGCCCGGGTCAGCAGGTAGATCATCGGTACGACGAGCACGGCCAGCTCGGCGGCGGCGTTGATGCCGCCCGCGAACAGGAACGCCAGCGCCGACAGGCAGGCGGCCCTGCGCGGGCTCGTCTCGCCCCGCGCTCCCCTGATGAGGAAGAGCAGCACCCAGGGCAGGACCGCGCTGGGGGCGAACTCCACCGAGTTGAACCCCATGAGCGCCTGCGCGTGCGGGGCGAGCGCGTAGGCGAGACCGGCCAGCACCCCGGCGAGCTGCCCGCCGATCCGCAGCGCCCTCGCCACCTGGGCGACGCCGACGAAGGCCACGCACAGGATCAGCGTCACCCAGAGCCGCTGCACCACCCAGGGGGGCATGCCCGCGTTGATCAGCAGGGTGTAGAAGGGGCCCATCGGGAAGATGTAGCCGTACGCCTGGTTCTGCAGGTGTCCCAGATAGTCCTGGTCCCACATGTTCAGCGCCTGGGACAGGAAGCCGATCGGGTTGATCGGCATGTCCAGCTTCGTCTCGGCGATGAGCATGCCCGGCGCCATGTTGAAGGCGACGGCCGCGAGGAAGAGGCATCCGGCGAGCAACCTGAGCCGGAGGCGGAGCCCGGTGTCGGAGGCTCCGAACGTGGCGGGGGGCGCGGCCAGGCGGGTGATCCACGCCTGAGAGGTCACGGACACTTATGGCGGGTCGGTCTCACCCGTGGCGAGACAGGGATCGGGTACATGGAGGTGGCGACCGTTTTTAGATAGTTCTGTGGTGATTAGTCCGGTCATCGTAGCGCCCGTTCTTCCCCAGGTGAACTCGGCGGCCCAGAGCCTGCACGCCTGCTGGATCTCCCCGCGCCTGGCCGGGTCCGACAGTTCCCGCAGCGCGCGGTCCACCACGTCGGCCAGCGCCTCACCCTCCCTGACCAGCCAGCCCGTGACACCGTCGCGTACCGAGTCGCGCAGTCCCGCGACGTCGAAGGCGACCGTCGGGACGCCGAGCGCGGCGGCCTCGATCACGGTCAGCCCCCAGCCCTCGAACTCCGAGGCGGTGACGTTGACCCGCGCCGCCCCCAAAATCGCGTTCTTGGCGGCCTCGGGCAGGAAGCCGTGCAGGTGGACCCGGCCCTCCAGCCCGCGGCGGGCGGCGTGGGCAGCGAGCCGCTCCCGCTCGCCGCCGCGCCCGATGACGTGCACGTGGATGCCGGGCCAGGCCTCTTCGAGGTCACCGGCGAGGTCCACCACCCGCTCGACACGCTTGTGGCCCACGAGCCTGCCGAGGTAGACCACGGCGGGGTCTCCCTCCGTGTCCCCGACGCTCGCGACCGGGCGCGCCACCGGGCTGCCGTTCGGGATGACCTGGATCGGCGCGAGCCAGCCGAGCCGCTCGCGCAGCTCGTTCCTGGAGGACTCCGAGACCGTGACGGTCGCGCGACGCCGGTAGACGAGCCGGGCGACCGGCCCCTCGACGAAGCAGCCGATCCGGGCCAGCCAGCGCGGGAAGAAGGCGTGGAACTGGCGGTCGTGCACGTGGTGCACCAGGGAGACGACCGCCGTGCGCCGTCTCACGACCAGGGGGGCGAAGAAGGGGATGCCGTTCATGCAGTCGATGACGGCGTCGAAGCGCCGGCGCCGCCACAGCAGCCAGAGCGGGACCAGGAGATAGACCAGGAACGGGTTTCCCATCCGCCGCAGCGCGATGCCGTCGCGCTCCTCGGCCGCGGGCTGCCCGGCCTCCCTGGAGGTGACGAAGGTGACCGAGGCCCCCTGCCCGACCAGGTAGCGGCTGACCTGCCAGGCGTACTCCTCGGCGCCGCCCGCCACGGACTGCAGCGGCTCGCGGAAGTTCAGGACGGCGACGCGCACCCCGCGCATGGACGGCCGCTGCCGCGCCGTCGCGACCACCAGGCCCGCGGCGGGCGGCGGGCCCGAGGCCCGGGAGGTCGCCCTGGCGCCCTGTCCGGCCACGACCACTCCTATCTCCTGCATCTCCTGTGACGCCGTGCGGCATGTCCCCGCACGACGGGTGTCCACGTGAACTCGCCGTACGACAGCCGTACGGCACGCGAGAACGGCGCCGGGGGGAATCCGCGCATGCGGCGGCCAGGCCCTGTCGCGTCGACGTGACCCGGAACGGGTTTCCCTCGCGTCGGGGGTACCGGCGCTCAGGTGGCTGCCGGGGCCGGCCCGCGGCCCCGGGCCGTCACCTGGTGCCGTAGTTGTAGAGCGGTCTGTTGGGCGGCTCGGGGGTGGGCGCCGCGACGTTCGTGACGGCCACCGAGGCTCCGACCGCCAGCACCGCCCCTACCGCCAGAGCGGCAATCACTCGCAACACTCGAGTTCTCCCTCCAACGCGTGGTCGTGCGGTCTGCCCGACAGTAGAACCTGATACAGGTCTTCAGCTAGTCAATCGGTAAAAATGTGATAAATAATGTTACCAGCTGGTAAATCACGACATAGTTGCATCTCAACGGATCACAGGCGGAAGAGAAGCAGGTCCTGACCAGCGAAGATCAGCCTTGCGCCGGGGAGCCTGGCACGGAACAGGTTCTCGTTCGATCTCTGGATCAGCACGTGGCCGATCCCCTCCGCGGCCAGCGGCCCGGTCAGCGGGCCGGCCCTCGCGAGGACCGCGCCGACCCGGCGCGCCAGCGGGTCCTCGGTGGCGAGGGTGAGCGTGCGGCCGTCCCCCAGCCCGACCGGCAGGCCGTCGTTCCAGACGACCCTGCGCTCGAAGAGCTTGACCGCCGGGTCGAGCACCACCCGGCCCCCGTTCCAGCCGAACGCCCGGTAGGCCCCCCACGGCAGCGTCAGCAGCGCCCCCGGCGCGGGATCCGCGTTCACGATCCGCTGCACCCTGGACCAGTCCGGGGGGTAGTCGACCGCGACCAGCCGGCCGAACGCCCCCAGCGCGAAGGTGGGCAGCACCAGCAGGGGCAGCACGAGCATGCCGGGGCGGACCGCCGGGGACAGCCGCGCGGTCACCGCGGCCAGGCCGACCGCCTGCAGCAGCGCGAAGGGGGCGAGGTAGAGCTGCCCGTCGCGGAGCGGCCCGAAGCCGGGCCACAGCCCGATCATCGCCTCCACCACCCCCGGCAGGAAGCCGCCGGCACACCCCACCGCCAGCCCCGCCGCCGACGCGACCGCCAGCCCGCCCCAGTACGCGGGCCGCCCGCCTTCTCCCCCCTCGCCGGAGCCCCGGCCGCGCCACCCTCCTTCGAGCAGGACGTACCCCGCCACCGCCGCCACGGCCACCGCCAGCCGGACCAGGGCCGACCACCAGGTCTCCTGTCCCGGTACGGCGGCTCCGGAGTTCCACACGCCGCCGAGGGTGAGCAGGCTGCCGAGGGTGCCCAGCGGCCCGTCCGCGCGCGGCGCGAAGGCCCGCACCCCGGCGGGGTCGGTGACGGCGGCGCTGCCCAGCGCCGGGACCAGCCACGGCAGGCTCAGCACGGCGACGACCAGCAGGGTGCGCGGGGCCCGGCGGCCCGCCACGGGCAGTACGGTCATCGCCGAGACGAGCATCGCCTGGAAGCCTCCGACCGCCGCGGGGAGGAGGGCGAGGGCTGTCCGCCGGCTCCCCGGGCGGGTGACCGCGCGCACCGCCCACGGCAGGCCCGCGTACCCGAGCAGCAGCGCCCACTGGCCGAGCAGCAGCCGCTGGGCGAGGTAGACGTTCCAGGCGTAGAACGCCGCGGCGGCCAGCCGGGCGACCCGGCGCTCCCCGGGCACCAGGGCCGCGGCGCCCGTCGCGGCGAGCACGAAGATCCCCAGCAGGATCGCCTTCTGCGTGATCTGGGCGGGAAGGACCGACGAGAGCAGGGCCACCACGAGGTCGCTCGGCACCGCGCGGGGGAAGCCGCCGCCGTCCGGCGGGAGCGGCGGGTCGGGCACGAACACCATGTCGTAGCGGAGCACGAAACCGGGACCGAGCGCGGGCCAGAGCGCGAGCACCCCGAGGACCAGCCCCACCAGGGCGGGAGCCAGGAGCGGGGCGAGAACCGGGCGCGGGATGGGAGCGCGAGGGGAGCGCACTAGCGGGTCGCCGGGCGGAACAGCACCATGTTCACGTACTCGCCGCCGGGTCTGAGAAGGCGGGAGACGAAGCTCCGCTCCACCTCGCCGACCGCCGCCTTCTGGTGGGCGGCCAGGTCGAAGCCGTCCAGCGGCACCCAGGTTCCGCCGGTGAGCACGGAGCCGGTGTAGCCCCACTCGGCGAGCTGGTCGACGACCGGCTCGATGTCCTGGTGCCGGATCTCCAGCTCGACGAGCAGGACGGGCCGGTCCCGGCGAATGGTCCGCTCGGCGCCGCGCAGGGCGGCGAGCTCGTGGCCCTCCACGTCGACCTTGATGAACCGGACGTCCCTCAGGTCCAGCTCGTCGATGGTGACGGTCGGGACGTCCACCGGGACGCCCTTCCCCTCCCCGTGGACGAGCGAGGCCGTGGCCTCCGCTCCCCGCCCGCCGCCGGGTATCCACAGCCGCGCCGTACCCGAGCGGTCAGAGGCGCCCGCCGCGACCACCCGGACGTCGGGAAAGGTCCGCCCGAGCATGGCGGCCAGGCGGGGGTTGGCCTCGATCGAGACGACGTCACAGCCGAGCCGCCGCAGTTCCGCGGTCCACGGCCCGTACCAGACGCCCACGTCGACGGCGGTACCGCCGCGCGGCGCGAACTCCTCGGCACGGGCCAGCTCGGCGTCCAGCCGGGGGTAGACCCGGCGGATCGCGGCGCCGAACCAGCGCAACGGGATCGCACCGGCGACGGCGCTCCGCACGACCACACCAGGCCGGAACCGCATCGACATGCGCGAAGCCTAACCGAAGGGCCAAAACCCGCCCGTACCAGACGTAGCGGGCTCTGACCGGCGGCGCCCGCCCGTGGGATCACGGGCGGGCGGGAACGGCCCTTCTCACGACGGGAGGCGGCTCACTTGCCCGGCTCGGGGTCGCGGGGCAGTCCGAGCATGCGCTCGGCGATGATGTTGAGCTGCACCTCGGTGGTGCCGCCGTAGATCGTCATGGCCCGGGTGGAGAGCACCGCGCGGTTCCAGTAGCCCGCGTCGCCGAGCTTCATGTCGGCGGCGATGACGGCCGAGGAACCGAGCAGCGAGACCGCGCACTCCGAGACGTGCTGGGCGTGCGAGGTGGACAGCAGCTTGCGGACCGACGCGTCGGCACCGGGCTCCAGGCCGGTCAGCTGCTTCAGGGTCACCCGCAGCCCGAGCGCGGCGATCGAGTGACCCTCGCAGACCACGCGCGCCAGCTCCTGACGCTCGGCGGGGGTGAGCTCCCGGCCGAGACGCCCGGCCAGGCCGAGCAGGTCGGGGACGGACGAGCCGGTGCCGCCGGAACCCGACGAGAGCGAGACCCGCTCGTTGGACAGCGTGTTCCTGGCGACCTTCCAGCCCTGGCCCACCTCGCCGACGACCAGGTCGTCCGGGACGAACACGTCGTCGAGGAAGACCTCGTTGAACAGGTTCTCCCCGGTCATCTCGGTGAGCGGCCTGACCGTGACGCCGGGGCCCTTCATGTCGACCAGGAAGTAGGTGATGCCCTCGTGCTTGGACCCCTCTGAGGAGTTGCGGGCGATGCAGATGCCCCACTCGGCGAAGTGCGCCACGGAGGTCCAGATCTTCTGGCCGTTGAGCCGCCAGCCGCCCTCGACCTTCTCGGCCTTCATCTGCACGTTCGCCAGGTCGGAGCCCGCGCCGGGCTCGGAGAAGAGCTGGCACCAGATCATCTCGCCGCTCAGCGTGGGCGGCAGGAAGCGCTCCTGCTGCTCGGGGGTGCCGTACGTGGCGATCGACGGCACCACCCAGGCACCGATGATCATCTGGGGCAGCTTGATCTTCGCGGCCTTGAGCTCCTGGAAGATGAGGACCTGCTCCAGCGGCTTGGCGTCGCGGCCCCAGGGCCTGGCCAGGTGCGGCATGACGTACCCGGCGCTCGCCAGCGCCCGCTTCTGCTCCTTGCCCTCCAGCGCGGCGAACCCGGCGATCTCGGCCCGGATGCCCTCGCGCAGCTCGGCGGCCTCCTCGGGCAGCTCGATCTCCAGCTCCCGGCTCACGCCGTTCAGGGCGAGCTCGGCGACCGACTCGGCCCACTCCCCCGAGGAACCGAGCAGGGCGCGCAGGGTGAGCGCGCGGCGGTAGTACAGGTGGGCGTCGTGCTCGTAGGTGTAGCCGATGCCGCCGAAGATCTGGATGGCGTCCTTGGCGCAGAGCACGGCCGCGTCGGGGGCGACCACCCCCGCGATCGCCGCGGCGTAGGCGAGCTCGTCGGCCGACACCTCGGTGACCCCCGTGCCGGCGCCCGCCCCGTCCGCGGCGCGGGCGGCGTCCCACACCGTCGCGCGGGCCTGCTCCAGGGCGACGAGCATCCGGGAGGCCTTGTGCTTGACGCCCTGGAACTGCCCGATCGGGCGGCCGAACTGCACGCGGACCTTGGCGTATCCGGCGGCCGCGGTCACGCACCACGACGCGAGGCCCGCGGCCTCCGCGCCGAGCAGGATCGCGGCCAGGTTGAGGACCCCGGGCCCCTGCAGCCCGTCGAGGACCCGCCCCGCCGGTACGGTGACCGCGTCCAGCTCGACCCTGGCCACCCCCCGGGTGAGGTCGAGCGCCCTGACCGGGGTGACGGTCGCCGCGGAGGCGTCCACCGCGACCCACTCCTCACCGCGGTCGGTGCTCACCGGGAGCACCAGGATGTCGGCCGACGCGCCGCCCAGGACCAGGTCGGCGGTGCCGCCGATCGTCAGGGCGCCGTCCTCGCCCCGGCTGCCGGTGATCGAGGCGCCCAGCGCGACCGCGCCGGTCAGCGTGCCGTCCGCGAGGCCGGGCAGGAGCTCGGCGTGGGCCTTGCCGTCGGAGGCGAGGATCACGGCGCCGGCGAGCACCGTGGGAACGTACGGGCCGGGAGCGACGCGCTCGCCGAGGGCCTCGACGGCGACGGCGGTCTCCAGCAGGCCGTAGCCGCTGCCGCCGTGCTCCTCGGGGACGTGCAGGCCGAGCAGCCCCTGGTCGGCCAGTGCCGCCCAGAAACCGGGGCGCTCCGCGCCCTCGGCCGCGACGGCGGCGCGCACGACCTCGGACGGGACGTTGCGCTCCGCCCACCTGGTCACCGACTCCCGGAGCGCCTCGTGCTCCTCGCTCAACCCGATCGCCATGACAGCCTCCAGACAGGATTCAATGCCAGAACCATATTCTAGAAGGTGCTTCCATCACAACGCGCGAGCCCTCATCACCGGGTACGCCGCCCCCTGCCGCCCCGCCCCGGGCCGGCCCGCTCCGTGGACGGCCGGGGAGAACCCGCTCGCCGGAGATCCCGGCCCCGGCGAGCCGGGCGGGTGCCGGAGAACGTCAGAGGGCGCGGACGCTCGCCATCAGGGGGGCGATGTCGGCCCAGAGCCGCTTGCGCGTGTCGGGCACGGTCACGAAGAGCACGGAGGGCTTGCGGCGGCCGACGTCGATCACCGCGAGCGCCGCCTGGGAGGTGTGCCTCACGCCCTTGACCTGGTAGGTGACCCGGTAGCCGAGCATCCACCCCTTGCCTCCCGCGGGCCGCTGCGAGGCGGTCCAGGTGACCTTTCCCCCCGCCGGGTGGTGGTTGCGGATCGTCCACCGCACCGCGTTCAGCGCCGCCCTGCGGTAGTCGGCGTCGCTCTTGAGGGCCTTGGCCGGGGTGGCGCCGGGAAGCGGCCCCGAGGCGATGACCGTGCGCGGCAACCTGGCCGTGCCGACCTGCTGGCCGACGGAGAACGACGGCACCGCCTCGGTCTTCCAGGGTGCGCCCAGGCTGACGTAGGTCAGCGCGGACCTGGTGTCGGTCACCGCGCCCAGCACCACGCTCGGCCTGCCCGGCAGAACCCGCAGGGCGGTCGCGCCCGGCAGGGCGGGCAGCGTGATCGGCGAGACGGTCGGCGAGGGCTTCGCGGTGGGCAGCACGGCCCGGCCGACCCCGGCCGGATCACCGGGCTCGTCACCGGAGAACAGCACGAAGATCAGGACCACGATGACACCGGTGAGGGCGGCGGCGCCCAGGCTGTAGGCGACCCGGATCGGGATGTCGCCGATCCGCATCAGCAGGCCGCCGGACCTCTTCGTCCCGCTCTTCGCCTCCGGGCCGCCCTGCGCGCCACCGGGCCGGCTCTGGAGACCGGGCTCCGCGAACACCTCGGGCCGCTGCGCCGCGCCGGGCCATCCCGCCGCCACGCCACCGCGTCCGTCACCGGCGTCCGCCGAGGCGCCCGCGCCCGGCCGGCCGGGCATCCCGTTCCTGTCGGGACGCCAGGGTCCCGCGGATCCGCCTACCTGCCTGACCGGGATCGTCCCGATCCCACCCGATTCGTGCACCTGGCCGGCGTCCGCCTCCGGCTCGTCCCGCCGGTCGCCGGGCGCGGCCACGGGGCGAGGGAACGATCCAGGGGGCCTGGAGACCAGAGCGGTCTCCTCGCCGTCGCCGATGGGGAACCTCCGGGGCACCCGGGGGCTGATGATCGAACCGTCCTCGGCGGGAATGGCGGGTATGGGAGCCGTGGGCGCGTCATATGAGGGGATGTATCTCTCGTGAGAGCGCCCGGAGGAGTTGCCGCCGACGTCCGCCATACGCGCCAGGTTATGTCACCTCGGAAAGATTCGACGCATCGTCCTTTATTACGCTTCGGCCACGAGGTGTGCATCAGCCCAGGTAACCGTCCTTCCCCTTCCATGAACAGAATGTCGTTCTGTATGGTCGCGCCATGAGGGCTACGAGGGGCTTCTACGAGATCGCGGCGGCCGATCCCGGACGCGTCGCCGTCGTCGCGGACGCGACCACGACCACCGCCACGGACGCGACCGGGGACGCGACCACGACCTACGGCGAGCTGTACGAGCGGGTCAACCAGGTCTCGCACGGCCTTCTGGCGCGCGGCACCCGGCCGGGGGACACCGTCGTGACGGTCCTGCCCAACGGGGTCGACGCGATCACGATGATGCTGGCGACGTACCAGATCGGCGCCTATCACGTCCCGGTCAACTGGCACTACACGGCCGACGAGGTCGGTTACATCGTCACCGACTGCGCGGCGCGGGTGGTGGTGAGCTCCGAGCGGTACGGGCACGCGGTGCCGGGCGGGTTCACGGAGACCGGCGCCCTCGCCGAGGGGCGGCCGGCCACGCCCCCCGAGGGGCGCAGGGCCGGGTCGATGATGCTCTACACCTCGGGGACCACCGGCAGGCCCAAGGGCGTGCGGCGGCGGCTGATCGAGCTGAGCCCCGAGGACCTCTACCCGATCCTGATGCGCAAGGGCTGGCGGCACTTCGGGCTGCCGCCCGACGGGGTGCACCTGCTACTTTCGCAGCTCTACCACTCGGCGCCGTACGGGCAGGCGATGATGGCCCTGCAGTTCGGGCACACCCTCGTGGTGACCGAGCGGTTCGACGCCGGGGAGACGCTGGAGCTGGTCGAGCGGCACCGGGTGACCAACGCGTTCATGGTGCCGACCATGTTCCACCGGCTGCTGGCCCTGCCCGCCTCCATCAGGACAAAGTACGATTTATCGTCATTGACGCATCTGTATCACGGTGCCGCCCCCTGCCCGCCCGCCACCAAGCAGGCGATGATCGAATGGCTCGGCCCCGTGCTGTGGGAGTACTACGGCTCGACCGAGGCCGCCGTGGCCACGATGGTCTCCTCGGCGGAGTGGCTGGAGCGGCCGGGCACCGTCGGCCGGGCGATCGACGGCATCACGTTCACGATCATCGGTGACGACGGCGCGGAGCTCCCGCCCGGCGAGCCCGGCATGGTCTACATCGGCGGAATCAACCGCTTCGAGTACCACCGCGACCCGTCCAAGACCGCCTCCACGATGCGCGGCCCCCTCTACACCCCCGGCGACATCGGCTACCTGGACGAGGACGGCTACCTGTTCCTCTGTGACCGGCGCACAGACCTGATCATCTCCGGCGGGGTCAACATCTACCCGGCCGAGATCGAGGCCGTGCTCCAGGAACACCCCTCGGTCGCGGACGTGGCGGTGATCGGCGTCCCCGACCCGGAGTGGGGCCAGCGCGTCGTCGCGCTGGTCCAGCCCGCGGCGGGCGTCACCCCCGGCGCGGAGCTCACCGGCGAGCTGCTGGCCCACTGCGACTCCCGGCTGGCCCGCCTCAAGCACCCCCGGGTGATCGAGTACCGCGACCCGCTGCCGCGTACTCCCACGGGCAAGCTCAG
Organism: Streptosporangium sp. LJ11; assembly: GCF_051918945.1. Lineage (NCBI taxonomy): Bacteria > Bacillati > Actinomycetota > Actinomycetes > Streptosporangiales > Streptosporangiaceae > Streptosporangium > Streptosporangium sp. LJ11. Next base: position 118,629 of record NZ_JBPXMB010000009.1, read on the forward strand.
CCGGAGCAACCTGCGCAATACGTATCTTCCTTCCTGAGCTGGGCAAATACCCTTGCATGGGGGGATCAACGACAGGCGCCGCGCTACTGGCGGCCGCCGTCATGACGCTCGCGGGCTGCGGTCAGGGCCTGCAACTGCAAACACCCGGGACGGCCGGCTCGCCGGGCGCTCCCACACCCGGCGCGTCGGCGAGCATCTCCGCCACGGCCTCCCCGAGGGGCTCACCCACCACCCCCGGCCCCGTCCCGGACGCCCTGGAGGCCGCGTACGAGCGGACCATCGCCAGGGTGCTGCCGTCCATCGTGCAGATCACCACGGGGGACGGTCTCGGCTCGGGGATCGTGTACGACACCGCAGGGCACGTCATCACCAACGCCCACGTGGTCGGGAGCGCCAGGACTTTCAAGGTCACGCTCGCCAACGGCGGCACCCCGCGCACCGCGAGGCTGGTCGACTCGTTCGAGCTGGGCGACCTGGCGGTGATCAAGGTGGACGACCCGGCCGGGCTGAAACCCGCCGTCTTCGGCGACTCCTCCAAGCTGAGGGTCGGCGAGATCGTGATGGCCATGGGAAACCCGCTGGGCCTGTCGGGCAGCGTCACCGAGGGGATCATCTCGGCACTGGGCCGCACGGTCACCGAGCCCGGGGGCGAGGGCTCGCCGGGCGCGACGATCAGCGGGGCCATCCAGACCTCCGCGCCCATCAACCCGGGCAACAGCGGCGGCGCCCTGGTCAACCTCAGGGGCGAGGTCGTCGGCGTGCCGACCCTGACCGCCGTCAACCCCGAGCTCGGCAACGCCCAGGCCCCGGGCATCGGCTTCGCGATCCCGGCCAACACCGTCAAGGACGTCGCCACGCAGATCATCAGGGACGGCAGGGTCACCAACACCCGCAGGGCCGCGCTCGGCGTCGTCGTACGGACCGTGATCGACATGAACGGGCAGCCCGCGGGCGTCAGCGTCGTACGGGTACAGCGCAACAGCGGCGCGGAGCGTGCGGGACTCAAGGCCGGGAACCTGATCGTCTCGGTCGACGGCATGCCCACCCCGTCGACCCAGGAGCTGGCGGCGGTCCTCGCCCAGCTCAGGCCCGGCCAGGACGCGAAGGTCGAGGTCCTGCGCCCCGACGGCTCGACGACCACCGTGGTCGTCCCCCTCACGGAGCTCCCGGGCGGCTGACGCCGGCGCCCCGCCCGATCACGCCGGGACCACCGCGGCCGCCCGGCCGGCGTGATCCGTGATCGGGCGGCCGGGCCGGGCGGGCCGGGGCGGTCAGTAGGGCAGGACGCGGTCGGTGAAGGGCTTGGCCACGAAAGGCGCCTTGAACTTCGGGAAGGCGACCGTCTTGACGTCGCCGTCGGAGGTGTAGCGCTCGTCGGCGTTCGCCTTCAGCCAGTCGAGCCAGGCCACGGAGCAGAACTTGGCGCAGTCGCCCTTCTTGTCCATCGAGCGGATGCGCGGGATGCCGAGCGGGTCGAACTTCTTGTTGAACGGGGACAGCGCCGGGGTGTAACCGGCGAGGAACACGCCGCCGTAGTCGTAGGAGACGTCTCCCGAGGAGCCTTTGCGACCCCACGCCTTGCCGTCGGGCTGAATGCCGTACGGCAGGGCAAGCGTGACCGGCGGCACCTTGATCAGGCCGGTGATGAGCCTGTGGCCCGCCGCCACCTCCGCGTTGACCGCCTTCTTCGGCTTGCCGCCCAGGCTGAGATGGTCGCGGGTGTGGTTGCCGATGTCGAAGCCCTTGTCGGTGAGCCAGAGGAGCATCTGCGCTCCCTCCTCGGGCGTCGCCTTGCCGAACATGTCGCGCGTGACGTAGAACGTTCCAACGCCGCGGAAGCCCGGGTAGGTCTTGGCGACGTCCTGGAGGATCGCGACGGCGGTGTTCGGCTTGGGCAGCCCCATCCCGTCCAGCTCGAACTGCGAGGGCGAGGAGTCGTCGAAGGTGAGGACGACGGGATGCTTGCCCGCCGGGATGTCCATGCGCCCGGTGACGAACTCGGCCGCGGTGACCGCGACGTAGTCCTCCTTGGCCAGCCGCTCCAGCTCGGTGCGGAACTGCTTGGGTGTGCGGTCGTCCTGGGTGGAGGGCTTGTCGATCACCCGGTGGTACATGAGGACGGGCACCTGCCCGAGCTCGTTGGCCTTGACCTTGGCGGCGGCCTGCGTCTTGGCCTTGAGGAGGTTGGCCTGCGAGGCGCCGGCGGCCGACGCCTTGGCCGAGGCCGCCACCTTGGCCTTCTGTTCGTCGCCCTCGCCCGAACCCGTCGATCCACATCCGGCCAGCACGGCTCCTGTCGCGATGACGACCACACCGGCCCTGCCCACTCTGAGACGGCCCATCGAATTCCTCCAAAGCGCACTGACGATACGCTTCTCATCCCCCTCCGACCTGCGGATCGACCTCCACGCCCGGCAAAGGTTCCCGCCGGAGCGGCTCTCGGCGGCTCTAGGCGGCACTGCGCGGCATCGGGCGGCACCGCGCGGCTCAGCCGGAGACGGGGGCCCTCCACACCCGGAGACGCCGGACGGTGACAGGGTTCTCACCCAGCGGAGACACCGCAAGTGCGGACGTCATACCACATTTCGGTCTCGTTACCGACACCTTAGATTGTTGACCAAAATTCAATAATTTCGTCACGTTACCGTTGACTGCCCTGAAATTCCCGCTTACCGTCCGGGCATCCGAGCGGCGTCGTGAGGGGGAAAGATGGCGGAACGCCTGAAGAATCGGGGGCTTGTCGGCGAGCTGGCGGCCGAGTTCGCGGGCACCATGATCCTGATTCTGTTCGGGGTGGCGGTGGTGGCCCAGGTCGTGGCGGCCGAGATCGGCGACCACGACAGCATCGCGTGGGCGTGGGGACTCGGAGTGACCCTGGGCGTCTACGTCGCCGCCCGCACCAGCGGGGCCCACCTCAACCCCGCCGTCACCATCGCGCTCGCCGCCTTCAAGGGGTTCTCCTGGCGCAAGGTCCTGCCGTACTCCCTGGCGCAGACGGCGGGCGCGTTCGTGGCGGCGCTCATCGTCCGCTTCAACTACAGCGAGGTACTGCAGAAGGCCGACCCCGGGCTCACGATCAAGACCCAGGGCGTCTTCTCGACCCTGCCCGGCAACGGGAGCCTGCCCATCGGCACCTGGGGCGCCTTCCGCGACCAGGTGATCGGCACCGCGATCCTGCTCCTGCTCGTCCTCGCCGTCTCCGACGCGCGCAACTCGGCGCCCATGGCCAACCTGGCCCCCTTCGTGGTCGGCCTGATCGTGGTGGCCATCGGGATGGCCTGGGGCACCAACGCCGGGTACGCCATCAACCCCGCCCGCGACTTCGGGCCGCGACTCGCCTCGTACCTCACCGGATACGAGACCGCCTGGCAGGATCAGTACGGCCAGCTCTACTTCTGGGTGCCGATCGTGGCGCCCGTCATCGGGGCCCTGATCGGGGCGTTCCTGTACCAGGTCCTGATCGCCAGGTTCCTTCCCCCCGAGGACGCCGAGCCCGAGGTGGGGCGGATGCCGTCCGACGAGGGGGCCACCCCCGCCTGAACGAGGGCGGGTGACGGCCCTCGTCCGGACGGGGCCGGGAACCGTTACGGGGAGAGCGGCAGATCTCCCGGAGAGTCTCACAGAGGAGGCACCATCCATGCCTGACTTCGTCGGAGCGATCGACCAGGGAACGACGAGCACCCGATTCATGATCTTCGATCATGGCGGTAACGAGATAGGCCGCCACCAGCTCGAACACGAGCAGATCCTGCCCCGCGCCGGATGGGTGGAGCACAACCCCACGGAGATCTGGGAACGCACGAGGGCGGTGATCGAGACCGCGATGAACAGGGCGGGCCTCGCCGCCTCCGACCTGGCCGCGCTCGGCGTCACCAACCAGCGCGAGACCGCGGTGGTCTGGAACCGCAGGACCGGGCGCCCGTACCACAACGCGATCGTCTGGCAGGACACCCGCACCGACCGGATCGCGTCCGCCCTGGACCGAGACGGCAGGGGCGACGTCATCCGCCGCAAGGCGGGCCTGCCCCCGGCGACGTACTTCTCCGGCGGCAAGATCCAGTGGATCCTGGAGAACGTCGACGGCGTGCGCGAGGCGGCCGAGGCGGGAGACGCGATCTTCGGCAACACCGACACGTGGCTGCTGTGGAACCTGACCGGCGGCACCGACGGCGGCGTGCACGTCACCGATCCGACCAACGCCAGCCGCACGATGCTGATGGACCTGGAGACCCTCGACTGGGACGACGAGCTGCTGTCGTTCTTCGGCATCCCCCGTCAGATGCTGCCGTCCATCGCCCCCTCCTCCCACCCCGGCCTGTACGGCACCACCCGGGCGACCGGCCCGCTGAAGGGGGAGGTCCCGCTCTCCGGCGACCTCGGCGACCAGCAGGCCGCCACCGTCGGGCAGGTCTGCTTCGGCGTCGGCGAGGCCAAGAACACCTACGGCACCGGCAACTTCCTGCTGCTCAACACCGGCACCGAGCTCGTACGGTCCCAGAACGGCCTGCTCACCACCGTCTGCTACCGCTTCGGCGAGGAGCCGCCGGTGTACGCGCTGGAGGGCTCCATCGCGGTGACCGGCTCCGCCGTGCAGTGGCTGCGCGACCAGCTCGGCATCATCTCGGGAGCGGCGCAGAGCGAGGCGCTCGCCCGGCAGGTCGAGGACAACGGCGGCGTCTACTTCGTCCCCGCCTTCTCCGGCCTCTTCGCCCCGTACTGGCGGTCCGACGCCCGGGGCGCCATCGTCGGCCTGTCGCGCTTCAACAACAACGCCCACCTCGCGCGGGCCACCCTGGAGTCCATCTGCTACCAGAGCCGCGACGTGGTCGAGGCGATGCGGCAGGACTCCGGCGTCGCCCTCGACGTGCTGCGCGTCGACGGCGGCGTCACCGCGAACGACCTGTGCATGCAGATCCAGGCCGACATCCTCGGCGTGTCCGTCTCCCGGCCCGTCGTGGCCGAGACGACCGCCCTGGGGGCCGCGTACGCGGCGGGGCTGGCGGTCGGCTTCTGGAAGTCGACCGACGAGCTCAAGCAGAACTGGCAGGAGGGCCGCCGCTGGGAGCCCCAGTGGTCGGACGAGCAGCGGGCCACCGGCTACGCCGGCTGGAAGAAGGCGGTCGAACGCACCCTCGACTGGGTCGACGTGTCCTGACCTGCGGGGATCACGGGACGGCTGATGAAATGTGCTACCCGACGGCACCGGGTGGCACATAAGTCGTACGTCGGCATGCGCCGGGAAGTGACACCATTTTTTGACACCATTACTGGGTACCATTGCGTCATGGACCTTCGACTCCGCCTTCCCGACGAGACCCACCGGCGGCTGCGCGCCGTCGCCGACGAGAGCGACAACAGCCTCAACACCGAGATCCTGATCGCCATCGAGGAGCACCTGGAGCGCAGGCAGACCAGCGCGGTGCGGGCCATCGCCCGCAAGGTCGCCAAGCGTGACGCCGAACTCCTGGACAGGCTCTCCAAGTGACCGTCTACCTCACGAAGGCCGACGTTCTGGCCATCGCCGAGGAGATCCTGCCTTCGGTCGGCCTGCGGGACGGCGGCCAGTTGCACGCGGCGGTGCTCAGGCCGCAGACCAGCGTGTTCGGAGACGACGCCTACCCAGACCCGTGGACCAAGGCGGCGGGGCTGATGCAAAGCCTGATCATCGGCCACCCTCTGGTCGACGGGAACAAGCGGCTCGGCTGGACGTCGGCCGTCGTCTTCCTGGAGCTGAACGGCGAGACGCTGAGCGGCACCGACACGGACGCGGCCGAAGCCCTCGTGATCGCCGTCACCACGGGAGAGCTGGACGACGTGACCGAGATCGCCAAACGGCTCCGCGAGCTGGAGCCGTAGTTCGCGGCGGACTCGACCGCGGTCCATGTCCGCCAGGGAGTGTGGCCACAAGAAGACGAAGGGCGGCCGGGACGGCACGGGGCCGACCCGACCGCCCTTCGGCGATCTGCTCCGCACGGTTCGATGCGGAACGGGGGTGGAGGTGGCGGGAATCGAACCCGCGTCCTTCAACTCCAAGACAGGGCTTCTCCGGGTGGAGCCTGCTGTGCTTTTCTCAGCCCCGGCAATCACGCAGGCAAGTCGCCGACGGGCTCAGCCACTGTAAGATTTCCCGATCTTCCCCGTGGCCGGGTCGATCGGTTGAGCCTCCTAGCGATGCCGGATCCGGGCCGGAGGCGCTCCCGGGCCGGCAGAAGTCACTCGCTGCTTAGGCGGCGAGTGCCAGGTTGCCCTGGCTGACTTCGGAGTGCGTCTTATTGGCACTTGTTGGTCGCGGTCACAGTGTTAACGAGGTTATGTCCGCAGTCCTCGACCCGCTTCACCTGACTTGAAAAGCCAAAGTCGAAACCAGTCACCCCCTGTTGAGTTTTCAACGCGACCCCGAGGGGCCGAGCCATCCGAAGATACCCCTTACAACACGGCTGACGCGAATCGAATTCCCGCCGGGCGCGCCACGGCGGGCCGGGGACGCCGGCACCCCGGGAACGCCGAAACCCCGGGGACACCCGCGAATCGCGAGCGTCCCCGGGGTTGACCGGCAGGGTCGAGCCGGTCCTGACGGCAGGGCCTCCCCCGAGATGAAGCCCTGATCTCATCACAGCGACCGGGTCCGCAACCCCCCAAGCGGAGCCCGGTCACTTAGAAGGACGCAAACAAGACACTCCATGGTTGCTCAGGGTGAAAAGAATATTCCGCAGCGTCACAGACCGGCGTGCAGCCCCTGGAAGAAGCGCCCGGCGGCGGAAGCTCCCGCCGTGGCGTCCGAGCTCTGCGTCAGCACGGCGACGGCCACGTCCCCCTGCCACCCGACGAACCAGGAGAGCGGCTTGCGGTTCTGCGAGGCGGAGGCGGTGATGCCGTGGACGGGGTCGCCGGGGGCCGCGGCGGCCCGCGCGGAGCCCCCGGTCACTCCGCTGCGCATGAAGGCGCGGAGGGTCTCGACCGTCTTGTCGTCCAGCTGGACCGGGGCGGGCGCCTTGGAGGGCTTGGCGTCGGTCGTGGGGTCGGCCGTCTGGGGCTCGGTGACCAGGACCGGCGGGCGCCAGGTGCCGGAGGCGACGGCCCCCGCGACCAGCGCCATGGACAGCGGGCTGACCAGGACGTTCTGCCCGGTGATGGCCTTGGCCGTGGCCGCGTCGTTCTTCAGCGGTTTCTTGGAGTTCACGGAACCGCTGAACGACTTCAGCGGGAGGCTCCAGGGCACCCCGATGCCGAACTTCGCGGCGTCGGCCGTCAGCTCCGCGCCGTTGATCCTGCGGGCCAGCGCGGCGAGCGCGGTCACGCAGCCGGTGGCGAAGTTGGCCTGGAGGGTCGGCGAGCCCCCGGCGGGCCCGCCCTCCTGGTGGAACTCGGCCCCCCCGACGGACCTGTCGGCCGGGCAGGCCACCTTCTGCTTGGGGTCGATCTTCGCCCTGAGCATGCCCTCGACGGTCATGATCGAGAACGCGGTCCCGGCGGGGAATTTCCCGGCGAGGGCGGGCGGCCTCTCCGGGTTGTCGTACTGCTCGGTGCTCGACACCGCCAGGATGTCGCCGGTCGAGGCCTGGACCGCGACCAGCATGCCGGGGGTCCCGCCCAGCAGCGCGCCGTCGGCCGCCTTCTGGTGGGAGCGGTCGAGCGTGGTCCGGACCGGCGAGGTGGCGCGGTCGGGCCGCCACTTCTTGAGCTCGGTCACCTTGAGCGTCTTGAGGTCGACGGTGATCACACGGGTGTCGGTCGAGCCGGTCAGATGCTCCTGGTACGCCTTCTGCAGGCCGGCCCTGCCGACCGTGTCGCCGGCCCGCTGCGGGCCGCCGAGCTGCTGCTCGCTCTCCGCGGTGACGGCGGTGACGGTGCCGACGATCTGGGTGGGCGAGGCGGGGGCCACCGCCTGCTCCTGCGCGGACAGGGTGATGCCGGGGATCGCCTCCAGCTGCCCCTGCAGCTGCCGGAACTTCGTACGGCTGAAGGTGACCAGCGGCACCTGGAGGTTGGGCGGCGCGGAGCGGATCCGGCTCAGCAGGCGGTCCTGCGGGAAACCGGTGATCTTGGAGAGCTTCTCGCAGAGCTTGTCCGCCTCGCCGTCCTTCAGGTTGGACGGCACCACGCTCGCCACGTGCAGGACGGCCTTCTCCTGCAGCGGGTCACCGTTGCGGTCGAGGATCGGCTGGCGGCCCTCGGGGGTGACCTTCACGGCGAACCGTTCACCCTCGCGCAGCTGGGGGTGCAGGACGCTGGGCGACCAGCGCACCCGCCACTGGCCGTCGACCAGGTGGAGCGGCAGCTTGCCCTCGTACTCCCACAGGGGGTTGTTCTCCCCCAGGTCGACCTCGGCGTCGAAGTCGGCCTCGACCTCGTCCGCCGCGCGCCGCATGCTCTTGACGTTGAAGCGGAACGAGGCCGCGTCGAGCTGGAGCTTGGCGTCCTCCAGCGCCCGGCTGACCACCTTCTGGTCACCGTCCGTGCGTCTGGCCGCGGCGGCGTAGTCGCCCGTCTGCCAGCCGATCAGGAAGTCACGCACCGCCTCGTGGGCCGAGGGCTCCTCGAAGCAGGCGGACAGCATGGGAGCCGTCGCCACCAGCGCGAGCGCGGCGGCGGCGGTTCGCCGGGCCCTGCCCCTCACGATCACCTGTTCCTGTGCCTGAGCGCGCGCGCCATCTCCCGCTTGGCCTGGTTCTCGGCCAGCGTCTGCCGCTTGTCCCAGTCTTTCTTTCCCTTGGCGAGGCCGATCTCTATCTTGGCCTTGCCGTCCTTGAAGTAGATGGCGAGCGGCACCAGGGTCAGGCCGCCCTCCTTGGTCTTGGAGACCAGCTTGTCGATCTCCTTGCGGTGAAGCAGGAGCTTGCGGGTTCGGCGCGCGGCGTGGTTGGTCCAGGTCCCCATGGTGTACTCGGGGATGTGGACGTTGATCAGCCAGGCCTCGCCGTCCTTGATGACGGCGTACCCGTCGAGGAGGGAGGCACGGCCGAGCCGCAGCGACTTGACCTCCGTGCCCTGGAGCACGAGACCAGCCTCGTAGGTGTCCTCGATGTGGTAGTCGTGCCAGGCACGCTTGTTCTGGGCGATCACCTTACGCCCGGTCTCACGTGGCATGCCTGGAGCCTACCGGTGACCGGAACCGCGAGCCGCGCCCGCGAGCGCGGGCGGGACCTGGATCGGCGCGCGGAAGCGCCACGCTCGCGGGACGGTCACAGCGGACGGGGCCACGGGGTCGTCACACACGCAGGTAGCGGCGGAGGGTGACGAAGGAGGCCAGCACACAGATGAGCACGCCGAAGACCATGGTGACACTGATCACCGAGGCGACCGTCTCCCAGGACAGCTGGCTGTTGGGAGAGAGGTAGAGCTGCACCCCGTCGAAGAGGAAGACCTTGCTGACGATCAGCAGCATCGCGGCCAGCACACCGCCGATCAGACCGGCGATGACGCCCTCCATCACGAACGGGAGCTGGATGTAGAGGTTGGAGGCACCCACCAGCCGCATGATGCCGGTCTCCCGCCTGCGGTTGTACGCCGAGAGCCGGACGGTGTTGCCGATCAGGAGCGTGGCCGCGAAGACCAGGATGATCGCCACCACCAGGGCGGCCCAGCGGAGCTTCTCCAGCAGCCCGAAGAACTTCTCCAGGAGCTCCTTCTGGTTGACCACGTTGGAGACCCCCGGGGCGCCCTTGACCGCCTCGATCACCGGCCCGTACGCCTCGGGGTCCTTGAGCTTGACCCGCAGAGACTCGGGCATGTCCTCGACCTGGATGGCCGAGAGCAGCACGGTGTTGTTGGCGTTCTGGTCCCGGAAGTTCTTGTAGGCCTCGGTCGCGTTCTCCACGGTGACCGCCTCGACCTGGGACATGCCCTCGATGGTCGACTTCAGCTCGGCCTGCTCCTGGGCGTTCACGCCGCCGCTGCCCTTGCACTGCGGGAAGGGGTCGTTCTTCTTGCACAGGAAGACCGAGACCTCGACCTTGTCCGCCCAGAAGTCCTTCATGCTGTTGATCTGGGAGTTGATCATCAGACCGACGCCCAGCAACGCCATGCCGATCGCCACGGTCACGATGACCGCGATGGTCATCGTGAGGTTGCGGCGGAGGCCGATCCAGACCTCGGAGAAGATGAAGTTTGCCCGCATGCTCTTCCTGTCGCTCTATCCGGTCCTGGTGTCAGTACGCCTGGCCGTACACGCCTCGCGACTGGTCACGGACGATCTTTCCGTCCTCCAGTTCCACCACCCGCTTGCGCATGGAGTCGACGATGGCCGCGTCGTGCGTGGCCATGACGACCGTGGTGCCGGTCCGGTTGATCCGGTCGAGCACCTTCATGATGCCGATGCTCGTCGCGGGGTCGATGTTTCCGGTCGGCTCGTCGGCCAGCAGGATCATCGGCCGGTTGACGAACGCCCGGGCCATCGCGACCCGCTGCTGCTCGCCACCGGACAACTCGTCGGGCATCCGATGTGCCTTGCCCTCGAGGCCGACCAGTTCGACGACCTCCGGGACCACCTTACGGATGAAACGCCGGGGCTTGCCGATGACCTCCAGAGCGAACGCGACGTTTTCGTACACGTTCTTGTTCGGGAGCAGCCGGAAGTCCTGGAAGACACATCCGATCCGGCGGCGCAGGTGCGGGATCTTGAAGTTGGACAGTCGGGCGAGGTCCTTGCCGGCCACGTGGATCGCACCCGAGTTGGGGCGCTCCTCCTTCAGGACCAGCCGGAGAAAGGTCGACTTCCCGGACCCCGAGGGGCCGACGAGGAACACGAACTCGCCCTTGTCGACGTCGACGCTGACGTGGTCCAGCGCGGGCCGGTTCTGGTTCGCGTAGACCTTGGTGACATTATCAAAATGGATCACGGGCGCATCACGGCATGCCAGTCTAGGGGTTAGGACGGTCGCAGGAGTGGCAGAGGGCCACTTCCGCCTCTCGCCGGCCGGGGGGCGCCGGTCTTTTACTCTCGATCGACGTTCCGGTTGGCCGGAGCCCAGTCTAGGGGGAAGACTGGCATGGAAAGCCCATAACGGAAACAAAACGATTCGGCGCCCGGTAACGACCGCATAAAGTAGTTCTGACCTCGAAGAGGGAGGACGTCATGAGCTGTGAAGACCTGGTCTGCGCGGGGTGCGCTCACCCCGTGGCCGAAGGCCGCTGCCCCCGCTGCCGCGCGTACCGCGACCGGATGCACCAGAACGGCTTCGGAGGCATGACCCCCGCGCTCCTGTCGCTGGTGCTGATCGCGCTCTTCTTCCTCACCCTGGCCCTGAAGCACCTCAGCGGCACCTGACCGCCCTTCCGGGGGCTCCCCGGGCTTCGCGGGCGGAGATCGCGTCACAGGCGCTCAGGGGCGCCCGTGAGCGATCTCCTCGACAGGCCCGGGGACGAGACGAAGGCGGCGGGAGAGGACGGTTCTCCTCGCTCTCCTCGCCGGCCCCCGGCGTCGCGCGTTCCGCTCCCGGGGACCGGGAGCGGGGACGCCCTACTCGTCGGCGCCCGACTCCTGGCGGCGGGTCCAGCGGATCTCGGCCTCGATGAAGCTGTCCAGGTCGCCGTCGAGCACCCCGCTCGGATTGCCCTCCTCGGCGCCCGTCCGCAGGTCCTTGACGATCTGGTACGGGTGGAGCACGTAGTTACGGATCTGGGTGCCCCACGACGTGGTCGACTCGCCCCGGATCTCGTTCAGCGCCGCCTTCTCCTCCTGGCGCTTGCGCTCCAGCAGCTTGGCCTGCAGGACCGCCATCGCGGTCGCCTTGTTCTGCAGCTGCGAGCGCTCGTTCTGGCAGGAGACCACGATGCCGGTGGGCAGGTGGGTCAGGCGGACCGCGGAGTCGGTCGTGTTGACGCCCTGGCCGCCGGGGCCCGAGGAGCGGTAGACGTCGACGCGCAGGTCGTCCTCGTTGATGTCGATGTGGTCGGTCGTCTCCACGACCGGCACCACGTCGACGCCCGCGAAGGAGGTCTGGCGGCGCCCCTGGTTGTCGAACGGGCTGATGCGGACCAGGCGGTGGGTGCCGTGCTCGCCGCGGAGCGTGCCGTAGGCGTAGGGAGCCTTGACCGTGAAGGTCGTCGACTTGATCCCGGCCTCCTCCGCGTAGGAGGTCTCGTAGACGTCGGTCGGGTAGCCCTTGCGCTCGGCCCACCGCAGGTACATCCGCTGGAGCATCTGGGCCCAGTCGGCGGCGTCCACGCCACCCGCCTGGGACTGGATCGTGACGACCGCCTCGCGGGCGTCGTACTCGCCGGACAGGAGGGTGCGGACCTCCAGGGCGCCGATGTCGCTCTTCAGGGACTCCAGCTCGCGGTCGGCCTCCTCCCGCGTGTCGTCGTCCTCCTCGTCGGCGGCCAGCTCGTACAGGACGGAGAGGTCGTCCAGCCGCTGCCCCAGCGACTCGATCCTGTTGACCTCGCCCTGGAGGTAGGAGAGCCTGCTGGTGACCTTCTGGGCGCGATCCTGGTCGTTCCACAGGTCGGGCGCGGCGGCCTGATCCTCCAGCTCCTCGATCTGCTTGCGCATCGCGCCGAGGTCGAGCACGTCCTGGATGCTGTTCAGCGTCCCGGTAAGCTCGTTGATCTGTTCTGCCGGATCGATGAGTGCCACGTCTGTAAAGGGTACGCGACCTCCGAACCCCATCGTGTACGGCGCGCTCCCCCACCATGGCTAGCATGGCCCGCATCGGGGGAGCATCGGGGAGCATCGGGAGGTGGACGTGCGCGAACACGGGCGACGGGGTGCGCTCGCACTCGCGCTGGTGTTGATCACCGTGACCGCCGCGACCACGGCGTGCTCCGGTTCCGGCGACGCCCCGCCGGAGCGGAGCTCCCCGACCGGCGGCGGTGTCACGCCGGCCACCTCCGCCGCGCCCGTCCCCCCGCCGCCCCCGGTCACGCTCGCCGAGGCGGCGAAGGCCCTGGCGGGCGTCGTGGGCGCCGACGGGGTGCTGGGAGCGGCGGTGCCGCACCTGGACGCCGACCGCAGGCTCATGCAGGAGCAGACCCGCGACGGGCAGGAGGCCCTCACCGCGGCGGCCTTCAACGGCTCCGCCGAGGCCCTCCCCCACTACACGTGGGGCACCCCCCGGCTGCTGGTCCCGCGCAACCAGCGGGGCCCGCTCTGGTTCGCCGCGGTCGTGGACCGCGAGGAGCCCTCGGGCCGGGTCCGCACCGCCGTGCTGACCCTGATGCGGCATGACGGGGAGGACTGGCGGGTCAGCTCGACCTCGCTGCTCGACGAGGGCGTCCGGCCCCCGGTGGTCGCCACGGACGCGGAGGGCTACACGACGGCGCTGGGCGAGGAGGACGCGACACTGGCCATCAGCCCGCGGCTGATGGCCCCGCTGCACGCGACCTCGGCCGAGGAGGGCGAGCGGGGGTTCGCGGCGGGGCTCATCGAGGCGGGCCCGCACACCACCGGCTTCGCCGACGAGATCACGAGGAGGCGGGCGGACGGGAAGGCGGACGACTGCCTGAGCTACGACTCGATCTTCGCCGCGAGCGACTACCCGGTGCACGCGCTGCGCACCGCCGACGGCGGCGCGCTCGTCCTCTACTCCCTGATCAGGACGACGACGCGGACGATCAAGATCACGCCGTGCGGGTCGGACATCCAGATCCCGCCCGAGGCCAGGAAGCTGACGAAGGAGCGGTTCATCCCCAAGGAGCTGCGCACGGTGGAGACGCAGCTGTACGTGAGCACGGTCCCGGCCAAGGGCAGCGGCCGTCCGGCCAAGGTCATCGGCTATCTCGGCGGCCTCACCAAGGTCACCGTGGCATAGCCCGCGCGACCGGGCTCACCCGACCGGGCCCGCGTGACCGTCCCTCCCTGCCCCTCCCGCGGCCGGACCCGCCGGGGACGTGCCGCGCGGCCGGGCCCCGATGAGGGACCCGGCAGGACGTCGGGCGGGTCAGGCGTCGGCGTGCGGGAGGTTGATGGTGGCCACCAGCGTGCGGATCGCGCGCAGCGCCACCGACAGCGTCGCGAGGTCGAAGTTGTCGCTCTCCCAGATCTCCGACAGGGTCTGCCGCGCCCGCGAGACCGCCGCCGAGTTGGCCTCGGTCCAGCGCGCCAGGCGCTCCTCGGGCGACAGCCCGGGCGTGCTGTGCGTCAGGACGTTGTGGGTGAGCGCGGCGTGCGCGGCGTAGAGGTCGTCGCGGAGCGCGGCCCGCGCCATGGAGTTCCAGCGGCTGTCCCTGGGCAGCGCGACGACGCGCTCGCGCAGCCTGGAGAGCTGGAGCCGGTCGGCGAGGTCGAAGTAGACCTCGGCGACGTCGTGCACGGGACGGCCGGTGCGCCAGGCAACCTCGACCAGGTCGAACGTGGAGTAGGCGGGCACCATGGCGGCGACGCGCTCGGCCAGCTCGGACGGGACGCCCCGGGAGACGAAGGCGTCGCGCCGTTCCTCGAACGCCGACAGGTCGGACCCGGTCAGCAGCTTGGGCAGGTGCGGCAGCAGGCCGTTCATGCCCTTGGCGAAGAAGCCGACGGTGGAGGCCAGGTCGAGCGGCGGGCGCCGGTTGCCCAGCAGCCAGCGGGTGCCCCGCTCGACGAGCTTGCGGGCCTCCAGCTCCATCGCGATCTGGGTGGAGGTGTCGACCTTGTTGTCCAGTTCCTCGATCTGGCGCCAGAGGCTGGGCATGTCGAAGACCTCCCGCGTGACCAGGTAGGCGCGGGCGATGTCCGGGGTGGACGCGCCGCTCTCCTCGCCGAGGCGGAACATGAAGGTGGTCCCGCTGGAGTTGACCAGGTCGTTCACCACGCCGGTGGTGATGATCTCCTTGCGGAGCGGGTGGGTGCCCATGTAGGCGCGGAGCCCGGGGTCGCGCAGCGCCGACGGGAAGTAGGACACCAGCCAGGACTCCAGGTAGGGGTCGTCGGGCAGGTCGGAGGCGAGGATCTCGGCGTCGGCCACCAGCTTGGTGTAGGCGAGCAGCACCGAGAACTCCGGTGCGGTCAGCCCGAGCCGTGCCTGGCGCCGCTCCGCGAGCATCTTGTCCGACGGCAGGAACTCCAGCTGCCGGTTGAGCAGCCCTGCCCGCTCCAGCCTGCGCAGCTGGCGCGAGTGGATGTGCAGCATCTCGGGAGCCTGCTCGCGGGCGGCGGCCAGCACCACGTTCTGGTCGTAGTTGTCGCGCAGGACCAGCCCGGCCACCTCGTCGGTCATGTCGAGGAAGAGCTGGTTGCGCTGCTTGTCGGTGAGCTCCCCGTCGCGGACGGCCCGGTCCAGCAGGATCTTGATGTTGACCTCGTGGTCGGAGGTGTCCACCCCGGCGGAGTTGTCGATGAAGTCGGTGTTGACCAGGCCGCCGTTGAGCGCGAACTCTATCCGGGCGAGCTGGGTGAAGCCCAGGTTGCCGCCCTCGCCGATCACCTTGCAGCGCAGCTCGGCGGCGGTGACCCTCAGGGCGTCGTTGGCCTTGTCGCCGACGTCGGCGTTGGACTCGCTCGACGCCCTGACGTAGGTGCCGATGCCGCCGTTCCACAGCAGGTCGACCGGGGCCCGCAGGATGGCGCTGATCAGGTCGTTGGGAGCCAGCGACGTCACGTCGCCGTCGATGCCGAGCGCGGCGCGCGTCTGCGCGGAGACGGGGACCGACTTGGCCGTACGGGGCCAGACGCCGCCTCCCTTCGAGATGAGCGAGGCGTCGTAGTCCTCCCAGGAGCTGCGGGGCAGCGCGAACAGCCTGGCGCGCTCGGCGTAGCTCCTGGCGACGTCCGGCTGGGGGTCGACGAAGATGTGCCGGTGGTCGAACGCCGCGACCAGCCGGATGTGCTGGGAGAGCAGCATGCCGTTGCCGAAGACGTCACCGGACATGTCGCCGACTCCGACCACGGTGAAGTCGGTGCTCTGGATGTCGACGCCGGTCGTGCGGAAGTGGTACTTGACCGACTCCCAGGCGCCCCTGGCGGTGATGCCCATGGCCTTGTGGTCGTAGCCGATCGAGCCGCCGGAGGCGAAGGCGTCGCCCAGCCAGAAGCCGTACTCCTTGGCCACCGCGTTGGCGATGTCGGAGAACGTCGCGGTGCCCTTGTCGGCGGCGACCACCAGGTAGGTGTCGTCACCGTCGTTCCTGACGACGTCGGCGGGCGGGACCACCTCGCCGTCGACGAGGTTGTCGGTGAGGTCGAGCAGGCCGGAGATGAACATCCGGTAGCAGGCGATGCCCTCGACCAGGGTGTCCTCCCGCGACCCCGACTTTGGCGGATTTTTTACGACAAAGCCGCCCTTGGAGCCAGTGGGAACAATGACGGTATTTTTCACCATCTGCGCCTTCACCAGGCCGAGCACCTCCGTACGGAAGTCCTCCATCCGGTCCGACCAGCGCAGCCCGCCCCGCGCGACCTTGCCGAAGCGCAGGTGCACGCCCTCGACCCGGGGCGAGTAGACGAACACCTCGAACCTGGGCCGGGGCAGCGGCAGCACGCTGATCGACGGCGAGTCGAGCTTCAGGCTGACGTACGGCTTGCGCTCGCCGTCGACCCGCTGGAAGTAGTTGGTCCGCAGGGTGGCGCGGATCATCTCCAGGTAGGCCCGCAGGATCCGGTCCTCGTCCAGCGAGGCCACGTCGTCCAGGGCGGCGAGGATCTCCTCGTGCAGCGCGTCGGACAGGTCGGAGCGGACCTCGGCCGAACGCCGGGGGTTGAGCCTGGCCTCGAACAGGCGCACCAGCAGCCGGGCGAGCCGCACGTTGCCCATCAGCACCCGCTCGATGTACTCCTGGCTGAACGTGGTGCCCGCCTGGCGCAGATACCTGGCGTAGACGCGCAGGATCTCGGCCTGCTCCCAGGTCAGCCCGGCGGCCAGGACGAGCCCGTTGAACCCGTCGCTCTCCACCCGCCCGGCCCACAGGGCGCCGAACGCGTCCTGGAAGAGCCGCTTGAACTCGTCCCTGTCGACCTCGGGCGAGGGCGTGTAGCGCAGGCCGAAGTCGTAGATCCAGGCGTCCTTGGTCGCCGGGTCGTTGTCGCGGTCGATCTCGTACGGCCGCTCGTCGACCACCTCCACGCCCATCCGCTGGAGCAGCGGAAGCACGCGCGACAGGGAGACGGGCGCGCCGAGGCGGTAGAGCTTGAAGCGGCGCTCGCCCTCCGAGGCGTCGTACGGCTCGTAGAGGTTCATCCCGATCTCGTCGGTGGAGGAGGCCAGCACCTCCAGGCGGCGCAGGTCGGCGACCGCCATCCGGGCGGGGAAGTCGGCCTTGTAGCCCTCGGGGAACGCCGTGGCGTAGCGGCGGATGAGCTTGGGCGCCTCGTCCTCGGGGCTCAGCTCGGTGATCGCGGAGGCCAGGTCGTCCTCCCAGGACCTGGTGGCGGCGGCCAGCCTCGCCTCCAGCTCCTCGACGTTCACCGTGTCGGCGCGCAGCGGCCTGCCGCGCTCGCCGCGCACCACCACGTGCAGCCTGGCGAGGGCCGACTCGCCGATCATCGCGCTGTAGTCGAAGGAGGTGCCGCCGAGCGCCTTGAGCAGGATCTCCTGCATCTTGATGCGGATCTTGGTGGTGTAGCGGTCGCGCGGGAGGTAGATCAGGCACGAGACGTAGCGGCCGTAGTCGTCCGGGCGCAGGAAGAGCTTCACCTGCTTGCGCTCGCGGAGCCTGAGCACGCCGAGGGCGATCGGCAGCAGCTGGTCCACGGAGGTCTGGAAGAGCTCGTCGCGGGGGAAGGTCTCCAGGATCTCGATGAGGTCCCCGCCGTCGTGGCTGTCGGCGGTCAGCCCGGCGAGCGCCATCACCTCGGCCAGCTTCCGCCTGAGCACCGGGACGCGAGAGATCGACTCGCTGTAGGCGACGTGGGTGAAGAGGCCGAGGAAACGCCGCTCGCCCACGACCTCGCCCGAGGCGTCGAAGAGCTTGACGCCCACGTAGTCGAGGTAGGCGGGGCGGTGGACGGTGGCCCGGGTGTTGGCCTTGGTGATGATCAGCATCTGCTGCTTCTCACGGGCCTTGGCGCGCAGTTCCGGGGGGAGCGCGGCGAAGCTGCCGGAGTCGGCGCTGTCGTTGCGGAGGATGCCCAGCCCGGTCCCGGGCATCGGGTGCAGCCTGTCGCCCTGCTCGCCCTCCTCCAGGCGGTACTCGCGGTAGCCGAGGAAGGTGAAGTGCCCGTCGGCCAGCCAGCGCAGCAGCTCCAGGCTGTCCTCCACCCCGGCGGGATCGAGGGGCGGCGGGTTGGCCGAGACGTCCTCGGCGGTCCGCAGGGCGAGGGCCCGCATCTTGACGAAGTCCTCGACGGCGCCGCGCACGTCCTCCAGGACGCGCTGCAGGTCGGTCTCGATCGCCTTGAGCACGGCCTCGCCGGCCTGCCTGTCGATCTCGAAGTGCATCCAGGACTCGGCCAGCACCTGCCCGGTGACGTCCTCCTCGCCGGCCCCGAGCAGCTTGCCCGTCATGTCCCTGCGCACCCGCATCTGCGGGTGGACGACCAGGTGGGTGCCGATGTCGTGCCGGTCGAGCTCCATCGTCACCGAGTCGACGAGGAAGGGCATGTCGTCGGTGACGATCTCCACGACGGAGAACCCGGGATCCCAGCCGTGCTCCTCCGTGGTGGGGGTGTAGGCCCGCACCAGGGCGCGGCCCTGGGGACGCCTCTCGGCGAGCCGCCGCTGGGCCATCGCCGGGCCGTACACGTCCGTCAGGTCCCGGCCGAGCAGGTCCTCCGGGGCGACATGCCGGTAGTAGAGCCGCAGGAAGGCGAGCGCCTCCTCCACGCTCACGTGATCGCCGCCCGGTGTGCGCGCGTACGTCTCCGCGGCGCTCCTCAGCAGCTCGTCCTTGGCCTCGTCGAGCGGCATGTCGCTCTCACTCCTTTGTGAGGGGTTGTGCATGGTTGGACGGGAATCCATGGCGAAAGTCATGATTCCCGGAGAAATGTTGCCCAGCGGAGCGGAAGTGATGTCGCGCGCGCCCGCCGGGATGCGGTGCCCCCGCCCGGCCACCGGCTCCGCTCCTGGAAGATCCGGGCCCGGGACGCCCGCCGCGGGGCGGACGTCTCGTCACGGATGATCGGGATCTCGGCCAGGCGCCACGGCTCGTCATGGGAGCCACGGTCTCTCGCCGCTGTCGGCGGGGAACGGAAGGGCTCCTGGTCGGAGACGGCGGGTTCTCCCTGCGAGGTGGCGGTAGGGCAATCATCCCACAGGGTCGCCTCGGAACGGCTACGGCGCCGCCGGGCGAGTCCGACCTCGCTCCGGGCGCCTCGCCCGGCGGGCGGGGCCGGTCGGCCCGCACTCCGCCCATCGGGCATGGCCCGTGGCACGACACCTCCAGTGGCCGCCTGTCCCGATCCTCGTTGACCGGGACACACCACCGCTTCTGATATCACCCCAAAACCGGCCAAACGTCAATGTGGCATCCGGTCGTCGTCCAAAGCATTGGAGCGGTCCCGTTTGACCCCATCGAGGAGTCCGGGAACCTCACTGAGTTCCCGGAGCTCGACCTGGCACTCCTCGCACGTCATGAGGTGACGTTGGAACACCTCGTGGTCCTCTTCGTCGAGAACCCCGAGCGCGTACGCCGCCACGTCATGATGCGGGGAGGAGACCATCAGCTCGCGACACCTCTCTCCTTCAGGACCTTTCGGAGAGCCCGGATCCCGTAGTAGAGCCGGGACTTGACCGTACCCGGCGGTATCCCGAGGATTTCCGCCGCTTCGTTAATCGTACGGTCCCGTAGGTAAGTCTGCTCGATGACTTCGCGGTGTTCTGGGGACAGTTCTCGCAACGCCTCGGCGACGATCATCGCCTCCAGCGCGCGATCGGCCCCGTCGGGAACGGGCACGGCGTTCGCGTCGGCGGGCTCGACCTCCTGTGGTCTAGTCCCTCGCCTGCGACGACCGTCGATGACGATACGCCGGGCGACGGTCAGGAGCCAGGCCCACAGAAGGCCGGGCTCTCGTTGCAACCTTCCTGCATTGCGCCAGGCTCGGACGAGCGTCTCCTGGACGACGTCCTCCGCCCATTGCAGATCGTTACCGGTGGCCTTACGCACATGGCGGAGCAGGGGTACACCGAACTCCCGATACAGATCTTCTACCAAGAGGACATCGGTGTCCGCGCTCTCGAACCGACTGTCGAGTTGACGCACGGGCACATCTTTACACCTTCGTTATGAGTCCCGTCTGCAACTCTGGCAACTCCAGTCATTTCTAACTATCTCATCACTTCTTCTGAACCACCCCGGGCGGCACCGCGTACCTCCCACCAAGTGCGCCCGCACCGGCGGGCCTCGGGGAAAGGAAACGACATGGCAGTGCGGCACATTCCGTGGCCGGTCGGAGCTGTCCTCCTCCTCACGCACCCGGCCCCCCACGGGCCGGGCGGCACGTTCGACACCACGCCGGGCGCCGAGAAGGCCCTGGTAGCGGCCAGTCTCTGAGAGCGGAACCGGGCCATGTTCAGATCACTGTTCCGCCGCTTCAAGAACGGCGAACCCCTGCTGTTCGGAGCCTTCATCGCGATCGCCGCCGTGGCGGTCGTCCTGATCACCCCACCCGGCGGCGGGGCGGCCGCGCAGGGCTGGGTCCAGACCCCGCAGGGGCCGCTGGGCGCGGCCGACCGCGACCTGCTGGTCAAGGTCCGGCTGGCCGGTCTCTGGGAGATTCCCAGCGGTCAGCAGGCCCAGCAGAAGGCCGCGAGCAAGCGGGTGAAGGAGGTCGGCATGCACCTGATGACCGACCACCTCAAGCTCGACGAGGAGGTTCGCGCCCTCGCGGCGAAGCTGAACGTGCCGCTGCCCGACCAGCCCAACGCCGACCAGCAGGGCTGGATGGCGCAGCTGGCGGCGGTGAAACCGGGCGCCGAGTACGACCTCCTGTTCGCCCAGCTGCTGCGGGCGGCCCACGGAAAGGTCTTCGGGGTGGTCGCCGGCGTACGATCCGGCACCCGAAACGACCTGGTCAGGACATTCGCCCAGCGGGCGGTCGAGGTGGTCATGAAGCACATGACCCTGCTGGAGAGCACGGGGCTGGTCGACTACTCGGACCTGCCCGAGCCTCCGATGCCCTCCCCGGCGCCGCCCGTCTCCGCTCTCGACACACCTGTGAGGAGAGAAAACGCTTGAAAATCATGAAACGCTCGCTCGTCTCCCTGTCGGCGCTGGCGCTGGCCGCCAGCACGCTCACCACCGTCACGTTCACCGTGGCGGTCACGGCCCCCGCCTACGGTGACCACTGCGACCCCGCCGAGCAGGGCCAGAACCAGCAGAACCAGCGCAGCCAGCAGGACCAGCCCGCACAGGACCAGAACAACCAGCAGGACCAGAACCAGGACCAGCAGAACCAGGACCAGGCGCCCCCCGCGCAGGACGCTCCCGCGCAGGACCAGACCCCTCAGGACCAGCCGGCCCAGGACCAGCCCGCGCAGGACCAGCCCGCCGACGCGCCCCTCGCGGGCGGAAGCCTCATCCAGACGTCTCCCACGGAGCCGCCCGCCCCCGAGGAGTCGGCCGACCAGCAGCAGGCCCCGGAGCAGGAGAACGCCGACGACGGCAACGCCCGTCGCAGGCCCACCCAGGCGCCCTCGCAGAGCCCCACCCAGGCACCGCCGACCGACGCCCCGCCGAACGACCCGCCCGCGGAGACGCCGGCTCCCAGTGAGACCCCCGCTCCCCCGCAGGACGACGAGGAGGCCGAGTGCGCCGACCTCGGGCCGTTCCCCGAGGACTTCATCGACATCCGGCAGGTCCCGCGGAACGTCCAGGAGATCCGGCCGCGGCGCAGCGGCTCCGCCGGCCTCTTCACCTCACGGTGCGGCACGAACAGGAACGGCCACCGCAACTCCGACAACTTCATCGTGGCCCCCGGCGTGACCAACGGCGCCCACCACGTCCACGACTACGTCGGCAACCTGTCGACCGACGGGTTCTCCACGGACCAGTCCCTGGCCGCCGCGGGCACCACGTGCGCGCTCAACGACCGCTCGACCTACTTCTGGCCGGTCCTTCGCGACCGTACGAGCGACGCCAACGCCGACGACCCGGACGGCAACGTCGGCACCATCATGCAGGCGCGCCAGGTGAGCCTGCAGTTCCGCGGGAACCCGGTCTCCAGGGTGAGCCCGATGCCGCGCTTCATCAGGATGATCACCGGTGACGCCAAGGCCGCCACCAACGGCGGCGCGAACGCCCTCGCCAAGTGGAGCTGCACCGGCTTCACCAACCGGATCACCACCAAGTACCCGCTCTGCCCGCGCGGCAGCCAGCTCGTCCGGATCCTGGACTTCCCCAGCTGCTGGGACGGCCAGAACACCGACAGCGCCAACCACCGCACGCACGTGCTGTTCCCCGACGCGAACGGCGCCTGCCCGTCCGGCACCAGGGCCGTCCCGCAGCTGCGGATGACCTTGGTCTACGCCACGCCGCGTACGCCGTCCTTCGCGCTGGACGCCTTCCCCGAGCAACGGCACAACCCCGTCACCGACCACGCCGACTTCGCCAACCTGATGCCCGACCGGCTCATGAGGTTCGCGGTCGACTGCATCAACAGGAACCGTCGCTGCTGACGGCTTCCCTTCGGGACCGCCGCCCCCCGTCTCCGCGCCTCTTCCACACCCCGCGGAGACGGGGGGCGGCATCTCGCGATATCAGAGTCCATCACCCTCGGACGCGGACGTCCGAGCCGCTTCGCAGACAGGAGCCATAGGTGGGTAACAGACGGACTCCGAGACACACCCGGTCGGAGGCCGGGATAAGTCTCGACCAGAGGCCCGCCAGGATCGGCCTCGGTGTCACGATCACGATCTCCGTGGTCGGCCTCCTCATGCTCGGGCGGACAGCGCCCGGCATGGAGGTGGCAGCCGCCGTCCGTGGCGTCTTCTCGTTCTTCTCGGGCGTGATCGCCCTCGTTTCGCTCACCGCGACCGTGGCACTCGGCCTGCTCTCCGCCGACCGGATCGTGCTGCCGGTCCTGGGCAGGATCCGGTCGCAGCTCGCCCACCGGGCCGCCGCCATGCTCGGCATGGGCTTCCTCTCCATCCACGTCATCATGAAGATCGTCGAAAGCAGGACCTCTCTCGCGTCCGTCGTGGTCCCGCTGGGCGCGAGCGGCCAGAGCCTGTACGTCGGCTTCGGCGCCATCGCCTCCGACCTGATGATCCTTGTCTTCCTCACCGGGGTCGCCCGGGCCAGGTTCGCGGAGAACCGCAGGCCGTGGCTCTGGCGCATGCTGCACGGCTCCGCCTACCTGGCGTGGCCGATGGCGGTCCTGCACGGGCTGACCGCGGGCCGCGCACCCGCGGAGTGGGTGACCTGGAGTTACGTGGTCTGCCTGGTCGCGGTGGGAGCCGCCCTGCTGATCAGGGTGATCTCCGAGCTGCAGCCCCAGCCGATCGTCGTGCGCGAGGAGGTGCCCGTGGAGGTGCCCGTCGCCGTGGAGCTGACCCCGCCCACGAGCATCGTCGGCCGCATCCCGCGCATCGTCCGTGAGGACCCGCCGGAGCTTCGTCGTATCGGAGATGTCGGATGATTCCCTACCGCGTTCCCCCCGTCCGCCAGTTAGGACCCGCCCGGCTGACCGCCGGGCTCGAGGACTGCCGCAGGATGGACCTCGCGGAACACCGCGACATGCACGGCACGGCGCCGGGCATGTCCGGCGAGGAGCTGGCCGCGCTCGCCGACGAGGTGGACATGCGCGGGCGGGGCGGGGCCGCGTTCCCCTTCGCCCGCAAGGTCCGCGCGGTGATGGACAAGAAGGCGGACAAGATCGTTCTGGTCAACGCGGCCGAGGGCGAGCCCGCGAGCAGCAAGGACACGATGCTGCTCACCAGGACCCCCCACCTCGTCATCGAGGGCGCGCTGCTCGCGGCGGGCGCGATCGGCGCCAAGCAGGTCGTGATCGCGACCGTCGAGGGCGGCATGGGCCAGGCGTCCGTGGCCGCCGCGGTGGAGGAGCGGGGCATCAGCGGCCAGGTCCGGGTGGTCGGCATCGTCGAGAGGTTCATCTCCGGTGAGGGCGGCGCGCTGGTCCGTTCGGTGAACGGCCAGGTCGGGGAGCCGCCGGGCCGCAAGGTCAGGGCCGTGGAGAGCGGCGTGAACGGGCTGCCCACCCTGCTGTCCAACGCCGAGACGTACGCCCAGCTCGCGGTCCTCGCGACCCTGGGCGCGGAGCGGTACGCCGACGTCGGCACGGCGCGCGAGCCGGGGACGGTCCTGCTCACGGTGGGAGGCTCCGCCAAGGCCCCGGCCGTGGTCGAGGTCGCGACCGGCACCCCGCTGTACGCCGTCCTGGACGCCTGCCAGGCCTCCACCGGCGACGGGGTGCTGGTCGGTGGCTACCACGGCGCGTGGCTGCACGCGGACGCGGCGGCCGTGGCGACCGTCTCCCGCCAGGGCATCGCGGAGGCGGGCGGCCAGCTCGGCGCCGGGATCATCGTGCCTCTCGGCGGGGAGACCTGCCCGCTGGGCGAGACGGTCAGGGTCGCGAAGTACCTGGCCGCCCAGTCGTCGGGGCAGTGCGGTCCCTGCCGTCTCGGACTCCCGGACGTCGCGCAGTCGATGGCCGAGCTCGTGAACGGGTCGGCCTCCGCCCTGGACGAGCTGCGGAGCAGGGCGGCGAGCGTCAAGGGCAGGGGCGCGTGCTTCCACCCCGACGGAACGTCCAGGTTCGTGCTGTCGGCGCTGGACGCCTTCCCCGAGGACATCGAGGAACACCTGCTGCGCGGCAGCTGCGGGCGCCCGGTGCTCGGCGTGCTCCCCCTGCCCCCGCAGGAGAACGAGCCCGAGGTGAAGCTCACCGTGGACTGGACCCGCTGCCAGGGCCACGGCCTGTGCGCCCAGCTCGCCCCCGACCTCGTCCACCTCGACGAGCACGGCTACCCGGTGTTCGGCCGCGACACCGTACCCGCCCAGTTCCGGCGGATGGCCCGCAGGGCCGTCGAGATGTGCCCGGCCCTCGCGCTGCGCGTGGCGCAGGGGGCATGAGCCGCTTCCATCACCTCAGGAGTGACGCGAATGTGACCAACCGGAAGGGCGGTGCGGTCGTCCTATCGGGAAGGGTGACACCGAACCTCGGGGAGTAACGACATGCGGACCCCTCCGGACAGGCGGGCATTCCTTCGGACCGGCGGCCTGGCCGCCCTCGCACTGGGCGCTCAGGGCATACCCGCCCTGGGCGCCGCCGGCACGACCGGCCGGGGCGCCGCGAGCGCGCCACGGCCCGCCGACTGGCGGGCCCTGGCCGGCGGGCTGGAGGGCAGGCTCGTCCGGCCGGGCGACGCCGCGTACGACGGCGCCAGGAAGCTGTTCAACCCCGCCTTCGACGCGGTCCGGCCCTCGGGGGTGGCCTACTGCGCCAACCCCTCCGACGTCGCCGAGTGCGTCGCCTTCGCGCGCCGGCTGAAGCTGCCGCTGGCCGTACGGTCCGGCGGCCACTCCTACGCGGGCTGGTCCACCGGGACCGGCCTGGTCCTGGACGTCTCCCGGATGAGCAAGGTGAGCCACGCCTCGGGGCGGGCGACCGTCGGGGCGGGCGCCAAGCTGATCGACGTCTACGACAGGCTGGCCACGAGCGGGGTCAGCATCCCCGCCGGGACCTGCGCCACGGTCGGGGTGAGCGGGCTGGCGCTGGGCGGCGGGATCGGCGTGGTCTCCAGGAAGTACGGCCTGACCTGCGACGTGATGGAGTCGGTCCAGATCGTCACGGCCGACGGGCGGCTGCTGACCTGCGACGCGAACCACAACGCCGACCTGTACTGGGCCTCGCGGGGCGGCGGCGGGGGCAACCTCGGCGTCGCGGTCTCCTTCGGGTTCCGCACCCACCCCACCCGCGAGGTCACGGTGTTCTTCCTGCACTGGCCGTGGTCGAGGGCGGTCAGGGCGCTGCGCGCCTGGCAGGCGTGGGGGCCCTCGGCTCCCGACGCCATGTGGTCGGGCATGCACCTGAGCCGCGACGGCGGGACGGACGTGGAGGTCGTCGGGCTCTACCTCGGCGGCAGGGCCGGTTGCGAGCGGCTGCTCGACCGGCTGGCCGACGCGGCCGGGTCGCCGTCGTCGAGCTCCGTCCGGCAGACCTCCTACCGCCAGGCCATGCTGACCATGGCGGGCTGCGGCTCGCTCTCGGTCACCCAGTGCCACCTGGGCGGCTCCCCGCCGGGGCAGACCCGGGGCGGGCGGTTGTCCAGGGACACCTTCAAGGCCAAGTCGCACATGGCCTACCGCCCGCTCTCCGAGGCCGGGGCCAGGGCCCTGGTCGCCCAGGTCGCCCGGCCCGGCGAGCACACCGTGCTGCTGGACGCCCTCGGCGGCGCCGTCGCCAGGGTCCGCCCCGACGCCACGGCCTTCCCGCACCGGGCCGCCCTCTACAGCGTGCAGTACTACGCCCACCGCTCCGGAGCGGCCGGCTGGGCCAGGACCGCGCACGCGGCGATGCGGCCCCACTTCGGCGACCACGCGTACGTCAACTACGTCGACCCGGAGCTCGGCGGCTGGCGCGCGGCCTACTACGGGGGCAACGCCACCAGGCTCGCCCAGATCAAGGCCGCCCGCGACCCCGGCCGCCTGTTCCGCCTCCCCCAGGGGATCTGACCCCGGCGGCCACGGGCCGCCGGGGCCGGAGAGGTCAGTGCCGCGTGACGTCGGCTCCCGGGGCGAAGTGGGAGAGGACCTCGGGGTTGGCCATGGCGTCGAGGTTGGCGGCCTTCTCCGGAGCGACCCCGAGGAGGATCTTGCGGACGGGGACCTCCAGCTTCTTGCCGCTGAGGGTGCGGGGGATGCCGGGGACCTCGATGATCTCGTTCGGCACGTGGCGCGGGGAGAGACCTTCCCGCAGCTCCCGGCGCAGGCGCGCGACGAGGTCGTCGTCCAGGGTCGCCCCCTCGGCCATGGTGACGTACAGCAGCAGGCGACCCTCCTGCCCGAGCTGGCCGGTGTCGATCACCAGGCTGTCGGTGATCTCCTCGAAGCGCTCCACCACGCGGTAGAACTCGCTGGTGCCCATCCGGACACCGCCCCGGTTCAGGGTCGAGTCGGAGCGGCCGTAGATCACGCAGCCGCCGTCGGGAAGGATCTTGATCCAGTCGCCGTGCCGCCAGACGCCGGGATACTCGGAGAAGTAGCTGTCCCGGTAGCGGGAGCCGTCGGGGTCGTTCCAGAACATCACCGGCATCGACGGCATCGGCAGGGTCAGCACCAGCTCGCCCACCTCGCCGACCACCGGCGCGCCCGACGGGTCGAAGGACTCGACCCTCGCGCCCAGGCAGCGGCACGGGATCACCCCCGCCCGGACCGGGAGCAGCGGTACGGCGCCCACGAAACCGGTGCACACGTCGGTGCCGCCGGAGAACGAGCCGAGCTGGACCTCCGGCAGCGCCTCGTGCACCCAGGCGAACCCCTCGGGCGGCAGCGGCGAGCCGGTGGACCCGAGCCCCCGCAGCCGGTCGAGGCCGGACGGCTCGAGGCCGGCCTTCATGGACGCGATCACGTACGAAGCCCCCGTGCCGAAGTAGGTGACCCCCTCCTCGGCGGCCAGCCGCCAGAGCGCGCCGGTCTCCGGGTAGGTCGCCGCCCCGTCGTGGAGCACCACCGTCGAGCCGACCAGCAGGCCGCCGACGAGGTAGTTCCACATCATCCAGCCGGTGGTGGTGTACCAGAAGAAGACGTCGTCCTCGCCCAGGTCCTGGTGGAAGGAGAGCGCCTTGAGGTGCTCCAGCACCACGCCGCCGTGACCGTGCACGATCGGCTTGGGCAGCCCGGTGGTGCCCGAGGAGTAGACGATCCAGAGCGGGTGCCCGAACGGTACCGGTTCGAAGGCGAGCGGTCCCGCGACGGCGCGCACCTCCGCCCAGCTCACCGTACGGACTCCGTCCCCGGTCACGGCCGCGTCCCGAGGCTCCGGGGCGTCCGCCGCGCCGGGCGCGGCCTGGGCCGGGATGCGGACCCGCGCCACCAGGGTCGGCAGCTTGGCGGCGATGTCCTGGACGACCTCGCTGCGGTCGAAGCGCCTGCCGTTGTAGCCGTAGCCGTCGACCGCGACGAGCACCTTCGGCTCGATCTGGGTGAAACGGTCGATCACGCTGGGCGCGCCGAAGTCGGGCGAGCAGGAGGACCAGATGGCCCCCAGGGACGCGGTCGCCAGGAAGGCGATCAGCGCCTCGGGGACGTTCGGCACGTAGGCCGCGACCCGGTCACCCCGCCCGACGCCCAGCGCGGCCAGCCCGGTGCGGACCCGCGCCACCTCCTCGGCCAGCTCTCCCAGGGTGAGCGTCCCGCGCCCGCCCGTCTCGTCGCGGGAGACCACCGCGATCCGCCCGGGGTCGGCGGCGGCCCGGCGCAGCGCGTTGGCCGCGTAGTTCAGCATCGACCCGGCGAACCACTCGGTGCCGGGCATCTCCCCCGACATGACGGGCCCGTCACCGCGCTCTCCCACCACCTCGAAGTAGTCCCAGATCGACGTCCAGAACTCCTCCGGGGCGTCGACCGACCACTGCCACAGGGACTCGTAGTCACCGGCCCGGCCCAGCCACTCCGCGTAACGGGTGACCTTGGCGTTCCTCACGATCTCCGGGGACGGCTCCCAGAGCGGCGCACCTTCCTCAACCATGGCCCCATCCTCTCGGCGCCCCACCCGAATGTCATCCCCCGTGGCCACACACCCTCCGGCCGCCCCGTGTGGGACGGCCACGTACGCGCTCCTCGCCGGGAACCGGCGGCGGTCGGCCACGGACATGAAAACCTGCCGGACATGTGGGACCGGTCAGCGGCGACGAGCCCGGCTCGCCCCGATCCACCTCGCGCGATTCACCTCGTACGGCTCATCTCGTACGGCTCATCCTGTACGGCCGGGGGCCGGGGGTCAGCGGCCTGCCGGGGAACGGCCGGCGCGCCGGGCAGGGGAGGTGAGGCCGGCGACGGCGGCGACGACCTCGGAGGGGTTGGAGAGGTCGGGCAGGACCACGTCGGCTCCCGCCTCGTGCAGCTCGGCCGGGAGGGAGCGTCCCGAGGCGACCCCGATGATCGCGGCTCCGGCGATCCTGGCGGCCTGGACGTCCCTGGCCGAGTCGCCGATCAGCACGGTGTTGTGCCCGTCGAAGACCGCTCCGTACTTCCGCTTGGCGCGGCCCTGCGCGACCTGCAGGAGGGTGGCCTTGGGGTAGACCTCCTCGCCGTAGCCGCCGATCTCGAAGTCGACGTGCTTGTCGAGGCTGAACGCGGTCAGCTTGTGCACCGCGTTGCTCTTGATCGTGCCGGTGAGCACCGACTGGACCACGCCGTCGAGCCTCGCCACGGCCTTCAGCGCGTCGCGGGCACCGGGCATCATCCGGCCGTCCTTGGCCAGGCGTTTGCGCCGCGCCCCGAAGGCCCCGGCCAGCGCGTCGAGGAACCGGGGAAGGTGGTCGTCCCCGGCGACGATCCCGTTGATGGCGAGCATCTCGAAGACGATCTCCGAATCGGGGCGCCCGTTGGCCTGGGTCAGTTTGACCAGCGGCCTTCCGGTGACAGCGCGGAAGGCCTCCGCGTATGCCTCGCGAGTGACGATCGACACGTCGACCAGCGTGAGGTCGATGTTCCAGAGGACGAGGCGATTGATCGGGGGCCTCCCGGAATGGGTGCGGATGCCCAGGGTAAGGCCCTGAGCGCACGGCGACCGCCTTCGATACCGAAAGGATCCGTTTGCCGGTTCTCACGAGGTCGCGTGGCGGGCCGTTCCCGCGAGATCGCGTGACGGGCCGTTCCCGTGGAGTCGCGTGACGGGCCGTGCTCACGGAGTCGTGTGGCGGGCCGTTCCCGCGAGGTCGCGTGACGGGCCGTCAGGCGTGGTCGAGCGCGTTCTCCAGGGTGTCGACGACGGGGACTCCGCAGGCCAGCAGATCGGCCCGGCTGGTCATGCCACCGGTGTAGAGGACCGCGCGCGCCCCGACGTGCTGGGCGGCGTGCGCGTCGTCCAGGCTGTCGCCGATCACCAGGACGTCGGCCGGGTCGACGCCGAGCGCGGCGAGGTGGGCCACCATCGACTCGGCCTTGTGCCCGCCGGAGGCGCTGCGCAGGCCGTCGATCCGGGTGAAGTGGTGGTCGATGCCGAATTCCGCGATCTTGGGAACCAGCCGCTCGTGCGCCCACATGGACAGCAGCGACTGCCTGCCTCCCGCGCGCTCCCAGCTCTGCAGGGTGGAGAGGGCGTCGGCGGCCAGCCCGCACTCCAGCATCAGCCGGTGGTAGCTCTCGTGGAAACCGAGGTCGAGTCTCTCCCACTCGCCGTCCTCGAGGGCACGGCCGAGCATGCGCTCGTAGGCGGCCCAGATCGGGCGCGTGTAGACCGCGCGGAAGCGGTCGGCGTCATAGGAACCCAGCCCGTACGGCTCGAACACCGCGTTCGTCGCACCAACGACGGCGTCGATGTCGTGAAACAGCGTGCCGTTCCAATCCCAAACAATGTGTCTCATATTGCCGTCCAGAATAGCGAAGATCCCCGCCGGAACGGCGCCGCGACAGGGGAATCGGCCCGCGCGGGGCCCTCACGGCACACGGATCCCGCCCCAGGCCCAGGGGGTACGGGCGCCGGACTCGGGACGCGGCGCGGAGGTCAGCCGACCAGGTCGGGAATCTCCTGGGTGGCGTACCACAGAAGCTCGTTGGCCTCGGCGCCGTCCACGGTGAAGCGGGCGTCGTCGTCGCCGCCGTCGGCCGCGGGCAGCGCGGCGAGAGCGGCCTCGACGTCCTTCACCGCCGACGGGTCGTCCACGTGGACCGCGGCGATCAGCCCCAGCGGGACCGCCGCGGCGAGCCGCACCCGGGCGCGCTCCTCCAGGTCGGCGCTCGCGCTCACGTCACCCTCCGGTACGTCGACGGCGACGACCACCCGCCGCGCGGCGACCTCCACCCCGTCGGCGCGGTCCGCGGCCAGCATCCGCAGGGAGTCCCTGGCGGCCTCGGTCAGGGCGACGTACTCCAGTTCCTCGGTGTCACCCGAGACGTACCACTCGATCAACGCGGGGGTCACCGCGTAGCCGGTCAGCGGGGCCGGGCCGAGCTCCCCCACGGTGGCCACGCGGGCCAGCGCCGGGAGCGTACACGGCAGGTAGACGCGCATCCATGCCTCGATCTGTCTCTCCGACATCGGCGCCGCTCCGGCGCCGATTCACGCATCGAGTGTGCCAGTACCCGCGACCCCCGGTGGTACCGCCCGCGCGGAGCGACACGATCCGGGGGTCCGGCCGCGCTCCCCACCGGGCGGCACCCGGCGGGGAGCGGAGAGACGAGCGGCATCCTGTGGATGGAGCGGGGAAGCGGGGAGACGGGCGGACGGGCCGGGGGTCAGCGAAGCGTGACCTGGAACAGGGTCTCCAGTTCGGTGATGGTCAGCTCGGGGTCGCGGTGGTGCACGCCGACGATGCCGAGCCGCCGGGCGGCCTCGATGTTTGCCTCGATGTCGTCGACGAACACGCACTCCTCCCCGGCCAGGCCGAGCCTGCCGAGCGCGTGCTCGAAGATCCTCGGCTCGGGCTTGCGCATGCCGATCTCTCCCGAGATGACGACCTCGTCGAAGAAGTCCTCCCAGCCGTCGCGGGGATACTCGTTCGCCCAGGAGTTGGAGAGCAGGCAGGTGCGCAGCCCCGCGGCACGTGCCTCACGGAGCATCTCGTACATCGGCTCGACCCGGTGGAAGCGGGAGAACATCCTGGCCAGCAGCCCCTCGGCGACCGGCGGCACGCCGTCCGTCGTGATCAGCCTGGCCGCCAGGTCGCGTTCGAAGTCCAGGGCGGATATCTCTCCGCGCTCCAGGGCGTGGATCGTGTTCTCGCCGTTCTCCGAGTTCTCGTACGCGTGCACGATGAGCTCGCGCATCACCTTCCGGTAGTGGGCCTCGTCGAGACTCTCGGCGACGATCCACTCGGCGGTCGCCTCGGCAAGATCGACGGTGAGCACGCCACCCCAGTCGATCAGCACGCCCTTCAGCATCTGTCCTCCTTGATGGAACGGGTTCCAGGTTAGGTGCGGACCGATGGACGACCGAAGAAGGGGTGGTGCCAAACTGGCCGCCATGGACTTCGCGCTCAGCGACACGGCGCAGGAATACCTCGCCAATCTGACCGATTTCATGGCTACCCACATCTATCCGGCGGAGCCGGTCTACCACGCGTGGCGCCGGACCAGAGGGCACGACGACCACGAGCTGCCACCGGTGGTGGAGGAGCTCAAGTCCGAGGCACGCTCACGCGGCCTTTGGAACCTGTTCCTGCCCGCCGAGTCGGGCATGTCGGTGCTCGACTACGCCAGCCTGGCCGAGGTCACCGGCCGCTCCATCGACCTCGCCCCCGAGGCACTGAACTGCGCGGCCCCCGACACCGGGAACATGGAGGTCCTGCACATGTTCGGCTCGCCCGAGCAGCGGGACCGGTGGCTCAAGCCCCTGCTCTCCGGCGAGATCCGTTCGGCGTTCGCGATGACCGAGCCCGCGGTGGCCTCCAGCGACGCCACCAACATCGCCACCTCCATCGGGCGCGACGGCTCCGAGTACGTCGTCAACGGCCGCAAGTGGTTCATCACCGGGGTGGCCGACCCGCGCTGCGAGATCATGATCGTGATGGGCAAGACCGACCCCGAAGGACCCCCGCACCGCCAGCAGTCGATGATCCTGGTCCCGATGGACACCCCGGGCGTCGAGGTCGTGCGCCACCTGCCGCTCTTCGGCTACCAGGAGCAGCACGGCCATTCGGAAATCGTCTTCACCGACGTCCGGGTGCCCGCGGCGAACCTCATCGCGGAGGAGGGGGACGGCTTCCGCATCGCCCAGGCCCGGCTCGGCCCCGGCCGCATCCACCATTGCATGCGCGCCATCGGGATGGCCGAGCGCGCTCTGGAGTTGATGTGCGCCCGCGCCGCCAACCGGGTGGCCTTCGGCCAGACGCTGGCGCAGCAGGGTGTGGTGCAGCAGCAGATCGCCGAATCGCGGCTCGCCATCGAGCAGGCCAGGCTGCTCACCCTGAAGGCCGCCTGGATGATCGACACGGTCGGCGCGAAGGCGGCCGCCTCGGAGATATCCGCCATCAAGGTGGTCGCCCCGAGGATGGCGTGCGACGTCATCGACCGCGCCATCCAGGTTCACGGCGGCATGGGACTGTCCGACGACGTCCCGCTCGCGACGATGTACGCGCAGGCCCGCGCGATGCGCATATTCGACGGCCCGGACGAGGTCCACATCCGCGCCGTGGCCCGCCGCGAGCTCAAGCCGTACCTCTCCTAAAACATCCCCAAACGGACAGCGAGCGGTCCGGGCTGCCGGAGATTCATCCCCTAACATCCGATTCAACGGCCGTTACGCGTTTCGCGGCCACGATACGAGGAAGATTACGAGAATGGCACTCGGGCCATATAACCGCACGTAGAAGGCATGATCGACCTCCTGCGGGCTCCATTTGCACCTTCCCTCGGTTCCCATGAGGAGGGATCATGGCAGTAGCTCAGACGAGCCGGTCACGCGCCCGTACGGCGCAGAGACCGACCACACCCGCAACGTCCACCACGCATGCCCAGGCAAGCAGGCAACAGGACGGCAACTCACTAACGCTCAAACTTCCGATGCTGACCGTGCAGCTGCGGCCGCCGCATGTTCACATGCCGCACGTCAGCAGGCAGGAGGCGGGACAGGCCGTTGACGCGGCCAAGTCGTTCCTTCCTCCGGCCGAGCGCATCGCCTACTACGGAGGGCTCGGCGCGCTCGCGGTGGCGGGGTTGCTCGAATGGCCGGTAGCGGCGGCCATCGGGGTCGGGACGTTGATCGCGCAGCGTGCGCGCGGGAAGAACGGGTCGTCGAGCCCGGTCTCCAGACCCGCGAGCTCCGCTTCCGGGTCTTCGACGGCCACCTCCGCGTCTCGGAAGACGGGTTCGACGTCCAGGTCCCGGGCGGGAGGCACCACCTCCCGGACCACACCCGCGTCCCGTACGGCGGCGTCCGCGTCACGCACCGCCTCCAAGGCCGCGAGCACCGTGTCCCGGGCCGCGGGCACCGCCGCGTCACGCACCGCGGGTGCCGCGACCCGCGCGGCCGACACCGCGTCACGCACCGTGGGCGCCGCGACCCGCGCGGCGGGCACCGCCGCCTCCCGGGCGACCGGCGCCACACCACGCACCAAGAGCTCCACGTCCCGGACGACCGGCACGACGTCCCGGGCGAAGAGCCCCACCTCACGGACCCGGAGCACCACCTCCCGCACGGGAGGCACCACCTCACGGGCCACGAGACCCGCATCACGCACCGCAGGTGCCGCGTCACGCACCGTGGGCGCCGCGACCCGCGCGGCGGGCACCGCCGCCTCCCGGGCGACCGGCGCCACACCACGCACCAAGAGCTCCACGTCCCGGACGACCGGCACGACGTCCCGGGCGAAGAGCCCCACCTCACGGACCCGGAGCACCACCTCCCGCACGGGAGGCACCACCTCACGGACCACGAAGCCCGCGTCCCGGACCGCGAGGCCCGCGTCCCGGGCCACGACGTCCGCGTCACGATCTTCGGCGTCCACGTCCCGCACCGCGGGCTCCGCCTCCCGGACGAGGAATTCGGCTCGCGGGAGATCGTCCAAGTAATCGCAGCGACGGGGCCGATCAGGCCGCGCGTAACCACGGCCTGATCGGCCCCGTCATCTTGCCTGCCGGAGATCTGAATGTTCGTGCCCCGTCTGCTGTCCGTGCCCGCGGAAACCCTCTGGAACGTCGTGCCCGGTGCGATCAAGGTCGTGCCCGCCGCGGTCATGAACGCCCTGCCGCATTCGCGCGGCAAACGGGTCTGTCCCGGAGGGCTCCATGTCGATCTGCGCGTGATCGGCTCGCCCGGCAGCGAGCCGAAGGCCCGGCGGCTGGAGAACGCCCTGCTGAAGCTCGAGGGGATCGAGCGGGCGGAGGTCAACGGGATACTCGGCTCCGTCTTCGTGGGATGTGACCCCGGGGCGATCGATCTGGAGAAGCTGCTGGCGATCGTCGACGCGCTCGACGGCGAGGGCCCGGGGGACGACGATGACGACGATCTGACCGACGGCTACGACGACCTGGACGAGGACGTAGAGGACGCGGACGCCGAGGACGAGGACGCCGAGTCCGGCGAGGCCTCGTCTCCGGAGCCGGGGTCCCTCATCTCCATGCTGGTGCAGCACCACACCGCCAGGCTGGTGGAACGGCAGACCCGTGCCGGCATCCGGCTCGGCGCGAGCCTGGTCGGGGCGGGCATGGCCTTCGCCGGGCACGCGGTGCGCGCACCGTCGGTCCCGGCGATCTTTCCCGCCCTGCTGGGCCTGGCCGAGTCCACCCCGAGAGTCCGCCACGAGATGGAACGCCACCTCGGCGGCCCGGCCACCGTCACCCTGTTCACGACGGCGAACATCATCACCCACACGCTGGCGCTGCGCCGGGTGGGGATGCTCGTCCAGTCGGCCACCGCCGCCGGCCGCTACATCGAGGCGCGCGACACGCGGCGGGCCTGGGAGGCCCGCCAGCACGAACTGGCGTCGCGGAAGGGCTCCTACCGCCACATCCGCGCGGCCGGGAAACCACGTCCCGCGCCCATGGCCCACAGCCCCGTGGACCGGTTGGAGCGCGTCGCGAGTCCGGTGGCGGCCGGCGCGTCCGGGCTGACGTACCTTCTCAGCGACGGCCACGCGCGTGCCGTGGCCATGCTCACCGCGACGACGCCCAGGGCCGCGAAACTGGGCCGCGAGTTCTTCGCCGCCGCGATCGGGCGGGCCATGGCGAGACGCGGCGCGATCGTTCTCGACGATCGCGCCCTGCGCCACATGGACGGCGTCGACACGGTCGTCCTCGACGCCGACGTGCTCGGCACCGGTTCGTGGGAGATCGACCGCATCGTTCCCCTCGGCGACGCGGACTCCGCGAACGGCGAGGGCCTCGACGGGCTGCGCGCGCGGATCCTCACCCTGATCGACGTCGACGACCCCGGCGCGCGCCGGGAACGCGACACGTGGAAGGCCGAGCCCCTCGCGGGCCCGGCCGGGCTCATCACGGAGGACGCCGAGGATTGGGAGGCCCGGGGGATACGGGCCGTCCGCGTGACGAGGAAGGGCGTTCCGGCCGCCCTGGTCGGCCTGGCGCCGCGCGTCGACCCGCTGGCCGACGCGATCGTCGCCGCGGCCAGGGGCGCGTGCGCCGTGGCGCTCGCGGGGGGCGACGCGGAACTCGGCCTGCGGCTCGGCATCGACGAGATCGTGCCGGGCGGTTCCCGGCTGGCCCGGTCGATCCGCACGCTCCAGGCTGACGGCCACGGGGTCGCCGTGGTGTCGGCGCGCCGGATGGCCGCGCTGGCCCAGGCCGACCTGGGCATAGGCGTGCTGCGCGGCTCGGGCCGGGTGCCCTGGGACGCGGACGTGATCGCCGAGCTCGAGGAGGTCCACCTGCTCCTGAGCTGCCTGGGACCGGCGAGGAAGACGAGCGAGCGCTGCGTGTGGCTCACCGCCGCGGGAACCGCCGCCGGAGGCGTGTTGACGACCCTCGGCCCGGCGGAGGGGTCACAGCACAAGGCGCAGCTCGCGAGCAGCTGCACGTCGTTGGCCACCCTCGTCACGGGCGGGTGGGCGGGCTGGCAGGCCGGGCGAGAGGCCCCGCCGACCCGGGTCGACCGGACCCCCTGGCACGCGATGCCCGCCAAGGAGGTCCTGGCCCTGCTGGGCTCGTCGGCCGGCGGGATCAGCGAGGCCGAGGCCGCGCGGCGCAGGTCCGCCACGGGATCGGGAGAGCCGTCGGGCCCCGATTCGCTGCTCCGCGTGTCCGTCGAGGAACTGGCCAACCCGCTGACCCCCGTCCTGGCGGCCGGGGCGGGCCTGTCGGCCCTGGTCGGCTCGGTGTCGGACTCGGTGATGATAGGCACGGTCGTCCTCGCCAACGCGCTCATCGGAGGGGGCCAGCGATACAGCGCCGACCGGGCGCTGCACCGCCTGACCGAGGCGGTGGCGGTTCCCGTGCGGCTGCGCCGCCCCCGGGAGAAGGCGGGCGCGAAGGAGAAGGCGGGCGCGGCTCACTCTCCCGGGCGTGGCTCTCAGGAGAAGGCGGGCTCCCGCCCTCACGAGCAGGCGAACGCGACCGTCGAGGACCTCGTACCCGGCGATGTGGTCGAGCTGCGCGCGGGCGACACCGTGCCGGCCGACTGCCGCGTGCTCAAGGCCGTGGGCCTGGAGATCGACGAGGCCGCCCTCACCGGCGAGTCGCAGCTCGTCACCAAGTCACCGGAGCCCGTCAACGCGCCCGCCATCGCCGACCGGACCTCGATGGTCTACGAGGGGACGACGGTGGCGGCCGGCAGCGGGCTGGCCGTGGTGGTCGCGGCGGGCGAGGCGACCGAGACGGCCAGGACCGCCAGGCTCACCGCGGAGCGGCCTCCGGTCACGGGCGTGCGGCTGCGGTTGCGGGAGCTGAGCCGGCGGGTCCTCCCGGTCGCGGTCGGGTCCGGCGTCGTCCTGCTCGCCGCCGACCTGCTGCGCGGCAGTTCGGTGCCGCAGGCGCTCGCGCCGGCGGTGAGCCTCGCCGTCGCCGCCGTACCCGAGGGGCTGCCGTTCGTCGCCTCGGTCGCGGAGCTCGCCTCCGCGCGGCGGCTGTCGACCCGCAACACCCTGGTGCCCAACCCCTCCACGATCGAGGCACTCGGCCGGGTCAACGTCCTGTGCTTCGACAAGACGGGAACCCTCACCGAGGGGCGCATCAGCCTGCGGTGCGTCTCGGACGTGCAGGACGAGCGCACCGTGGAGGACCTGACGCCCGAACTGCGGCACATCGTGACCGCCGGGATGCGCGCGTGCCCCCGGCACGACGAGGGGCGCCCCGTCCCGCATCCCACCGACCGCGCCGTGCTGAAGGGGGCCGAGCGGCTGGGAGTGACCGAGAAGGGGACCGGAAGCTGGGAACGGGTCGACGAGCTTCCCTTCGAACCGGGACGCGGCTACCACGCCGTGCTCGGCAAGGGCGACTCGGGCCCGTTGCTGAGCGTCAAGGGCGCCCCCGAGATCGTGGTCACCCGTTGCACGTCCATCCTCCGTGACGGCCAGGTGGTCCCTCTCACGAACCACCTCGTGGCGGAGATCGAGAAGGAGCTCGACCAGCTCGCCCGGCAGGGCTACCGGGTGCTCGCGGTCGCGGAGCGCTCCGCCTCCGACCGCCGCGACCTCGACGAGTCCCGCATCCAGGACCTGTGCTTCCTCGGGTTCCTCGGCCTGGCCGACCCCGTGCGGCCCACGGCCGCGGAGAGCGTCGGCCGCCTCACGCGGGCGGGCGTGCGCATCGTCATGATCACCGGCGACCATCCGAGCACGGCGGAGGCGATCGGCGCCGAGCTGAACGTGCTGAACGGCGGGCGGATCATGACGGGGCCCGAGCTGGACGAGATGGACGACGACAACCTGGTGAAGGCGTTGCCGGACGTGACGGTCTTCGCCAGGACCACCCCTGCGCACAAGGCGCGGATCGTCGACTGCCTGCGCCGGACCGGCAAGGTCGTCGCGGTCACCGGCGACGGCGCCAACGACGCCCCCGCGATCCGGGTCGCGGACGTGGGGATCGCCCTCGGGTCCCGCGCCACCCCTGCGGCGCGGGCGGCGGCCGACATCGTCGTGACCGACGACCGCATCGAGACGATCGTCGACGCGATCATCGAGGGCAGGGCGATGTGGGGCTCGGTCCGCGACGCCCTCAGCATCCTGCTCGGCGGCAACATCGGTGAGATCGTCTTCGCGGTCGGATCCAGCCTGATCAGCGGCGGGAACGTGCTGAACGCCCGGCAGCTGCTGCTGGTCAACCTGCTCACCGACATGCTGCCCGCGATGGCGGTGGCCTCCCGGCCGCCGGCGGCCACCAGCCCGGAGAAGCTGCTGGACGAGGGCCCGGAGGCCTCGCTGGGCGCCTCCCTGACCCGGGACATCTACCTGCGCGCCGCCACCACGGCGAGCGCGGCGGGCCTGGCCTGGGCGATCGGCCGGGTGACCGGTACGCGCGGGCGGGCGGACTCCATGGGGCTGGTCGCGCTCGTGGCGTCGCAGTTGCTGCAGACCCTGGCCCTGGGCAGCCGGGATCGCCTGGTGGTGCTGGCCTCGCTCCTGTCCCTGGCCGTCCTGGGCATGGCCGTCTCGGTTCCGGGGCTCTGCCGGTTCTTCGGCTGTCACTTCCTGGGGCCCGTGGGGTGGACCGTCGCCCTCGGGAGCGCCGCCACCACGACGGTCGCGGGGGTGGCCTTCCAGGCGTCGACGCGGGGAACGTCACCGAATGTTCACCGAACAGCAACCTCATGACTGGTGACTTAGACTGCTTCAGTATGAATTATCAGCTTAAGTCCCTTTTCTCCCTGTGAGGTTGCTATGTCCGGATTCATCTCCACCGTGCTCGCCAAGGCCGCCGTCATGCTGATCGAGGCCCTGCTCACGCGCATCGTCCAGTCGCTCGTCGTCTCGCTGGCCAGGACCGGCAACCTCCAGTTCGCCTGATCCGGCCTCGCGGCAGGGCCCCTGGATCCTCCTTCAGCGGGCCCGTGAGGACTTCAGCGGACCCGCGAGGTGACTTCAGCGGGCCCGTGAGGTGACTTCAGCGGGCCCGTGAGGTGACTTCAGCGGGCCCGTGAGGTGATGAGCCGGGCGACCTTGAGGTGCTCGGCCGAGCGCAGCACCCGCTCGGCTTCGGCCGGGTCGGCGACCGGCGCCCTGTCCAGCAGGCCGCGGGCGGCCTTCAGCGTCAGCAGGCGCCGGACGGACTGGTCGAGTCGCGCCTTGGAGATCTTCCCGGACGCCACGGCGGCCAGCAGCGCCCGGTGGGCCTCGCGGTAGTCCGGCGGCATGAGCAGCAGGTCCACCCCTGCCTGGATCGCCCGTACCGCGACCTCCCCGTCCCCGTACTTCTTGCGCACCCCCGCCATGTCCAGCGCGTCGGTCGAGACGACCCCGTCGAAGCCGAGTTTCTCCCGGAGCAGCCCGGTCAGGATCGGCTTGGAGAGAGTGGCCGGGTCACCTGAGGGGTCGAGCTTCGGCATCACCACGTGCGCGCTCATGATCGCGTCGACGTCCTTGCCGATGGCGGCGGCGAACGGCGGGGCGTCCAGCCTGTTCCACTGGGAGCGGGAGTGCCTGATCACCGGCAGGCCGGTGTGGCTGTCGACGCCGGTGTCGCCGTGGCCGGGAAAGTGCTTGGCCGTGGCCCCGATCCCCGCGTCGTGGAAACCCTGGACGGCGGCGGCGACCATCGGCGCGACCTTCTTCGGGTCCGAGCCGTACGCGCGCGGGCCGATCACCGGGTTGCGCGGGTTGAGGTTGACGTCGGCGACGGGCGCGAAGTCGAGGTTGACGCCCAGGGCGCGCAGTTCGGTGCCCGTCACCTCGGCGGCCCGGCGGGCCAGCGAGAGGTCGCGGGTCGAGCCGATGACCGACGCCCCGGGGAGGGGGGTGACCAGCGGGGCGAGGCGGGAGACCTTGCCGTTCTCCTGGTCGGTGCCGATCAGCAGCGGGATCTCG
Source organism: Streptosporangium sp. LJ11 (assembly GCF_051918945.1). Classification (NCBI taxonomy): domain Bacteria; kingdom Bacillati; phylum Actinomycetota; class Actinomycetes; order Streptosporangiales; family Streptosporangiaceae; genus Streptosporangium; species Streptosporangium sp. LJ11. Next base: position 159,014 of record NZ_JBPXMB010000009.1, read on the forward strand.
GGGGACGCCTTCTGCAGGCCGTTGGTGAGCGCCACGACCTGCCGGACGCTCTTGACGTTGCCCGCCCAGGGAAAGAGGATCACCCCGCCGGGGCGGTATCGGGCGATCATCTTCGCCGGGGTGTCCACGCCGAACCGCGCCTGGTTCTCCCCCGACGCCGTGTCGGCCGACGGGCCGTACAGCACGGGCATGAACAGCTGGCCGACCTTCTCCTCCACGCTCATCGAGGCGAGCACGCCCTCCACCCCCGCCACCTCCGCCGTCGCGGAGGCCGCGGCGGGAACGGACGACTCGGAGGATCCGGAGGACCCCGGGGTGACGGCCGTGGTGGCGCCGGGTGCCGCCGCGTCGGCGCTCGCGGAGGTCTCGCCCGCCCGCGTCGCACCGGACGCGGGCGGAGCGGTCCTGCCCGCCTCCGCGCATCCGGCCACCATCGTCGCGATCACCGCGATACCCGTCACACGTCTCCACCCAGCCATGCCGCTTACGCTATCCGGGCCCGCGCCCCGGCGCCCGCCCATCCACCCGGTCACCATCGGCCACACGCCTCCCACCAACCGGTGCTTTCCGGCCCGTACGTCACTCATGAAGGAAGTCCGCCCACGTCACAGGGCCAGGCCGGCCAGGCCGGGCAGGTGCGAGCGCGCCTCGGCACGCGCCTCCTCCGGGGAGGCGGCGGCCCGCGCGGCCGCGGCGGCGAGATGGCACTGCTGCCGCGTGTGGCGCGACAGCGCGGCCCGCACGGCGGGCAGCGCCGGGGCGGACATCGACAGCGAGGTGACCCCGAGCCCGACGAGCACGCAGGCCAGGGCAGGGTCGGCCGCGGCCTCACCGCAGGCCCCGCACTGCCTGCCGCGCTCGGCGGCGCCCGCCGCGGCCAGGGCGACCAGGTCGAGCAGGGCGGGTTGCCAGGCGTCCTGGAGCCCGGTCAGCGCGCCCAGCTGCCGGTCGGCGGCGAGGGCGTACTGGGCCAGGTCGTTGGTGCCGATGGAGAGGAAGCCCGCCCGTACGGCCAGGTCGGAGGCGCGCAGGGCCGCCGACGGTATCTCGATCATCACTCCCGACGACGGCAGCCCGGCCGCGTCGCAGGCGTCGGCGAACCAGGCGGCCTCCTCGGCGGTGGCCACCATCGGCGCCATCACCTGAAGCCTCGCCGACGAGCGCGCGGCCGCCGCGGCCAGGGCGGCGAGCTGGGTGCCCATGATCTCCGGATGCGTCCTGAACAGCCGCACCCCCCGCTCCCCCAGCGCGGGATTGGGCTCGTACGCTCCCGGCGGCAGGAAGGCGAGGGGCTTGTCGGCTCCCGCGTCGAGGGTCCGCACGATCACCCTTCCGCCGGGGAAGGCGTCCAGCACCTCCAGGTAGGCGGCCTCCTGCTCCGCCGCGGAGGGCGCCTCCGCCCGGTCGAGGAAGAGGAACTCGGTCCGGTAGAGCCCGATCCCCTCGGCCCCGTGCTCCAGCGCGGCGGCCACGTCGCGAGGCCCGCCGATGTTGGCGAGCAGCGGCACGGCGTACCCGTCGGCGGTCGTCCCCGGCCCCGTGGCGGAGGCCAGCACGGCCTCCCGCGCGGCGGCGGCGTTGCGCGCCCCGAGGACCTCGTCGCCGGAGGGCGCGGGCCGCACGAGACCGGAGGCCCCGTCGACCAGCACCGGCGTCCCCGGCGCGATCGAGGTCGCCCCCGGGCAGGCCACCACGGCCGGCACCCCCATGGCACGGGCGAGGATCGCAGTGTGGCTGGTCGGGCCGCCCTGCTCGGTGACGAAGGCCGCCACCACCTCCGGAGACAGCAGCGCCGTGTCGGCGGGCGCCAGGTCGCGAGCGACGAGGACGTACGGCTGCCCGGTGTCCGTGGGAACGCCGGGCACGGGCCGGCCCTCGATCACCGCGACGGCGCGGTCCCTGACGTCGTCCAGGTCGGCGACGCGCTCGCCGAGGTATCCCCCTGCGGCGGCGAGCAGGTCGCGGTAGTGGCCGAACGCCTCGTAGACCGCGCGGGCCGCGGCGGTGCCCGCCTCGACCAGCGTGGCCACCCCGTCCGCCAGGCCGGGGTCGCGGGCCATCATGGCCTGCGCCTCCAGGATCTCCCCGGCCTGGCCACCGGCGAGGACCCCCCGCGCCTCCAGGTCGGCGGCGACCCGCTCCAGCGCCCGCCCGGCCACGGCCAGCTCCGCGGCCGCGTCCCCGGCGCCCCCGCCGTGCCGGGAGTCCGGGGCCGGGACGTTCGCCTCGTACGCGAGCACGTAGGCGGGACCGACCCCGACCCCGGGGCTCACCCCCACCCCGGTGAGGGTGCTCACGGCGCCGACGCGATGCCGGCCAGCTGGTCGAGAAGCTCGTCGGCTCCCTCGCCCTCCGCTCTGATCATCACCGTGTCGCCCTCCCTGACGTCGAGCGCGAGGACCGCCAGGATGCTCTTGGCGTTCACCGGCTCGCCGGACCCCTTGGCGACGGTGACGTCCAGAGACGACTTCGCCGCCGTCTGGACGAACGTCGCGGCGGGCCTGGCGTGCAGGCCGACCTCCGCCTTGACGGTGACTTGGCGCTCGGCCACGTGTTCCTCCCAGAAGTTCGCCCGCGGTCTAGACCGCGAGATCATTGATGTTCGACGGGGGCCAGTCGACCCCCGTCAGGTCCGCGACCACGAGATCGGCCTCGGCCAGCTCAGTGCCCGGGTGCGTGGTCGCTATGCCCACGCACGCCATACCGGCCGCCTTGGCCGCCGCGATCCCGGCGATCGAGTCCTCGAACGCCACACAGTGTGCCGGATCGACCGACAGGCGTGCGGCGGCGAGGAGGAACCCCTCGGGGTCGGGCTTGCCCACGGCCACGTCGTGGGCGGACACGATCGTCTCCAGCAGGTCGCGGATGCCGACCTGCGTCAGCCGCTCCTCCGCCCAGTCACGGCCGGCGGAGGTGACGACCGCGATCGGCGAACCGTGCGCCGAGACCCTGCGGACCAGCTCGGCGGCGCCGGGCACCGGCACGATGTCCGGCAGGCCGGGATGGTCCTGGAAGGAGAAGACCTCCTCGATCAGGTCGTCGATCCGCTTGCCGGGGAAGAGGTGGGCGCTCTCCGTCAGGACGTCGCGCCCGCGCCGCCCCATGAACCCGCGCAGCACGACCTCGTCGTGGACCACTCCGTGGCTGTCGAGCAGCATCGACCACATGGCCATGCTCCGTCGTTCGCTGTTGATCAGCGTCCCGTCGAGATCGAAGAGCGCCGCCCTCACCGGCGGTCTCGCCGTCGTCCCCATCCTCGTCACCACTCCCGGCTCCGTTTTCGTCCGCACGGACGCCGCCCGCGTCCGCGTTCCACGTTCCTCGCCCTTTCCCCGTCCCGCGAGTCCTCAGGCGGGATCGCTCCACTCGAAAAGCTCGTCACCGGCGCCGACGGGCCCCGTGGCGAGGCCGGTGACGGAGTTCGCGGCGGCGTCCAGCGCCACGACCGGGCAGATCGGGTAGCGTCCGCCCGCCTCGATCCCGGCCGGGTCCCACGCCACCACCGGCTGCCCGGCGCTCACCCGGTCGCCCTCGGCGGCGAGCGGCTCGAAGCCCTCCCCCCTGAGCTCGACCGTGTCGATGCCCAGGTGGACGAGGACCCCCCGGCCGTCGTCGCCGACGACCACGAACGCGTGCGGGTGCAGCTTGACGATGGTGCCCGCGATGGGGGAGAGCACCCGGCCGGGCGCCCTGTCCGGCTCGATCGCCATGCCGGGCCCGACCAGCCCCTCGGAGAAGACCGGGTCGGGCACCGAGCCGAGCCTCACGGCCACCCCCGCGACCGGTGCCAGAACTGTGGTCACCGCACCCCCCTCGGCATGCCGCCGCCCGCGAGGACGGCCCGTCCGCGCCCCCGGCCGCCCACGAGTGTCGTCCGGGGCACGCCCCGCCCGCGAGAGCGCCTTGTCAGCCCCTGCCGGCTCCCGCCGGCCCTGCTCAGCCGATGCCGGCTCCGCTCAGCCCATGATGTCCTCGATGTCGCTGGCGATCGTGTCGGCCTCGGGACCCACCACCACCTGGACGACGTTGCCCGCCGCCATCACACCGTGCGCGCCGGCCGCCCGCAGGGCCGCCTGGTCGACCTTGGAGGCGTCGCGCACCTCGGTGCGGAGCCGGGTGATGCACGGTTCGATCTCGATGATGTTGTTCGCACCACCGAGTCCAGCGATGATCGCGTCGGCGTCGGCCGCCATGTCGCCCTCCAGATGTGATCACCCTGTTCCCAAGGCTATGACCAGGCTAAAGGACATATCGCGATCAGTCGGTCTGGGTCACCTTGTTGAGACCGCGGGGGGCGTCGGGGTCGATCCCCAGCCTGCGCGCGAGCGCCTCGGTGAGCAGCTGACCGGGGACGATGAGGCCCAGCGGGGCGACCCACTCGGGAAGGTCGGGGCCGTTCAGCGCGGCGGTGGAGACCGAGGAGAGCGCGGTACCGCCGCCGACCGTGTAGGCCGAGGCGCCCGCACCGGTCACCCGCTCGGCGAGCGCCACGGTGCCGGCCAGGGTCGGGCCCTCCCCCGCCGCGACCAGGATGGCCGGGGTGTCCTCGTCCACCACGGCGATCGGGCCGTGCAGCAGGTCGGCGTACGACAGGCCCATGGCGTGCAGGTAGCACGCCTCCTTGAGCTTGAGCGCCAGCTCCAGCGCGGTGGAGAAGGCGAGCCCCCTGCCGGAGACCACGACGCCCGGCTTGTCGGCCAGGCCCTCGACGATCGCCTCCAGGTCACCCGGGTCGCCGACCAGCTTCTCGACCGCGTCCGGCACCCGCTGCAGGTCGGCGGCGTCGACGTCCGCGCCGAGACCGAGGGCGAGCACGGCGAGCGCGGCGAGCTGGGTGGTGTAGGTCTTGGTGGCCGGGACGGCCTTCTCCTCGCCCGCCACCGTGCACAGGGCGAGGTCGGCGGCCTGGGCCAGGGGGCTCTGCTCGCCGCCGTTGGTGATGGCCACGGTCCTGGCGCCGCAGTCCTTCGCCCAGGCGAGGGTCTCGACGATCTCCTCGGTCCTGCCCGACTGGGAGAGGGCGACGGCCAGCACGCCGTCGAGGTCCAGCCTGCGCCGGTAGGTCGTGGCGATCGAGGGAGCGGCGAGAGTGGAGAGCCTGCCCGTGTGGGCCTCGGCCAGATAGCGACCGTAGACTGCGGCGTTGTCGGAGGTGCCGCGGGCGATGAACAGCAGCTGGCGGGTCTGCCCCGCGAGCCGCTCCACCTCCCCGATCCGGGGAAGGAGGGCGTCGAGTGTGGCTCGCAGCGCGGCGGGCTGCTCGGCGATCTCGCTGCGCATCTTGGTCGTCATCTCGCGCTCATCCTTCGCTTCGGACGGACGAGACCGGGCCGTTATCGATCCGTCTCCGGTCCGTACGTTGACACCCTTTTCCGGCCTGTGGTCTAGTCCGGACTAGACCAGTACGAACCCTAACTCATGCGACATCTCAGATCGAGGGGGGAGGATCCTGTGGCCCAGATCGATCCGGACAGCCCGGTGCCCAAATACTTCCAGCTCCGGGAGATCCTGCTCGATCTGATCGAGAACAACGAGCTGGCGATCGGCACGGCGATCCCGTCCGAACGCGAGCTCTGCCAGCGTTTCGGGCTGTCGCGCATGACCGTACGGCAGGCCGTGGACCACCTGGTCTCCGAGGGCAGGCTCCAGCGGGTGGCGGGCAAGGGCACCTTCGTGGCCCGCCCCAAGATCGAGATGTCCCTGCGGCTCACCTCCTTCAGCGACGAGATGCGCGCCAGGGGCATGGAGCCCGGCTCCCGCGACCTGGACCGGCGGGTGGTCAGGGCCAGCGCGCACCTGGCCAGGGAACTCGGCATCCAGCCGGGCGACGAGGTTCACTTCATCGAGCGGCTGCGGACCGCGGCCGACGAGCCCATGTGCATCGAGCGGGCCCACATCCCCGTCTCCCTCGCGCCCGACCTCGACACCCACGACCTGACGGGCCGCTCCCTCTACGCCCTCCTGGAGACCCGCTACGGCCTGGTGCTCGACGCCGGTGAGCTCACCATCGACGGCGGCATCGCCGATCCCGGGGACGCCGACCTGCTGAAGTTACCGCGCGGCGGGGCCGTGCTGCTGCTCCAGCGGCGCTCCTTCGCGGGAGGCGTCTGCGCCGAACTCGGGGTGTCCACCTATCGCGCCGACCGCTACCAGCTCCGTACGATCCTGGAGATACCTGCCCGCCGCGCCTGATCCCGATGCCCGCCCGACCACGGCCCACCCGCCACACCCGCTCCGACCGCCTCCGGAGCACGTCCCACCGACCGCGCCCGTCCCGACCCCGTCCAGAGCACGTCCCACCCGCCGCGCCCGTTCCGACCGCCTCCCGGCCCCGCCGACACCTCGCCCGCTCCGACCGCACCCCCGGCCCACCCGCTCCGACCGCCGCCGTCACACCCCGTCCTGTCCCGCGCGACCGCCCCTTCGCCGCCCTCCTCCCTTCCAGCCCTTGGAGGAAAGCCCGATGAGCTCTCTCCCGGCGGACGCGGGCCCGCCCGCCGCCCACCCGGGGGCCGCCGTGATGAGCGTGCTCCAGCGCCTGGGACGTTCCCTGATGCTGCCGATCGCGGTCCTGCCGGCCGCGGGCCTGCTGCTCAGGCTCGGGCAGGACGACCTCCTCGGCAGGACCGACAGCGCCCTGCTCGACGACGTGGCCCGCGTCGTCGGCACCGCGGGCGGCGCCCTGTTCGACAACCTGCCCATCCTGTTCGCGATCGGCGTCGCCATCGGGTTCGCCCGCAAGGCCGACGGCTCCACCGCCCTGGCCGCGCTCGTCGGCTACCTGGTCTTCCACGCCGTCAGCATGAACATGTTCTTCATCCTCTTCGACGCCGACCTGAGGGAGCCCATCACCACGGAGGTGTTCGACAGGGCCGACCCCGGCGTTCCCGAGGCGGTCCTGAACCTCGGCGCGCAGAACCCGACCCGGGTGCTCGGCGGCATCGTGATGGGCCTGGTCTCCGCACTGCTCTGGCAGCGCTACCACCGCACCAAGCTGCCGACCTGGCTGGCCTTCTTCGGCGGGCGCCGCCTGGTGCCGATCCTCACCGCCTTCGCCGGACTGGTGATCGGCGTGCTCCTCGGCCTCGTCTGGCCGGTGCTGGGAGGCTGGGTCCGCGCCTCGGGGACCTGGCTCGCCTCCAACAGCGAGCTCGGCGCCGGGGTCTACGGCATGATCAACCGCGCCCTGCTCCCGCTCGGCATGCACCACATCGTCAACAACGTGATCTGGACCCAGGTCCCCGAGTGCGTGGTCGACGGCAAGAAGCTCGCCGGGGACCTGATCTGCTTCAACAACGGCGCCGTCGGCTACGGCGGCTTCGAGGCCGGCTTCTACCCGGTCCTCATGTTCGGCCTGCCCGCCGCCGCGATCGCCATCTGGCGGGCCGCGCCACCGCACCGCCGCACCGCGGTCGGCTCGATCATGATCTCCGCGGCGCTCACCGCGTTCCTCACCGGGATCACCGAGCCGATCGAGTTCGCCTTCATCTTCGTGGCGCCGGTCCTGTTCGTCATCCACATCGTGCTGACCGGCATCTCCCTGGCCCTCGCCTCCGCCCTGGGCGTCAAACTCGCCTTCAGCTTCTCCTCCGGGCTGATCGACCTCGGCCTGTACGGGACCGCGCCCAACGCCCGGGGGGTACCGATCATCATCGTGATGGGGCTGGTCTACGCGGTGATCTACTACACCGTGTTCAGTTTCCTGATCAGGAAGCTGAACATCATGACCCCCGGCCGCGAGCCCGAGCCCGATGTCGACTCCGGCGAGCCCTCGGCCCCGGCGCGGGGCAGGGCGGACACCGGCCCTCCCGCCACCCGGGAGGCGCACCGCCCTCCCCCCGACCCGACCTCCGCCTGAGCCGCCCTCCCCCTGACGCGACCTCCGCCCGAGGAGGCACGACGCCCTCCTCCCGAGCCTGAGCCGATCCCCGCCGGAGAGGCGCGCCAAGCGGTTTCGGCCGTCCACCGGAGATCACGCCGCCGGCCGCAACCCGCCCCCTCGCGAGGACCGACCGCTCCAACCCGGGGTCACCTTCTCCGCCCAACAGGACGAAGCGACCGGGATTCACCGGAAGTTGGCGGACGGCGTATCTGCGCGGCAGACCGGAAACTCCCTGATATGTCAGTTTCTCCGTCCCCACCGAGCACATCGGAGTTCCCATGTCGCCCCCACGACGTCCGGCCTCGCTCCCCAGGATCGTGCCCTCCCCCGCCGCCGAGCCGCCCTACGACGACGACCGCCCCGCCGGTGACACCCCGGCCATGCCGCCGTACGTGCAGGGCACCCTCGCCCTCGCCCTCGATCCAGGAACGCCGGGCCTCCCGGCCGGGAAACCGCTGGTCTGGGGCTCGCCCGGCGCGGTTCCCGACGAGCGCCGGCTGCGGGCCCTCGCGCAGGCCGTCGCCGAGATCCTGTCCGGCAGGCGCCCTCCGGCGAGCGTCTCCTGCCACATGACCGGCAGGGCCCAGGCCGAGCTGGCGCGGAGCGGGAAGATCATCACCAGCGCGCGGCCACCCCGGGTGGGCCGGGCCCACGTCTCCCAGCCGGAGGACGGGGTGGTGGAGATGTGCGCCGTGGTCGACTGCGGCGACCGCTCGCGCGTCCTGGCGCTGAGGCTGGAACGCAGGGGCGTGCGGTGGCTGTGTACCGAGTTCGAGACGACCCCCGATCCGCGTCCCGTGCGGGGAACGGCTCGCGACACGCCGCCCGGCCACCGGCCCGCGCTCGCCTGAGAGGCCCGGACACGCCGGAGGGCCCGCACCGTGCCGGGTGCGGGCCCTCCTGGCGACGGTCAGACCTCGACGTGCTTGGGGTCGCCGTGGCAGCGCTTGTACTTCTTGCCGGAACCGCAGGGGCACGGGGCGTTGCGCTCGACGTTGCCGTACGCGTCACGCTCGGCCTTGGTGCTGATCCGGGTGTGCTCCACCTCGCCGCTCTCGCCCGGAGCCGTGTACTCCAGCTCGGTGGGACGCTGCGGGCCGCGCAGGCCGCGAGCGATGATCGAGCGGGTCTCCGCGATCGCGGCGTCCTCGGAGTGGTCGTGCTCCTCGACGATCGGGTTGCTCTGCACCTCGACCTCGAGGTTGAACAGGTAGCCGACCGACTCCTCCTTGATGCCCTCGAGCATCTGGGAGAACATCTCGAAGCCCTCGCGCTGGTACTCGATCAGCGGGTCACGCTGGGCCATCGCGCGCAGGCCGATGCCCTCCTGGAGATAGTCCATCTCGTAGAGGTGCTCGCGCCACTTGCGGTCGAGGACCGACAGGATGACGCGGCGTTCCAGCACCCGCATGCCCTCCGGGTCCATGGCCTGGGCGTTGATCTCCTCTTCGCGACGGTCGTAGGCGGCCATCGCGTCGGCCTTGATCCGCTCGTCGAGGAACTCGGCGGTCAGCTCCTCGCGACCCCCGGCCTCCTCGATGAGCTGTTCGGCGGTGATGCTGATGGGGTACAGCTGGCCGAGCGCCTTCCACAGCTTGTCGAGGTCCCACTCCTCGGCGAAGCCCTCGGCGGTGGCGCCCGCGATGTACTCGTCGATCACGTCGTTGACGAAGCCGCGGATCTGCTCGTGCAGGTCCGCGCCCTCCAGCACCCGGTGGCGCTCGGCGTAGATCACCTTGCGCTGCCGGTTCATGACCTCGTCGTACTTCAGAACGTTCTTGCGAATCTCGAAGTTCTGCTGCTCGACCTGGTGCTGGGCGGAGGCGATGGCCTTGGAGACGATGCCCGACTCGATCGGGACGTCGTCGGGGATGTTGAGGCGCGTCATGATCATCTCGACCCTGGCCGAGTTGAACAGGCGCATGAGGTCGTCCTCGAGCGAGAGGTAGAAGCGCGACTCGCCCGGGTCGCCCTGACGGCCGGAACGGCCGCGGAGCTGGTTGTCGATGCGCCGCGACTCGTGCCGCTCGGTGCCCAGCACGTACAGGCCGCCGAGCTCGGTGACCTCGTCGTGCTCGGCCTGCACGGCGGCCCTGGCCTTCTCCAGCGCCTCGCCCCAGGCCTTGTCGTACTCCTCCGGGGTCTCGACCGGGTCGAGGCCGCGGCTGCGCAGCTCCAGGTCGGCGCGGAAGTCGGGGTTGCCGCCGAGCATGATGTCGGTGCCTCGACCGGCCATGTTGGTGGCCACGGTGACGGCGTGCTTGCGGCCCGCCTCGGCGATGATCGCCGCCTCACGGGCGTGGTTCTTGGCGTTGAGGACCTCGTGCTTGACGCCCTTGCGCTTGAGCTCCTTGGCGAGGCGCTCGGACTTGGCGACGCTCGTGGTGCCGACCAGGACCGGCTGCCCCCGCTCGTAGCGCTCCTTGATGTCCTCGACGGTCGCCATGAACTTGGCGTCCTCGGTCTTGTAGACCACGTCGGCCTGGTCCTTGCGGATCATCGGCCGGTTCGTCGGGATCGGGACGACGCCGAGCTTGTAGGTCTGGTGGAACTCGTTGGCCTCGGTCGCCGCGGTGCCGGTCATGCCGGAGAGCGTCTCGTAGAGGCGGAAGTAGTTCTGCAGCGTGATCGTGGCGAGAGTCTGGTTCTCGTCCTTGATCTTGACGCCTTCCTTCGCCTCGATGGCCTGGTGCATGCCCTCGTTGTAGCGGCGGCCGTGCAGGACGCGACCGGTGAACTCGTCGACGATCAGGACCTCGCCGTCGACGACGATGTAGTCCTTGTCCTTCTTGTAGAGCTCCTTGGCCTTCAGCGCGTTGTTGAGGAAGCCGACCAGGTGGGTGTGCTCGGGCTTGTAGAGGTTCTCGATGCCGAGCCAGTCCTCGACCTTCTCCACGCCGGACTCGAAGATGCCGACCGTGCGCTTCTTCTCGTCGACGGCGTAGTCGCCGGTGTTCTCCTCACCGTCCTTGCCCTCGGTGCCCCTGCGGAGCCGGGGGACGATCTTGGAGAACTCGGCGTACCACTTGCCGGACTGCTCGCCGGGACCGGAGATGATCAGCGGCGTCCTGGCCTCGTCGATGAGGATCGAGTCGACCTCGTCGACCACGGCGAAGTGGTGGCCGCGCTGGACGCACTCCTCGAGCGACCACGCCATGTTGTCACGCAGGTAGTCGAAGCCGAACTCGTTGTTCGTGCCGTACGTGATGTCGGCGTTGTACTGCTTGCGGCGCTCGTCGGACGGCATGTTGGCCAGGATCACGCCGACCTCGAGACCGAGGAAGCGATGGATCCGGCCCATCTCGTCGCCGTCACGCTTGGCCAGGTAGTCGTTGACCGTGATGACGTGGACGCCCTTGCCCGAGATGGCGTTGAGGTAGGTGGGCAGCGTGCAGGTGAGGGTCTTGCCCTCACCGGTGCGCATCTCCGAGATGTTGCCCATGTGCAGGTTGGCCCCGCCCATGATCTGCACGTCGAAGTGACGCTTGCCCAGCACGCGCCGGGACGCCTCGCGAACGGTGGCGAAGGCCTCGGGAAGCAGGTCGTCGAGGGACTCACCCTCGGCGTAGCGCTGCTTGTAGTCGTCGGTGAGCGCGCGAAGCTCGGCGTCGGTCAAGCTCGTGAAGTCGTCTTCAATGGAGTTGACCTGGTCGGCGATCCGCTTGAGCTTGCGCAGAAGCTTGCCTTCGCCGGCGCGAAGAATTCTATCGAGAAAGGCTGGCACTTTAGGTAAAGCTCCTCGCAGGTCTTCCACGGCCGGACCGGCCCGGCTGAGGACGAGACATGGTTCTCCGCTGCCATCGTAGGCGGTTCCGCCACCAGACACAGCCACCCTGAAAGACGCTCTTGTGGCCCAGGGAGTTCCTTGCCCGCTTCTTTGAGAGAGTACGACCAGCTTCAGCGGGTATGCCGCTCTTTGTCACGTCCGCGATGAATCCGCGCGGGCGCGTCGCCGTGTCTGGAGGGAGGAGCCGTGATGGCGGAGGACGCGCGTCAGGCGACTGGCGGAACCCACGAGGGCCAGGGGGGTGACGGCGGTCCCGCGGTCCACCAGGGCTCCGGGGGCCACGGGGGCCGGGCGTCGTCCTGGCTGGCGGTGACCGTCATCCTGCTGGGCTTCACCATCGCGGGGGTCGCCCTCTGCCTGGGCCCGAACTGGCCCCTCCTCTGGATGGGCGCGGCGGTCTGCGTCATGGGCGGCATCCTCATGCTGGTCTTCCGCGTCTTCCAGGACATCGTCCTCGAGGCCCCTCGCTCGATGAGCGGCGGAAGCGGACAGGGCGTCCTGGACTGAACGGCCGGCTCGGCGGAGGCACCTCTCCTGAACCGACCGGTCTCCCGAGCCGCCAGGCTGGCTCGACGGAGGCACTTCTCCCGAACCGACCGGCCGACTCGGCGAGGGCACCTCGCTCGACGTGACTTGCCCTAATTCGCCCTGATCACGGACACCCTGACACCGGCGTAGCCTTTTCGTCGGTGTCAGACGCTAGCCTCGGCCCACGACGTGTTGTCTCCCCCTGGGGCGGTCATGCAGCTTTTTCTTTCCTCCGACGAGGCCCGCCGTGTGATCCTCCGCGCCCAGGGGTTCCTGGGCGCGGAGGCCCGGCGAGGCGGCGCCCCCGCTGTCCTGCGCCGCCTCGGGGCCGTCCAGCTGGACACGATCTCCGTGCTGGCCCGCTCCCACGAGCTGGTCGCGTACGCCCGCCTCGGCGCCGTCGGCAGGCAGGAGGTCGAGCGGGCCTACTGGGACGAACCGGCGCGAGCCTTCGAATACTGGTGTCACGCCGCCTGCATCCTCCCGATCGGCGACTGGGCCCTGTACGCCTTCAGGCGGAGATATTTCCGCGCCAGGAAGTTCCGCTGGCACGAGGTGCCCGACAGCGTCGGCAAGGTGCTGAACCTGGTCCGCGAGAGCGGCCCGGTCACCACCGCCGACATCGGCGGCGCCAAGAAGGGCGGCCCGTGGTGGGACTGGTCCGACTCCAAGATCGCCATTGAGTGGCTGCTCGACACCGGCGAGGTCGTCTGCACGCGCAGGGTGGGCTGGCGACGCGTCTACGACCTGGCCGAACGCGCGGTCCCCGCGGATCTGCTGGCCGAGGAGCTCTCCGACGCCGAGTGCGTCACCCGCCTCGCCGGGATCGCCGGGGTCGCGCTCGGCGTGGCCACCCGCGCCGACCTCGTCGACTTCCTGCGCCTGAAGGCGCCCGAGGCGCGGCTGCTCGACGCGTGCCTGCTCGACGGTTCCACCGGGCTGGTGCCCGTCCGCGTCGCCGGGTGGCCCGAGCGGGCCGCCGACGCCTGGGCCGACCCGGCCGCGCTGGAGACCGAGCCCAGGGGCCGCCACCGCACGACCCCGCTCTCCCCGTTCGACTCCCTTGTCTGGGACCGTGCCCGCACCGCCCGCGTCTTCGGCTTCAACCACCGCCTCGAGGCGTACGTGCCCAAGGAGAAGCGCGTCCACGGTTACTTCACGATGCCGGTGCTGGCCGGGGGCAGGCTGATCGGGCGTATCGACCCGGCGCGCGAGGGGGCGACGCTGGTGGCCCGCCAGGTGAGCCTCGAACCCGGCGTCCCGCCGGGCAGGGGGGCCGTATCGCTGGCCGGCGCCCTCTGGGAGGCCGCGAGCTGGGTCGGCTGCGAGGCCGTCCGGGTCGAGCGCGTCGATTCCCTCCTGGCCGGCCCTCTCCAGGACGCCCTGCGCCGGAACGCTCCCTGAGCGGGAAGGATCCCGCCGGACCGGGTCGTTTCCCGAACCGGGACGACCTGTCCGGCCGAGCCGCCCCCGGAGCCGGAACGCCGGGCCGGGAGGCCCGTCCGCGACATCGGCTCGGGACACCTGTCCCGAGCCGGAGTGCGGTGACCGCCGGACGGTCACCGCACCGGCCGCGTGTCAGGTGATCTCGAGCATCCGCTCGCGGACCGCGTAGACCACCGCCTCCATCCTGGAGTGAAGCTGAAGCTTGTCCAGGATGTTTCTGACGTGGTTCTTCACGGTGTTCTCCGAGATGAACAGCTGCTTGGCGATCTCGCGGTTGTTCATCCCCTTCGCGACGAGGCGGAGCACCTCCATCTCCCGTTCGGTCAGGCGTGGAACGGGGAGTTGCGGGGGCCGCTCGGCCTCCTTGCGGCTCATGTTGGCGAACTCGCTGATCAGTTTGGCGGCCATAGCCGGGTTGATCAGCGACTGTCCTTCGTGGACGCCGCGGACGGCTTCCGGGACCTCGTCGAGCTGGACGTTCTTCAGCAGGTAGCCGGTGGCGCCCGCCTTGATCGCCTCGAAGAGATCCTCCTCCTCGTCACTCACCGTCAACATGATGATCCGCGTGCTCGGCACCGAGGCCTTGATTTCACGAGTGGCCTCGATACCGCTCCTCCGTGGCATCCGGACGTCCATGAGCATGACATCCGGAGTGAGGCGGTCGGCGAGTTCGACCGCTTCCTGTCCGTCGCTCGCCTCGCCGACAACCTCGATGTCCGTCTCCGCTGCCAGCGCCATCTCCAGGCTGCGGCGGATCAGCGCGTGATCGTCAACGATCAGCACGCGGATCGGTTCGCCGCGTCCGGTCGGGCCGGTTGCGTCGTCGGGTTCCGTCACGCCTCCTCCTCGGGGGGCCAGAGCCGGTGGACCGCCATGATTACACGGGTTTCATGGTCCTCGGTTGGTCGGAGAGGATCTTCGAATGCGTTCGTCAGGGCTCAACGAGCCGCAGCACGCCGTAGTTGTACCCCTGTCGGAGGTATACGACGCTCGGCTGCCCGCTCTCCTTGTCACGGAAGAGATAGAAATCGTGTCCCACCAGTTCCATCTCAAGAAGTGCCTGATCGATCGTGATCGGATCGGCCTCGTGGAACTTCTCCCTGACCATCAGCGGCCCGTCTCCATCCATCTGGATCGGGATGATGGTCTCGTCCTCTGGAACATCGGCCTCGGCCTGGGACTCGGCCGGCGACTGTTCGGTGAGCAGGTCGGCCGGGGCGCTCTCGAACGATTCGGCGAGCGCGGTGGCCGTCAGCTCCGCGACCGACGGAGGGCAGTGGTTTCCGTGATGGATCTTCCTGCGATCGGCGAGACGCCGCAGCCGTCCCTCGAGTTTGCCGAGTGCGATGTCAAGGGCGGCGAAACGGTCGTCGGCCGAAGCCTCCGCCCGGACCGCGGGACCACGTGAATGGATCGTGAGCTCGACTCGCTCTCGCTGGTCGACGATACGGGGATTACGTTCCTTGGACACCTCCACGTCAACGCGAATGAGCTTGTGGTCCAAACGCTCGATCCTGGCCAGCTTGGTGTTCACGTGGTCACGGAATCGGTCACTCACTCCGGTGTGCCGACCCTTGACGATGATCTCCATGCACAGCCCCCCTTCGAATCTCGACGGTGGTATTGCGGCACCCGCTCGGCCGACCTGGTCTTCGTCCCCACATCCGCCTGCTGAGGGTTTCGCAGCTCTTTGCCACTACATGCCCTTCTCTTCTGGCAAGGAACATCTGGCTCCTTGGGAAGGCAGGACTTACCTCTAAGCCGCACCGTGATCGATCGACGAAAAGTCGTCTTACGTGGACCGTTTGGCCTGCGGCTGGCATCGGCTAGCCGGGCCGGCCTCCTCGCGGAGGTCGGTCCGGTGCAACCACGGACCCGAGCGGGTGCCATGGCTCAGACGCTATCCGCATCCTGGCCGAATGTCAGCCTGACGATCGGCCAAAGGATCACTTTGCGTAATTCACAGCCGGGTGGCCGGCCCCCTGGTCCCTTGCGCCCGCGGGTGAGCGACATCACAGGCGAGGGCTTCTCGCGTTCGTTGAACAGCCGGAAAGCACCGCGGGACAGTGAGGTGTGGCTTCCGGGTGAGGCCGGAACCGGGGCGCGTTCTCACCCTCCGTCACGGTCGCCAGTTTTGGATCTTCGGCGTGTCGCGGCGACCGTGGCGGCGAGGGACGGCGTCACCCCCGCCTCGCGCATCGCCCTGGCGGCCTCCGCGAGCGTCGCACCGGTGGTGACGATGTCGTCGACCAGCACAATCGCCTCCGTACCGCCCCAGGAGCGCGGCACGGGCGCGTTGCGACCGACCGTGACCGTGAAGGCGGTGGACAGATTCGCGGCCCGCTGGAGGGAGCTCAGCCCCGCCTGGTCGGCGACGCGGCGGCGCTGGGAGAGAACCCTCGCCACGCTCGCGGGCCAGCCGGCCTGGCGGAGGTAACCGGCCGCCAGCCCCGCGAGCCGGGCCACCGGATCGTGCCCGCGGCGCCTCAGGGCCGGCCGTGCACTGGGCACCGGCACCAGCAGCACCGGCCGCTCGCCGACCGCCGTGGCGACCGCGAGGGCGAGGGCCCCGGCCAGGGGAGGAGCGAGGGCCGTGCGACCGCGCTCCTTGTAGGCGATGATCGCCCGCCGCACGGCGGGGGTGTATTCGGCCGCCGACCAGCACTCGGGCAGGCCGGGCGGGACGGGGTCGGGCATCCGGAGGGCGGGCGCTCCATGAAGCTCCGCCGCGCATCGGGGACAGACGAGGGCGCCCGGCGCGTCGCATCCGGCGCAGCGGGGCGGCAGGATCAGGTCGAGCATGGCGATCGTCACGGATCCAAGGTTTCAGATGGCACCGACAAAAAGCCCAGTCCAGAGTACCGGAGGGGGGTTCGGTGCCCGTGGGGAGGCGGCGGCCGGCCCCGCCCGGTGCCGGGGTGGCCCTCCCCGGAGAACGCCTCGACCCAGGGCGAAGGCCACGCACCGGCGAGCCCGCCGGGTTCAGCCCAGGGGGAAGGCCGGGGAGGAGGGGCCGTTCTCGGTGAAGTCCGTGGTCCCGGTCTCGTTCTTGATCAGCGGCTCCCACTTGGTGGAGTTCCAGAACAGGACCTGCCGGTCGCCCTGCTCGTCCCTGGCCCCGGCGAGCAGGGTGCCGTCCAGGGCGGTGATGCTCTCGATCCGCGAGTCGAAGGGCAGGGACTTGGGCTCGGCGGTGACCGAGGCCTCGAGCAGCTCCGACTTGCCGGTGAGCGCGTACAGGGTCTTGCCGTCCTTCCAGGCGATGTCCTTGATCGTCCGGTTGCCGTCGGTGTCGACCACGGTCTGGAGGTTGGCGATGCGGGTGCTCTCCCGATTCCCGATGACGGTGCCGACCTGGACCTGCTCGCCCAGCCCGTCCCTGACGACCACCGCGACGTGCACGCCGTCCCGCGCGACCTTGAGCGACTCGATGTAGAACGTCTCCAGGTCGGGGGCGGACACCCGGTACCGGTGCTTGTTGTCGCCGTCGTGCCGGGTGATGACCGAGGTGTGATCGTTGGGCCGGTCGACCGTCCAGAGCGTGTGGTAGCGGTCCCAGGCCGGCGGGGCGAGGGAGACCCCCGTGGCCCACACCCGCCACTCGCCGCCCGCGGCGAGCGGCGCGACGGAGACGCTCCTGTCCCCCTCGGAGAGGGCCGCCACCTGCTGCAGGGGCTGGCCGCTGATCGCGGGGCGGGTGAGCCCGACCCCCTTCTGGCCGGCCCTGCCCGGCACGATCCGTCCGACGTTCTCCTTGTCCAGCAGCCGCAGCGCGCCGTCGGCGAGATAGAACGGGTGGACGGCGTCGGGGGTCGTCCAGGGGTCGAAGTTCGACTGCTCCTGGGCGTCGATCTGGAGGGGCGCGTCGGGATAGTACGGCTCGCCGTTCACCTTGACCTCGAAGCCCCAGCCGCCCTTGGTGAGCGCGGCGAGGGTCGCGGCGAGCTGGGCCGACATCGGGTCGATCAGATCGGAGTCCACCCGCCTGGTGAGGTCGACGACGACCCTGTTGTTCTCGATGGTGACGTCGATGAGCTCGGTGTCGGTGAAGGCGGTGCGCACCGCGTCCTTGAGGGAGCTGCTCGGCCCCCGCAGCAGCCGCTCGACCGTCGTCTTGGCGAAGTTGGAGCCCGGGTCGATCGGCACCCGTACCTGGTCGACCACCAACCCCTTCCACTGGGAGTCGAGGAAGTACAGGTCCACGGGCAGGTAGCCGCGGGCGACGTCGGCCTCGGACAGCAGGAGGCCGTCGGGGGCCATGCTGATGCGCCACTGGCCGTCGGCTCCCCTGGCGAGCGTGAAGGGCTGGTTCAGCGGGCCACCGCTCGGACGGTATCGACCATCCTGGTCAATGATGGCGGTTTTGGTGCCCTTAAGTGTGACCTGAGCCTGCTTGTCCTCATCCGTGAGGGGAGCGAACTTCTCGTAGTCGCCCTGCCGGTAGACCGTGACGCCGCTGCGCGGGTTCCACTTGGCGGCGAAGTCGCCGGTGAGGTATTTGCGGGCCACCTGGAAGTCGGGGTCGTCGGGGCTCGCCATGGCCGCGCGGAAGCCGGTGACGACCTCCTCGGGCGACCAGCCGGCCTTCGGCGGCATGGCGATGACCCGCGCGTACGGGTCGCCCAGCGGGCTGCCCTTGCGCTCGTTGTCCACCGCGACGACGGACTTGCCGCCGGTGGGGATGACCGAACAGGCGGTCATCCCGTAGACCAGGGCGATCGCCAGGAGCACCGTCCCCGCGTTCCGCGCGCCCGCCCTCAGCACCGGCCCGCGCCCGTGTCGCCTCCCGTCGGTCCGGGACCGCGCCGCGCCTCCTCCCGGCACCGGCCCGTACCGCGCCTCGCGGATCCCGGGCCGCGCGGCGCCCCTCGCCGGCTCCGGCCGGCGTCGCGCCCGTTCGGTTCTAGTCCGCATCGCGTCCCCCGTCGGCCACCGCCGGCGACAGCACCGGCGTCACGTGCCCTCGCCACGTGCGTCGCATCTCGACCTCCGGGGGTACGAGCGGCAGGGGCGAGCCCCTGAGCACCGCCCCGGCCACCCTGGGCAGCGAGAGCCGGAACTGCGACCCCTCGCCGTGCGAGCCCCACGCCTGGAGCCAGCCGCCGTGCAGGATGGCGTCCTCGCGGGAGATGGCCAGCCCCAGGCCCGTGCCGCCGATCGTGCGCGCCCGGGACGGGTCGGCCCGCCAGAACCGGTCGAACACCAGGTTCTCCTCGCCGGGTTTCAATCCCACCCCGTGGTCCCGTACGGCCACCGCCACCGCGTCCCTGTCGGCGGCGACCGAGACGATGACGTCGCGGCCCTCGCCGTGCTCGATCGCGTTGAACAGCAGGTTGCGCAGGATGCGCTCGACCCGGCGGCTGTCCATCTCCGCCATGCACGGCTCGCCGGGAAGGCGCAGGTCGAAGCGGGTGGAGTGGCGCTCGGCCAGCGCCTCGGAGTCGGCGACGGCGCGGAGCACCACGTCCCTGACGTCCACCGGGTCGACGTCGAGGTCGGCCGCGCCCGCGTCGTAGCGGCTGATCTCCAGGAGGTCGGCGAGCATCGCCTCGAACCGGTTGAGCTGGTTCTGCATCAGCTCGGCCGACCTGGCCGCCATCGGGTCGAAGTCCTCGCGGGCGTCGAAGAGCAGGTCGGCGGCCATCCGCACGGTGGTCAGCGGGGTGCGCAGCTCGTGCGAGACGTCCGAGACGAACTGGCGCTGCACCTGGGAGAGCTCCTCCAGCTGATGGATCTTCAATGCCAGGTTGGCTGCCATCTCGTTGAAGGAGGTGGCCAGGCGGGCCAGGTCGTCCTCTCCCCGCACCTTCAGCCGCTCGTCCAGGCGTCCGGCGGCGAGCCGCTCGGCGGCCTGCCTGGCCAGCCGCACCGGCGTGACGACCTGGCGGGTGACCAGGGAGGAGATCGCGGCCAGCAGCAGTACGAGCCCGGCGCCGACGAGGATGATCATTTGCTGCACCGAGGCGAGAGTCTGCTCCTCCCTGTCCAGCGGGACCAGGTGGTAGATCTCGTACGACGAGTCGAGGCGGGTGCCGATGATCATTCCGGGCACCGGCTGCTCGGGCTGCCCCTTGTAGTACAGCGGGGTGTACCAGGTGCTGTCCTCGCCCGCCTCCTTCTTGAACAGCTCCTCGCGCTGCCTGGGCGGGATGCTGCGGGGGTCGATGTCCGTGGTCCCGTAGAACGCCCCGGGCAGCGCCTCGTTCCGGATGATCACCGAGTAGCGGCTGGCCGAGCCCGCGCGCCGCGCGAGCGCCTCCGTGGCCTGACCGAGCGGGCTGCCTCCCGCCGCCTGCGGCGCCTGGCCGGGCTCGACGGGCTGCTTGGCGGCCTCGGCCGCCGGCTGGCTGAGATAACCGAGCACCGCGTTCCTGTCGGCCTGCGCCTCACTCTTGGCCGCACTCTCCCTGGTCTCCAGGGTGGTCCTGATGATCTGCTGCATGAGGAAGACGCCGAGCACGGCGACGACCACGATGGAGATGACCATCGTGCTGGTGACCACGCGCAGCTGGAGCGAACGCCAGAAGACGCGGCGCGCCCGGCCGGCCACGCGCCGGGTGCGGCGCCGCACACCCCGCAGCAGCTGGCGCGGGGTGCGACGGCGTTTCTTCGGTGCGGGAGGCATCTCGGGGTCCGGGGGAGGTCGGCGGCTAGGCCGGTCCGGCCTTGTAGCCGACCCCGCGGACCGTCACGACGATCTCGGGG
The DNA here is from genome assembly GCF_051918945.1 of Streptosporangium sp. LJ11. NCBI lineage: Bacteria > Bacillati > Actinomycetota > Actinomycetes > Streptosporangiales > Streptosporangiaceae > Streptosporangium > Streptosporangium sp. LJ11. The sequence goes on from NZ_JBPXMB010000009.1 coordinate 179,362, forward strand.
TGCTCGGGGTCCTTCTCGATCTTCGCCCGGAGCCGCTGGACGTGCACGTTGACCAGGCGGGTGTCGGCCGCGTGGCGGTAGCCCCAGACCTGTTCGAGCAGGACCTCGCGGGTGAAGACCTGGCGCGGCTTCCTGGCGAGGGCGACCAGCAGGTCGAACTCCAGCGGGGTGAGGTTGATGGTCTCCTCCTCCCGCTTGACCGAGTGCCCGGCGACGTCGATCGTGATGTCGCCGATCTGCAGGATCTCCGGCGTCGGCTCGTCGGTGCGGCGCAACCGGGCGCGGACCCTGGCGACGAGCTCCTTGGGCTTGAAGGGCTTGACGATGTAGTCGTCGGCCCCCGACTCCAGCCCGAGCACCACGTCGATGGTGTCGCTCTTGGCCGTCAGCATGACGATCGGCACCCCGGACTCGGCCCTGATGCGCCGGCAGACGTCGATCCCGTCGGCACCGGGCAGCATCAGGTCGAGCAGGACCAGGTCCGGCCGGGTGTCGCGGAACGCGTCGAGCGCCTTGTCACCGTCGGAGACGAAGGAGGGTTCGAAGCCCTCCCCGCGCAGCACGATACCGAGCATCTCGGCGAGAGCGGCGTCGTCGTCGACGACCAGCACGCGTCCTTTCATGGCCCCTCATTCGGTTTACGCAGTTCGGGAGTTATTGGGATAAACCGCTCGATCGTCGAAGATTACCCTTGTCCGCCTACTGGATGACACCGGTCGACGACCGGGCGTCCAAATGACGAATTTTAAGCGCACGCAACGTGAAACGCGCAGTGGTGCCCCCCCACGGCCGCCGCCGGCCCCGGCGACTGCGGACGCCGGGCGGTGATGACCACGGTCACAGTCTGCGGTAAACCAAGGCGTCTCGGCCATCCCTCCGCCATCTCCGCCGCTCTCGGGAAGGATGAAACGTTCGCGTGATCGCCCGATCACCACGGATGGCGGGTCCACATGTCAGGATTGGGATATGTCAGACGGTCACGGCTCCACTCCCGGCGCTCCCGACACGCCCCCCGGCTGGGCGTCCAACCAACCTCCGCCGTACGGAAACGCCCCGGGATCGCCGTGGACCGCGCCCGGACCGGCGTCCGGCACTCCCCAGGGCCCGCCCCAGGGGTTCCCGCCGGGCCCTCCGCCGGGCCCCGGGCAGCCCTACGGCCAGGCGCCGTACCAGCAGCCGTACCAGCAGCCGTACCAGCAGGGCCCCTACGGCGCGAGCGCGCCGCCCCCCGCGATGCGCCCCGGCATCATCCCGCTGCGCCCGCTCGGCCTGGGCGACATCCTCGACGGCGCGATCAAGCTGATGCGCTCCAACCCCAAAAGCGTCCTGGGCCTGTCGGCGATCGCCGCCGCGCTGGGCGCGATCCCCCTGGCGGTCGGGCAGGCGATCATGCTCACCTCTCTCGCCCCGATCGTGGAGAACCCGGCGGCGGCCCCTCCCGAGGCGAGTTTCCTCACCCAGTACGGCGGCAGCCTGCTCTCCTTCGCGGTCCAGTTCGTCGCGGTGACGCTGCTGACCGGCGTGCTGACCCGCATCCTGGGCCGCGCGGTGTTCGGCGGCAAGATGACGGCCGGCGAGGCCTGGACGCTGACCCGCAACCGGGTGCCCACCCTGTTCGGGCTGGTCGTCGTCAACCTCGTGATCCTGCTCGTCCCGATGGCCCTGATCATCGGCCTGTTCCTCGCTCTCGGCGCGGCCGGGGCCGGGGTCTCCGCGGTGGCGGTCGTGGGCGTGGTGGCGCTGCTGGCCTACGTGGTCTACGCCTTCTTCGTCACCACCCGGCTGCTGCTCGCCCCGGCGGCCGCGGTGCTGGAGCGGCGCGGCGTCGTCGACTCCCTGCGCAGGTCCTGGCACCTGGTCTCGGGCGGCTTCTGGCGGACGCTCGGCATCATGATCCTCACCCAGATCATCGCCTTCCTGGTCGGCCAGGTGCTCGCCTTCCCCTTCGTCCTGGGCGGAAGTTTCTTCGCCATCCTCGGCGGGGGCTCCACCGGCGCGCAGATCGCCTCGGCGGTCCTCATCGCCGTGGGCGTCACCCTCGGCTCCATGATCACCTATCCCTTCCAGGCGGGGGTGAACGGCCTGCTCTACGCCGACCGGCGGATGCGCTCCGAGGCTTTCGACCTGGTGCTCCAGACCGCGGCGATCGAGCAGCGGCGGCAGGGATGGGTCCACGCGTCGGCCGACGACCTGTGGGATCCCTCCGTCACGCCCGGAGGCCCCACCCGGCACGGGTCCCCCGACCAGGGAGCCCCGTGGTCCCACTCCTGACGTCCCCGATCGACGTCGAGCGCGAAGAGGCGCGGCGCCAGGCGATCCAGGAGCTGCTCAGACCCGAGTACGCCAAGGAGTCCCTGGTCGACCGCCTCTGGCGGAGCGTCAACCAGTTCCTCGGCGACCTGCTCGACCAGGAGTCCCTGGGCGCCGCCGGCAGCGTGGCGGCGCGGGCGGCCCTCCTGGTGATCGTGATCGGGATCGTCGTCGCGCTGCTCCTGATCGCCCGCAGGACCGCCGGGGGCGGCGCCTCCCGCGCGGAGGGGATCTTCGGAGACCGCCGCCTCACCGCCGCCGAGCACCGCGAGGCCGCCGAGCGGCTGGCGGCGGAGAGCCGGTGGGCCGAGGCGGTCCGCGAGCGGCTCCGGGCCGTCGCCCGCGATCTGGAGGATCGCGTGATCATCGACTCCACGCCGGGCCGTACCGCCGGTGAGCTGGCCGTCGAGGCCGGTCGCGCGCTGCCCGCGCTCGCCGCCGAGCTGGCCTCCGCGGCCCGGGTGTTCGACGACGTGACCTACGGCGAGGTGCCCGGCACGCCCGAGGCGTACGGGATCATGCGCGACCTCGACGATCACCTGCGCGCGGCCCGCCCGGCGCCCGTCGTACGGGCGGACGCGCCATGAACCCCGCCGCGCCCGGACAGCGGGGATCCACCGCCCCCGAGGCCTCCGCCGAGGCCGTCCCCGGGACCTCCGGGCGGACCGGCTCGCGGGACTCCGCGACGACCTCCACCTCGCCGACCGCCGCCGGCCTCTGGCGCGGCGGCAGGGGCGCCCTCCTGGTGGCGCTCCTCGTGGTCGCCGTCGCCGTCGCCGGCGTGCTGCTCGGCGGCTCCGGCGGGCCGGGCAGCACCCTCGACCCCGCCGGCACCTCGCTGTCGGGAGGCAAGGGCCTGGCCAGGCTGCTGCAGGCGCGGGGCGTGCGGATCGAGCGGGTCACCTCGGTCTCCGAGGCCGCGGCGCTGGCCGGGCAGGCGGGTCCCGCGGGCAGCACCCTGCTGGTGAGCCCGGACTTCCCGCTCGACGAGGACGAGGCGGAACGCCTCGCCGCGCTGCCCTCGGACCTGCTGGTGGCGGGCGTGCGAACCCACCTGGACGTGCTCGCGCCGGGAGTGGTCCCGATGCGGGAGGCGCGGGCGCGCTCCCGCGAGCCCCGGTGCGGGCTGCCGGCCGCGGCGAGGGCGGGCAGCGCCTACGCCGGCGGCGTGGCCCTCACCCCGCCTCCCGGGTCGATCGGCTGCTACCCCGCGAACGGGGTGCCCACCCTGGTCTCCCACAGCGGCGCGGGCCGGACGGTCACCGTCGCGGGCGACGGGCAGTTCATGACCAACCTGCGGCTCGCCGAGGACGGCAACGCCGCGCTGGCGACGAACCTCGCCGGCGGGCGGCCCACCCTGATCTGGCTGACCGCCCCCGAGACCGCCTCCCCCGCGGGCGGCGGCGGCAAGGCGGGCTTCTACGACCTGGTCCCCGAGGGGGTCAAATGGGCCGTGGTACAGGTACTCGTCGCGGTGCTGCTGCTGGCACTCTGGCGGGGCCGCAGGCTCGGCCCCGTGGTGGCCGAGCGGCTGCCCGTCGTCGTGCGGGCGGCCGAGACCGTCGAGGGACGTGCCAGGCTCTACCGCGCGCGGCGGGCCCGCGACCGGGCCGCCGCGGCGTTGCGGGCGGGCTTCGCCGACCGGGTCACCCCCCGCCTCGGGCTGCCCTCGGGGACGGGACCCGACGCGCTGGTGAACGCGATCGCCGAGCGGACCGGCCAGGCGGCGTCGCACGTGGGCGCCGCCCTGTACGGACCGCCGCCGGTCGACGAGGCGGGGCTGGTAGCCCTGGCCGAATACATGGACATCGTGGAAAGGCAGGTCGGAAAGTCGTGACCACACCACCGGGGAACGGCGGTCCCGCCGAGGCGACCTCCGTCGTCAGGACCGCGCCCGGCGCATCCGCCGTACTGCCCGCCGCGCAGGGCGCGGACCGCGCCAGGGAGGCGCTGGGAGCCCTGCGCGCCGAGGTCTCCAAGGCGGTCGTCGGCCAGGACGCCGTGGTCACCGGGCTGGTGATCGCGCTGCTCTGCCGGGGACACGTGCTGCTCGAGGGCGTGCCCGGCGTCGCCAAGACCCTGCTCGTCAGGACGCTGGCGGCGGCTCTCTCCCTCGATTTCAAGCGGGTGCAGTTCACCCCCGACCTCATGCCGGGCGACATCACCGGCTCGCTGGTCTACGACGCGAAGACGTCGGAGTTCGAGTTCCGCGAGGGGCCGGTCTTCACCAACCTCCTGCTCGCCGACGAGATCAACCGCACGCCCCCGAAGACGCAGGCCGCGCTGCTGGAGGCGATGGAGGAGCGCCAGGTCAGCGTGGAGGGGTCGGCGCGCGGGCTGCCCGACCCGTTCATCGTGGCCGCCACCCAGAACCCCGTCGAGTACGAGGGCACCTACCAGCTGCCCGAGGCGCAGCTCGACCGGTTCCTGCTCAAGCTGACCGTCCCGCTGCCGCCCCGCGACCAGGAGATCGCGGTGCTGGAGCGGCACGCGCTCGGCTTCGACCCGCGAGACCTGTCGTACGTCAAGGCCGTGGCCACCGCCGCCGACCTCGCCGCGGGACGCTCGGCGGTCGGCCAGGTGCACGTGGGCCCCGAGGTGCTCGGCTACATCGTGGACATCGCCAGGGCCACCCGCCAGTCGCCCTCGCTCCAGCTCGGCGTCTCCCCGCGCGGCGCCACCGCGCTGCTGGCCGGGGCGCGGGCCTGGGCGTGGCTGTCCGGCCGCGCCTACGTGACGCCCGACGACGTCAAGGCGCTGGCCAGGCCCGCGATGCGGCACCGGATCCAGATACGTCCCGAGGCCGAGCTGGAGGGCGCGACCGCCGACGGCCTCATCGACGCCGTCCTCGCCTCCGTCCCCGTCCCCCGCTGACCATGGCGCTGACGGGACGGGCCGCGCTGCTGGCACTGCTGGGCACCCTGGCCGTGCTGCTCGCCCCCCGGCCGGGGCCGGCCGTGGCCGGGGTGGCACTGCTGATCGTGGCGCTGGTCGTGGTCGACCTGCTGCTGGCCGGGAGCGTGCGCCCGCTGCGCTTCACCCGCTCGGGCGAGCGGCTGGTACGGCTCGGCGAGTCGGTCGCGGTCGAGCTGATCGTGGAGAACCCCGGCCCCCGCCGGGCGCGCGGCGTGCTCAGGGACGCCTGGCCGCCGTCCGCCGGCGCCACGCCCCGGCACCTGCCGCTGGACGTGCCCCCGGGCGAGCGCCGCCGGCTGGTCACGACGCTCACTCCCACCCGCAGGGGCGACCGCGAGGCGGTCACGGTGACGGTGCGGTCACTAGGCCCGCTGGGCGTGGCGGCCCGCCAGGGCTCGCACCGGGTGCCCTGGTCGGTCCGGGTGCTGCCGCCCTTCCTCAGCCGCAAGCACCTGCCCGCCAAGCTGTCCAGACTCAGGGAGCTGGAGGGCCGGCACCCGTCGATGATCCGGGGGCAGGGCACCGAGTTCGACTCGCTGCGGGAGTACGTGGTGGGTGACGACGTCCGCTCGATCGACTGGCGGGCCACCGCGCGCCGCAACGACGTCGTGGTCCGCACCTGGCGGCCCGAGCGCGACCGCCGGGTGCTGATCGTGCTCGACACCGGGCGCACCTCGGCCGGCCGGGTGGGCACCGCCCCGATCCCGCTGGCCGGCGAGGTGCCGGGGACCGCCGGGCGCGGGCGGTCGCGGGTCGTGCCAGGCTGGCCCCGCCTGGACTGGTCGATGGACGCGGCGCTGCTGCTGGCCGCCCTGGCCTCCCGCGCGGGCGACCGGGTCGACTTCATGGCCCACGACCGGGGGGTGCGCGCCTGGGTGTCCGGCACCGGCCGCACGGAGCTGCTGTCGTCGCTGGTCAACACCATGGCCCCGATCGAGGCCGAGCTGGTCGAGGCCGACTCCGCGGGGATGGTCGCGGCCGTCATGTCGCGGGCCAGGCGGCGCTGCCTGGTCGTCGTGCTGACCGACCTCAACCCGGCGGCGCTGGAGGAGGGCCTTCTGCCGGTCCTGCCTCGCCTCTCCTCGCGGCACCTGGTGCTCCTGGCCGCCGTCTCCGACCCGCAGGTGGCCGAGATGGCCGCCGGGCGCGGCACCTCCGAGCTGGTCTACGGCGCGGCGGCGGCCGAGCACCTGAGCGCGGGACGGCGCAGGATCACCGCCCTGCTGCGCCGCCAGGGCGTGGAGGTCGTGGACACCGCCCCCGAGCAGATCGCCCCGGCCCTGGCCGACGCCTACCTGGCGCTGAAGGCGGCCGGGCGGCTCTGAGCCGCGTGGCGCTCAGCCGTCGTGGGGAGTGACCGTGTGACTCTGAGCCGCGTGGCGCTCGGCCGGCCGACGCCGGGCACGGCCGGGCGGCTGTGAGGTGGGGGTGCTCAGCCGGCGCTGGGGGCCAGGTCGGGGGCGCGCTCCACGTCGCCGCTCTCGCCCGCGGCCACGGCCCGGCGGCCGAAGAAGATCACGTAGGCGAGGAAGGCGGCCTCCGCGACCACCCCGATGCCGATTCGCGCCCAGGTGGGCAGCCCCGAGGGGGTGACGAGGCCCTCGATGAGCCCCGAGACGAGCAGCACCACGACCAGACCGAGGGCCACGCTCATCACGGCCCTGCCCTGCTCGGCCAGGGCCTCGGCACGCCTGCGCGGGCCGGGGTCGACGACCGTCCAGCCGAGGCGCATGCCGACGGCCGCGGCTAGGAACACCGCGGTGAGCTCCAGCAGGCCGTGCGGGGTGATCAGCCCGAAGAAGATGTCGAGCTTGCCGCGCGAGGCCATCAGCCCGGCGGAGACGGCCACGTTGAGCGCGTTCTCCCACAGGACGTACGGGATCGGCAGGCCCAGAAAGATCGACATGATGATGACCTGCATCGAGACCCAGGCGTTGTTGACCCAGACCTGCCCGGCGAAGGAGGTCGCCGGGTTCTCCGAGTAGTAGTCGGCGAAGTCGTGTTCGACGAGCTGGGTGATCTCCTCGGGGGTGGCGATCGCCCCTTGGACGTCGGGGTTCTGCCCCACCCAGACGGCGACGACCGTGGAGACCAGCAGGAATGCGACGCTCGTGGCCAGCCACCACCAGCGGGCCCGGTAGGCGACCACCGGGAAGGAGACCGTGAAGAAGCGGACGAACTCCCGCCAGGCCGGGGTGTGCGCCCCGGTCACGGCGGAGCGGGCGCGGGCGACGAGCGCCGACAGGCGGCCCACCAGGATCGGGTCGGCGGAGGCCGATCGGACGAGGGAGAGGTGCGTGGCGACCCGCTGGTAGAGGTCGACCAGCTCGTCGACCTCGGCGCCGTCCAGCGAGCCGCGCCGCCGGACCAGGTCCTCGAGACGGTCCCAGGCGGGCCGGTGCGCGGTGACGAAGGCGTCGATGTCCACGCGGGCAGCCTATCCAGTCGAAGGTAGGGTGCTGATTGTGTCCGATGTCGTAACCGGCGAGGCCGTCGTCGTCGAGGTCCGTGTCGCCCAGCTTCCGAGCAGGGCCGCGGCGCTGCTGATCGACATGACGGTCCAGGTCGTGACGCTGTTCGGCGCCTCCCTGCTGGTCGGCAGCCTGGGATTCCTGAACGATTCGGCGCTGACGACGATGGTCTACATCGTGCTCACCGTGCTCGTGGTCGTCGGCTACCCGGTGATCTTCGAGACGCTCACGCGCGGGCGCAGCCTGGGCAAGCTCGCGTTGGGGCTCCGGGTCGTCAGCGACGACGGCGGCCCCGAGCGGTTCCGGCAGGCCCTGTTCCGCGGGCTGGCGGGGGTCCTGGAGTTCTGGATGCTCAGCGGCGCCCCCGCGCTGATCAGCTCGCTGATCTCGGAGAAGGGCAAGCGGCTCGGCGACGTCTTCTCCGGCACCATGGTGATCTCCGAACGCGTCCCGCGGCAGTACGGGCCGCCGCTGGACATGCCGCCACCACTCGCACCGTGGGCGGCGACGCTGGAGCTGTCACGGCTGCCCGAGCAGGTCGCGGCCACCGCGAGACAGTACCTCATGCGCTGGCACGACCTGGCCCCCGCCGTCCAGCACGAGATGGGCGTGCGCATCGCCACCGAGATGTCGGCCTTCGTGTCCCCGCCCGCCCCGCCCGGCGTGCCGCCGTTCGCCTACCTGACCGCCGTGCTGGCCGAGCGCCGCCGCCGCGAGCAGGCGCGTCTGGCCCAGCAGTGGCACGACCGGCAGCGGCCCGGCGAGCAGGGGTCCGGTCAGCGGTGGTCCGGCCACGGCGCGCCGCCGCCCCACCGGGCTCACCCGCCGTCCCTCCAGCCCTACCCGGCCGTGCCGCCCCCGCCGTACGCGCCTCCGGGGAACGGGGACGGGCCGTACGCGCCCCCGGGGGCCCCGGGGAACGGGGACGGGCCGTACGCGCCTCCCGGGTCGGTGCCCCGGCCTCAGGCCCGGCCCGACCACCTGCCGCCGCAACCGCGGATCCCGCTGCCTCCCCCGGTGGACCCGCCGCACCCGGCGCCCCCGCCGCCCGCGGCCGGGCCCTCCACGCGGGAGCCCGGCCCCACACCCGGCGGATTCGTCCCTCCCGCCTGACCTCTTCCGTCGGATCCCCCGCCGTCGCGCCGCCGTACGGGCGTGACGGCGGGGGCGACGGCGGGGGCGACGGCGGGGGAACGCGAAGAGGGACGGCGGGAAGACCCGCCGTCCCTCTCCTCATGAGACCCGCGAACCCGCTACGGGTGTCTCATCGGTGCCGCTCGCCCTCGCGGGCGACCGCGCGTCAGTGACCGTGACCGTAGGAGGCCTGGGTCTGCACGTTCAGCCGGTCCAGGCGGACGCTCCTGGCCGGGTCGGTGCGGCGGTCGTCGATCTTGAGAACGTCCAGTCCCCTGCGGAAGTCGCTGGCGTAGACGTAGCCGTTGTAGTAGTACGCGGACCAGATGCCGCCGCCTCCGCCGTCGGGCTCGGGGCCGCGCTCGAAGAAGCCGAACTCCTGCGGCTTGGTGGAGTCGGTGAAGTCCACGAAGGAGACGCCGCCCTGGTACCAGGCCTGGACCATGATGTCCTTGCCCTTGACCGGGATCAGCGAGCCGTTGTGCGCGACGCAGTTCTCGGTGTCGGCCTGGTGGCGAGCGATCTTGAAGTAGCTCTTGAAGACCAGCTCGCCGCGGACGATGTCGTAGTAGGCGTTGGCGCCGCGGTTCGGGCCGATCACCTCGTTGCAGGTGGCCTGGCCGCCGCCGCCGAGCTCGTCGGTGAAGATGACCTTGGTGCCCTTGTTGTTGAACGTCGCCGAGTGCCAGAACGCGAAGTTCGGGTCGGTGACCCGCGCGGTGATCACCGGGTTCTCCCGGTCGGAGATGTCGAACAGGACGCCGTCACCCATGCAGGCTCCGGCCGCGATGTCCTTCTCCGCGTAGACGGTGATGTCGTGGCAACCGCTGGTCGGCAGCAGCAGGCCCGGCTGCGTCTCGTTGCCGCCGTCGGGGAAGATGACCGGCGTCTTGACCACGGCCGCGGCGGTCGGGTTGCGCAGCGGCACCTTGATGACCGAGATCTTGTCGTGCGGCGGCTGGCAGTCGGGGAACGTGGCGTTCGGGTTGTAGGAGGAGACGTAGAGGTAGACGTTACGCCGGTCCCTGGACTTGCCGGGAACGAGTGTCAGGGTGTGGGAACCGCAGTTGGTCTCGACCGACTTGATGTACTTGGGGTTCTTCTTGTCGCTGATGTCGAAGATCCGAACCCCTTCCCACGACTCCTTGACGCTGGCCGGCTGGCCGAGGCTGTTGCAGGAGTCGTCGCTGCGGGAGTTGTCGACCGCGGCGAACAGCAGGTCGCCGTGGACCGACACGTCCATCTGGGAGCCCGGGCACAGGACGCCGCTGACGAGCTTGGCGCGCCTCGGGTTCCTGATGTCGTAGATCGAGAAACCGCCGTAGTTGCCGACGTAGGCGTAGTCGCCCTGGAAGGCGATGTCGCTGTTGGTGGTGGCCTCAAGGCCGGGGAGCTTGGGCAGGGTGCCCACGTGCGTCACGTTGGGGCTGGTGACGATCTCACCGGGCGGGGGAATGTCGGCGGCCTGGGCCGAGACCGTGGACATCAGCATCGCGGCGGCCGTCGCCGCCACTACCAACGCCCGGACGGTCCTTCGGGGAGCGAACACTCGGGTGCCTCCTTGGAGCGGACATAAGGCATGCATAAATTAGCAAATCGCCCCTCCTGACAGCCGGATCGACGCAGCGCGACTTTGTCACAATAAAATATGAGGTGAACTCTTTACTGAAGCCCGAGAAAAGTTTACGGTCTATGCCCCTCCTGTAGCTTTTGGGCTTTCCTGATACGCAGGACGGCCACCGGGCGCTCGCCGAGCGCCCGGTGGCCGTCACCGGGTGGTGGCCCTGGCCGTCGTCAGAGGTCGATGGCCGTGACCGCCCTCAGATGTCAGTGACCGTGGCCGTGGCCACCGCGGTAGGACGCCTGGGTCTGCGCGTTCAGGATGTCGAACTTGACCCTCTCCGCCTTGTCCGTACGCCGGTCGTGGATCTTCAGGACGTCAAGGCCGAGGTTGAAGTCGCTGCCGTAGATGTGGCCGTTGTAGTAGTACGCGGACCAGAAGCCGCCGCTGAGCGGGGGGGCGGTGTTGTCGGGGCCGCGCTCGAAGAACGCGATCTCCTGCGGGTTGGCCGAGTCGGTGAAGTCGACGACCGAGATGCCGCCCTGGTACCAGGCCTGGACCATGATGTCCTTGCCCTTGACCGGGATCAGCGAGCCGTTGTGCGCGACGCAGTTCTCGGTGTCGGCCTGGTGGCGGGCGATCTTGAAGTAGCTCTTGAAGGTGAGCTGGCCGCCCTCGATGTCGTAGTAGGCGTTGGCGCCGCGGTTCGGGCCGATCGCCTCGTTGCAGGTGGCCTGGGTGCCGCCGCCGAGCTCGTCGGTGAAGATGACCTTGGTGCCCTCGTTGTTGAACGTCGCCGAGTGCCAGAACGCGAAGTTCTGGTCGTCGCGGACCGTGGTGGTCACCTTCGGCTCGAGCGGGTTGGAGATGTCCATCAGGACGCCCTCGCCCATGCAGGCGCCGGCGGCGATGTTCTTCTCCGGGTACGCGGTGATGTCGTGGCAGCCGCTCGTGGCCGAGGTGCGCTCGGGGTAGGGCAGGGTCTCACCCGGGTTGCCGCCGTCGGGGAACAGGACCGGGGTGGCGACGACCGAGGCGGACGCCGGGTCGCGCAGCGGCACCTTGATGATCGAGATCTTGTCGTGCGGCGGCTGGCAGTCGGGGAACGTGGCGTTCGGGTTGTAGGAGGAGACGTACACGTAGACGTTCTTGCGGTCCCTCCCCTTGCCCGGGACGAGCGTCAGGGTGTGCGAGCCGCAGTTGGTCTCGACGGCCTTGATGTACTTGGGGTTCTTCTTGTCGCTGATGTCGAAGATCCTGATGCCCTCCCACGACTCCTTGGTCGCCGCGCTCTGGCCGACGCTGCTGCAGGAGTCGTTGTTGCGAGAGGAGTCGACCGCGCCGAAGAGCAGGTCGCCGTAGACCGACACGTCCATCTGCCCGCCGGGGCAGACCACCGAGCTGACCAGCGAGGTCTTGCTCGGCTTCCTGATGTCGTAGATCGAGAAACCGGTGTAGTTGCCGACGTAGGCGTAGTCACCCTGGAACGCCATGTCGGTGTTGATGTCCGTCAGCGGACCGGGCTTGGGCACGTTCAGGACATGCTCGATGTTCGCGCTCTTGGCGATCTCGCCGGGAGCCGGGATATCGGCGGCCTGCGCGGGGAAGGCAGCAAGCGCCGTCGCGACGGCAACCCCGGCCACAAACAGGAAGCGGCCGGTCAGGCCCTTCCCGAGGGGGGTGGACACTCGTGAACCTCCTTGACACATGCACCCAAATAAAAGGTGCATAAATGCTTAAATGGTTCATGGTGTACGGTCATCCGGCAAGCCGTCACAGTGTCAGCAACTGTTACCGGTGTGCGGTCTTTACGGGCCGGCCCCGCAGGGGTTACGGTCTTTCGTCACTGGACAATCACGAAGGAGGCCGGGTGCGCGTCGCGCTCATCGTCGTGCTCGCCGCCCTGTCCCTCAGCGCGTGCGCCTCCGAGCCCGAGCCGGCCCCGTCCCCTCAGGCGTCGGCGCCGATCATCGTTCCCGGCAGGCCTGGTGAGGTCGCCAGGACCGTCGGCCCGAGCGAGGCCGCCACGCTCGTGCCCACGCCCACCCCCAACGCCGCCGACGTGACGTACGTCCAGAAGATGGTCGTCCACCATCGCCAGGCCCTCGACATGGCCTCCCTGGCCCCGACCCGGGGCGAGCACGTCAGGCTGAAGAGCCTCGCCTCGCGCATCAAGGACTCGCAGGGGCCGGAGATCCAGTTCATGATCTCCTGGCTCCAGCAGCAGGGCCTGCGGGCCCCCGAGCACCACGCCGAGCACGACGCCATGCCCGGCATGGCCTCGCCCGAGCAGATGGAGGCGCTCAAGGCCGCCTCGGGCAAGGACTTCGACCGGCTCTTCATCCAGCTCATGACCGCGCACCACCAGGGCGCGCTCAAGATGTCCGAGCAGGTCCTGATCTCCGGCTCGCACCAGCGGATCGAGGAACTGGCCAACGACGTCTCGGCCGGCCAGAGCGCCGAGATCCGCAGGATGCAGGAGATGCTGGCCGAGCTCTGACGACGGCGGGCGTGACGGCGGGCTCGGACGGCGAAGGCCCTCACCACGAGACCCCGACGACGGCGGGCGTGACGGAGGCCCGTGACGACGCCCGAGAGCGTGACGCGAGGCTCAGGCGGCGAGGCCCGTGACGACGCCGGAGGGCGTGACTACGAGCCGAGCCGCCAGGAGTGGAGATACTCCTCCTGCTCGGGGGTGAGCTCGTCCATCTCGATCCCGGCCGCGGCCAGCTTGAGCCGCGCCACCTCCACGTCGACCTCCCCCGGCACGTCGTAGACCCCCGGCTCCAGCCGCGCCCGCTCGCGGACCAGCCACGCCACCGAGAGCACCTGCGCGGAGAAGGACATGTCCATGACGGCGGCCGGATGCCCCTCGGCGGCGGTCAGGTTCACCAGGCGGCCCTCGGCGAGCAGCAGGAGCCTGCGGCCGTCGGCGAGGACGTACTCGTCGGTGTTGGGGCGCACCCCCCGATGGACGGCGTGCGCCAGGTCGTCCAGGGCGCGGACGTCGATCTCGACGTCGAAGTGCCCGGCGTTGGCGAGGATCGCGCCGTCCTTCATCTCCGCCAGGTGCTCGCCCCTGATCACGTCACGGTTGCCGGTGACCGTGACGAACACGTCCCCGGCACGGGCCGCCGCCGCCATCGACCGTACGTCGTAGCCCTGCAGCGAGGCGTCCAGCGCCTTGACGGGGTCGATCTCGGTCACCACGACCCGCGCCCCCAGGCCCCTGGCCCGCTCGGCGACGCCCCGGCCGCAGTAGCCGAATCCGGCGACCACCACGGTCTTGCCCGCGAGCAGGGTGTTCGTGGCGCGCATGATCCCGTCCATGGTCGACTGGCCGGTGCCGTAGCGGTTGTCGAACATCCGCTTGGTCCGCGTGTCGTTGACCGCCACCACGGGGAACCTGAGCGCCTTCTCCGCGGCCATCTGGCGGAGCCTGATGATCCCGGTGGTGGTCTCCTCACACCCGCCGGAGACCGTCTCCAGCAACTCGGTCCGCTCCGTGTGCAGGATGTTGACGAGATCGCAGCCGTCGTCCAGGACGATGTCCGGGACGATGTCGAGCGCCTGGTGGATGTGGCGGTAGTAGGCGTCCATGGTCACCCCGGCCTGCGCGTGCACGACGACGCCGTAGTCACGGAGCGCCTCGGCGACGTCGTCCTGGGTGGACAGGGGGTTCGACGCGGCCAGGGCGATCTCGGCCCCGCCCGCCTTGAGGGTGCCCATGAGCACGGCGGTCTCGGCGGTGACGTGCAGGCACGCGGCGATCCGCAGTCCCTCGAAGGGCCGCTCGGCGGCGAACCGCTCACCGAGGGCGGTGAGCACCGGCATCGCCCGCGCCGCCCACCCGATCCTCAGCTCCCCCTCGGCCACCAGAGCGCCGTCCACGTCTCTCCCCAGATTGCCGGAACCTCAGATTGCCGGAATCCCGGATCATCCGAAACCCGAAACCTCGAATTCCGGAACCCGAAACCCCGGATCGCCCGAAGGCCCCCGCGAAGCCGCGGGGGCCGGTGGAACTCGACCGAAGGGGTCAGTAACGGTAGTGGTCGGACTTGTAGGGACCCTCGACGTCCACGCCGATGTACTCGGCCTGGGCCTTGGTGAGCGTGGTGAGCTTCACGCCAAGGGCGTCGAGGTGGAGGCGCGCGACCTTCTCGTCCAGGTGCTTGGGCAGCACGTAGACGCCGACCGGGTAGTCGTCGGTCTTGGTGAACAGCTCGATCTGCGCGATCACCTGGTTGGTGAAGGAGTTGGACATGACGAACGAGGGGTGGCCGGTGGCGCAGCCCAGGTTCATCAGGCGGCCCTCGGCGAGCACGATGATCTGCTTGCCGTCGGGGAAGCGCCAGGTGTGGACCTGCGGCTTGATCTCGGTCTTCTCGATGCCCGGAATCCGCGCCAGGCCGGTCATGTCGATCTCGTTGTCGAAGTGACCGATGTTGGACACGATCGCGTTGTGCTTCATCTGGGCCATGTGGTCGGCCGTGATGATGTTGAAGTTGCCGGTCGTCGTGACGAAGATGTCGGCGATGCCGACGACCTCCTCCAGGGTGGTGACCTGGAAGCCGTCCATGGCGGCCTGGAGCGCGCAGATCGGGTCGATCTCGGTGACGATGACGCGGGCGCCCTGGCCCTTGAGCGCCTCGGCGCAGCCCTTGCCGACGTCGCCGTATCCGGCGACGACCGCGACCTTGCCGCCGATCAGCACGTCGGTGGCGCGGTTGAGGCCGTCGATCACCGAGTGGCGGCAGCCGTACTTGTTGTCGAACTTCGACTTGGTCACCGAGTCGTTGACGTTGATCGCCGGGAAGAGCAGCGTGCCGGTCTTGAACATCTCGTACAGGCGGTGCACGCCGGTGGTGGTCTCCTCGGTGACGCCCTTGATGCGCGAGGCGACCTGGGTCCAGCGGCCCTCGTCGGTGACCGTGCGGCGGAGCAGGTCGAGGACGACGCCCCACTCCTCGGGGTCGTTCTCGCCCGCGCTGGGCACGGCGCCGGCCTTCTCGTACTCGCTGCCCTTGTGGACGAGCATGGTGGCGTCGCCGCCGTCGTCGAGGATCATGTTGGGGCCGTCGTTACCGGGCCACGTCAGGGCCTGCTCGGTGCACCACCAGTACTCCTCCAGGGTCTCGCCCTTCCAGGCGAAGACCGGGACACCCTGGGGGTTCTCCGGGGTGCCCTCCGGGCCGACGACCACGGCGGCGGCGGCGTGGTCCTGGGTGGAGAAGATGTTGCAGCTCACCCAGCGAACCTCCGCGCCGAGCGCGACCAGGGTCTCGATGAGCACGGCGGTCTGGATGGTCATGTGCAGCGAGCCCATGATCTTCGCACCGGCCAGCGGCTGGGCCGCGGCGTACTCCTCGCGGATGGCCATCAGGCCCGGCATCTCGTGCTCGGCGAGCTGGATCTCCTTGCGCCCGAAGGCCGCAAGAGAAAGGTCGGCGACCTTGAAGTCCATGTGTGGTTACCCCTCTGGTTGATGGCGGCGTTCGCCTCACACCCTCGCCCGTCGCGCTCGTATCGCGATCGTGCTTCGTTCCGGGGCCGGGCTCGCCGTTCCATCGGAACAGTCGACGCCTGCGAGTTTAGGCGGCTGAAGCACCTCCGCGCACCTTCTGAACGGGTAACCTGACACAAGAATGTAAGGTTTCCCGCAAAATCGCTGGAAAGAGGTCACCGATGCGGATCACCGAGGCCGCCGGCAGGCTGGGCATGTCCCCCCGGATGCTTCGCTACCGCGAGGCGCTCGGGCTGCTCCCCCCGGTCAGGAACCAGGGCGCGCACCGGCGGTTCGGCCCCGACGAGCTCTCGGCCGTCGCCCAGAGCCTCGAGCTGGAGAAGCGGTTCGACATCTCCCCCGCCGAGCTGGCCTTCGCGCTGCGGGCGCTGAGCGAGCCCGCGGTCGCGCAGGCCGTACGGGACCTGGGGCTGCGGATCGGCCGCCTGCAGGCACCCCGCAGGGCACTGGACTTCGAGAAGGAGAAGGCGCTGCGCCTGCTCCAACGTCGTTCCCAGGGCTGACGCCCCGGGCCGGCGACCCCGCCCTCACGGTGCGCCCGGCCCGCCGCGGACACCGCGCCCCGGGAGAACCCGGCCACCCCGCGGTCCGGGAAAACGGAGGACCCCGGCGGCGTGCGCCGGGGTCCCGGGTCCGGGCCTGGATCCGCACCGTGGGGTACGGCCGTCGGGGCCCTACACGTGATCGATCACGTCCGGTCAGACGACGGGGCCGTTGACGCTGCTCCTGTCGAGGTCGGGCTCCAGGTAGATGACGCGGGCCTCCGGGACGGCCGCGCGAATGCGCTGCTCGGCCTCGTCGATGCCGCGGGCCACGTCGGCGGCCGTGTCGTCGTGGTCCACCGCGATCTTGGCGGCGACCAGGATCTCCTCGGGCCCCAGGTGGAGCGTGCGCATGTGGATGATCCGGGTGACCTCGGACGCGCTCTCCAGGGCGTCCGCGATACGGGTCTCGACCTCGGGCCCGGCGCCCTCGCCGAGCAGCAGCGACTTGGTCTCGATCGCCAGGATGATCGCGATGATCGCGAGCAGGACACCGATCATGATGGTGCCGATGCCGTCCCAGACGGGGTCGCCGGTCACCACGGCCATGGTCACGCCGAAGAGCGCGAAGATCAGGCCGAGCAGCGCGCCCAGGTCCTCAAGGACGATGACCGGCAGCTCGGGCGACTTGGAGCGGCGAATGAACTGCACCCACGACTGGTTGCCCCGGACGTGGTTGGACTCGATGATCGCCGTCCGGAACGAGAACGACTCGGCGATGATCGCGAAGATCAGCACGCCGAAGGCCCACTGGGGGGACTCCAGCGGCTCGTGGGCGGAGAGCTTGTGGATGCCCTCGTAGAGGGAGAACACCGCGCCGATGGTGAACAGCACCACCGCCACCACGAACGCGTAGAAGTAGCGCTCCCGGCCGTACCCGAAGGGGTGCTGGGGCGTGCGCGCCCGCTGGGCGCGCTTGCCGCCCAGGAGCAGCAGCGCCTGGTTGCCCGAGTCGGCCACCGAGTGGACCGACTCGGCGATCATCGATGACGAACCCGTGAAGAGAAACGCCACGAATTTGGCCACGGCGATCGCCAGGTTGGCCGCCAACGCCGCGATGATTGCCTTAGTACCGCCGCCCGCGCTCACGGCAGCCTCCGCTCAGCTCGTTAGTCAGGAAAGACGAGACAAGGATCCTATTGCGAAACCCTTGCCTTGAGTTCTGTGATCGCCGACACAGTGGCCGGGTCGATCCCGTACCCGAGAGCGAGGTACGTACTCGCGAAATCCCCGAGCGCGATCAACGTGGCGAGCCGCTCCAGCGGGTGCGTCCCCTCGGCGGCGATCTGCGTGACCGGGACGCCGCGATCCTCCGCCAGCCGCACCGACACCTCCCGCTGCCGTACCACCCGGGGATGCTCCTCCACGTCGCGCAGCACGAACAGCCGGAGCGACCTGCCGCTCTCGTCGGCGAAGATGTCGCGCTGGGCGAGCGGGCCGTCGAGGACGGCCACCTGGTCGTGACCGGCCTCGGGGAGCTCCCCCCACATCGCCGGGTATTTGCCGTTCGTGGTGAGCTGACCGGCCCACCGGCGGGCCGCGACGGCCGCCAGCGGGGAGGACCCCCAGATCATCGGCACGGTCTCGGCGAGCTCCATGGCGAGCGACTTGCCCGGGTTGATGAACGACTCGCTCGCCGGGCGGCAGCGGTGGGCGAGGTCCTCGAGGCGCTTGGCCACCTCCTCGAACACCTCCTCGCCGGCCTCGACCAGGCCGAGCTCGGCGGCGGCGACGACCAGCGGGACGGACAGCGCCCACACCGCGGCGCTCGCCCGCCCGCCGCCCGCGACGGGCACGAACGGCGCCCCCGCCTGCCTGGCGATCGCGTGGAGCGGCGAGTCGGGCCCGCCGACGGCGAGCAGGCGGCAACCCCGGCGGACCGCCTCGGTGGCCACCGCGAGCGTCTCCTCGGTCCTGCCCGAGCGCGACACCGCGATCACCAGGTCGGTCGCGCCGATCCAGCCGGGCAGCCGGTAGGACCTGACGGTCAGGATCGGCAGCGGGGCACCGTGGCCGCACACCACGTTGAGGATGTCACCGGCGATGCCCGAACCGCCCATGCCGGCGACCACGACCGCCCGGGGACGGCCGTCCCCGGCGAGCGAGGACAGGCCCGACTCCAGGGCGGCCCTGCGGGAGGTGCGGACCTGCGCGGCCGAGTCGGCCACCGCCCGCAGCATGCCCGCCGGGTCGCCCTCGGTCAGTCCTTTGTGGTCGTCGAGCCGATCGGGCTCCCAGCTCACGACTTCCGCGCCTCGTCGACCAACAGGACCGGGATGTCGTCCCGGACCGGATAGACCAGGCCGCAGGAGGCGGAGGTGCAGGACAGCTCGTCCACCTCGGGTTCGGCTCGCAGGGGGGACTTGCAGTTGGGACAGGCCAGGATCTCCAGCAGCCAGTCGTCGATCTTCACTCGTTCAGCTCCTCACGACAGCAAGGACCTCGTCCCTGATCGCTGCCATCTGAATCTCGTCGGCCGCCTCGGCGTTCAGCCTGAGCAGCGGCTCTGTGTTGGACGGACGAAGGTTGAACCACCATCCGGGGCCGGAGACGGTCAGGCCGTCCAGCTCGTCGAAGGTGACGCCGTCGCGGGCGGCGAAGGTCTCCCGGACCCGCTCCGTCGCCGCGCCCTGGTCGGCGACCGTGCTGTTGATCTCCCCGGAGGCCGCGTAACGAGTGTATTCGGCGAGGATGTCCGAGAGCGGCTTCTCCTGCTCGCCCAGCGCCGCCAGCACGTGCAGCGCGGCCAGCATGCCGGAGTCGGCGAACCAGAAGTCCTTGAAGTAGTAGTGAGCGGAGTGCTCGCCGCCGAAGACCGCGCCGGTCTCGGCCATCTCGGCCTTGATGAACGAGTGGCCCACGCGGGTGCGGACCGGGCGGCCGCCGTGCTCGGCGACGATCTCCGGGACGCCCCTGGAGGTGATCAGGTTGTGGATGATCGCGGCCCCGGGGTGCCTGCCCAGCTCGCGGACCGCGACCAGCGCGGTGATCGTGGACGGGGAGACGGACTCGCCGTGCTCGTCGACCACCCAGCAGCGGTCGGCGTCGCCGTCGAAGGCCAGCCCGATGTCGGCGCCCACGTCGAGCACGGCCTTCTGCAGGTCACGCAGGTTGTCGGGCTCGATGGGGTTGGCCTCGTGATTGGGGAAGGTGCCGTCGAGCTCGAAGTAGAGGGCGGTCAGCTCGACGGGCAGTCCCTCGAACACCGTCGGGACCGTGTGCCCGCCCATCCCGTTGCCCGCGTCGACCACGACCCGCAGCGGCCGGACGCCGGACAGGTCGACCAAAGTGCGCAGGTGGTCGGCGTAGCCGCGCAGCAGGTCGCGCTCGGAGACCGTCCCGCCCCCCTGGCCGCCGAGGGTGCCCGAGGCCAGGATCGCGGCGGCCCGGTCGCGGATCTCGAGGAGCCCGGTGCCACCGCCGATCGGCACGGCGCCCGCCCTGCACATCTTCATGCCGTTGTAGCGGGCCGGGTTGTGGCTGGCGGTGAACATCACCCCGGGCAGGCCGAGGCTGCCGCTCGCGTAGTAGAGCAGGTCCGTGGAGCCCAGGCCCGCGTTGATCACGTCTGCCCCCCGCGAGGTCGCCCCCCGGGTGAAGGCCGCGGCCAGCGGCACCGACGACTCGCGCATGTCGTGTGCCACGACGACGGTCCCGGCCCCGGTCACCTCCACGAAGGCGGCGCCGACCGCCTCGGCGGTCGCCTCGTCGAACTCGTCCGGCACGACGCCACGAACGTCGTACGCCTTGAAGATCTTGGCGAGGTCGCCCACTCCAGCTCCACCCTTTACGTCGTGTTTCGTGCCCCCCAGCCTAGTAGGGTCAGCGGTCACGCTGGGGCTGAGCGGAGCGCAGCACGCGCAGATGGCCTCGGCGGCCGACCTCGACCCCCTGGCCGACGGGCTCGGTGCCGCCGCTCGGCGCGGGTCTGGCCGCCTCGCGAACCGCGTTGGCGAGGGCCTCCAGGTCGTCCGTGCTCGGCGGGGCGCCGTCGGTCGGCAGGCGGACCACCTCCCAGCCGCGGGGGGCGGTGAGCCGCTCGGCGTGCTCGGCACACAGGTCGTAACAGTGCGGCTCGGCGTACGTCGCCAAGGGCCCGAGGACAGCGGTCGAATCGGCGTAGACGTACGTGAGCGTGAAAACGGCAGGCTGACTGCACGCGGTGCGGGAACAGCGGCGGACGGGGCTCACGGTGGGACCGTATCCGGTAAGCGTCCGGGGCGCCACTATCTGAGCGCTCTTAACGAGCGTGTCGCCACAATTCGGACACGTGTCCCGGGTTCCACCCGCCTGTACGGCTTACACCCCCTGTCCGCACGCCTCCCGGCGGCATCTCCTCTCTCCCGCGCACCCGCCGTCACGGTTCCCACCCCTCCGCGCTTCCATCACGGCACCTCCCGCCCCCGTCCGGGTCACGTCTAAGCTGGGGCCGTGAGCCCGGCACCCGGCAGACCCCGTTCTCCCCGCAGGCGCGACAGGCACGGTCGCGGCCTGCGCGGCCCGCTGGCGCCCTCGCACGTGCCGATCGCCAAGGCTCGCAGCGAGCGGTTCGACGATCTCGTCCTGGACGCCGTCGACCGGCTCAAGCCCCGATGGGCCAAGCAGTTGTCGGCCGTGGAGTTCGCGGTCGAGGAGGTCCCGCCGATCAGCGAGCTGGGCGACGGCCCCGGGCTGCTGACCGGCGAGCCCATCCCGTTCGGGCGGGCGGAGCCCGCCGCGGGAAACCGCCCGGCCGTCGTGATCATCTACCGCCGCCCCCTGGAGAGCAGGGCACGCGACCGCGACCACCTGGGCGCGATGGTGCACGAGGCGGTGGTGGAGCAGGTCGCGGGCCTGTTCGGCCTCTCCCCCGAGTCGGTCGATCCCGGCTTCGACGACCACGACTGACCCGACGCCCTCCGAGGCGACCACGACCGGCCCGCCGCGGCCCAGGGCGACCACGACCGAAGCCTTCCGGTACGGACCACGACCGCCCGGCGCCTTCCGAGGTGACCACGGTCGGTCCACCGCGGCCCAGGGCGCCCCGACGGTCCCGCCGTCTCCCAGGGCAGGACGGTTCACGAAGCAGGACGGTCGCTCTCAGGGCAGGACGGTCGCGGCGGACTCGGCGATCGGCGGGACCAGCGCCCACATGCGGGCGGGGGCCAGCGGCTGCACGGTCAGCGCCAGCCCGTCCTTGAGCCGCTCGTCCAGGACGCGCCCGCCGTAGACCGGCCCCGAGCCGGGCAGCGGCTGCACGACCACCGCGAAGGGCCCGTCCACCTTGGTGAGCGCGACCTGCTTGGTCCGCGAGGCGGGGATCTCCACCTGGAACGGCTCGCGCGGCTCGCCCTCGCGCGGGACCACCTGCACGCTCACCGTTCCCGCCGCGTCCGGCGCGGTCAGCAGCAGCCGGGAGCTCACCTTGCCGCCCGTACGGTTGTCGGCGACGACGCTGCCCAGGTCGATGGGGACCGCTCCTGCGGTGAAGGCCACGTCGGTCCTCGAACCGGTGCCGGTGGCGACGAGCCCGGCGACGATCGGGGTGTCCGAGGTGAGCATCAGCGCGGACGGCTGGCCGCCGATCCCGCTGGACAGGTCGACGGAGGCGACGGAACCCGCGGGCACCTCGACGAGCTCGCGGCCCTGGAGCTCGTACGTGCCTTCGGGGGTGAGGGCCTTGACCTCCACCAGCGTGTCGACCTCCTCGGCGGAGGCGACGAGCAGCTCGCGCCTCCCGCCGCCGCCGGGGATGCCCGGCACGACGACCCGGGTGGCGGGGGGCGCGGCGACCGGCAGCCAGTCCACGCCGCGCCCGTCGTTCATGAGCGCCCGCGCCGCGGCGGTGACCCGCCCCGAGCTGGTACGGACCTGGATCGCCAGGACGAGCGCCGAGGGCGCGAGATCCAGGACCTTGATCGTGCGGCTCTGCCCCGGCTTGAGGGTGAACACGCCACCGGTGTCGTCGAACACCGGGCCCTCACCCGTGTAGACCATGATCTCCGCGATGGCCGGGGCGAGGTCGGCGTTGGTCAGGTACAGCGTGACGTCCGCCGCGGCCGGCCCCGGCCCGACCAGCCAGGTGCTCCCCGCCGGCTCGGCACAGCGCGTCCCGGCCAGTCCCCGCTGCTTTCCCGACTTCTCCCGGCGGGTCTGCGCCACCTCCAGGCCCGCGGCCATGCTCCCGTCGGCCGCGACGACGAGGGGCGGCGACGAGGCCGGCACCTCGTCGTGCCAGAGACGGCCGGGGGTGTCGACGGTGGCCAGGGTCTTGTCCCCGGTGACGAGCGTCGCGGAGCCCGGCTCCCGGCTGCCGGGCGGGGCGACCACGCCGACGGAGGTGTCGCCGGGCGACGGGCAGACGGCCGTCACCGAGGCGACGGGCACCTTCTCGAACCCCGGCGCGGGGGTGGCGACGGCCGGCGGCTGGGTGGCGTAGGCCACCCCGTACAGGGCGAGCAGGGCCACCAGGACCAGCACCAGCAGGCTGAACCGGTTCTCGATCAGGGATTTCACCGGGCGGCCAGCTCTCTGCGAGGTTCGGGCAGGTCCTGGGGAACGGCGGGCTCGTCGGGCTCGGTACGCGAACCCGGCGCGGCCAGAACCGAGACGATCAGCACCAGCACGGCCTGGGCCCAGAGCCAGCGGCCGTGCCAGGGGTCGCCGGGCGGGGTCGCGGGGAGGGCGACCGGCTGGGTGAGCCGCCACACGCCGACCGAGCGGGACAGGCTCATCCTCGCCAGCGAGGGCTGCGAGTCGAGCGCGTGGCTGATCTCCGGGCCGACGGGCGCGGTCACCACGACGAACCGCACGCCGTGGGCGGCGAGGACCCGGGCGTCGTCACCGCCCCTGCCGGACACCAGCCCGGCCGCGGCGACCCGGACCTGCTCCCTGGGACCGTCGGGGACCGGGATGTCGGCCTCGCCGATCACCGGGGTGCGCCCGCGCAGCACGGTGAAGAGCAGGCCGCCCGGCGAGGCGCGCAGCAGCAGGGTCCGCTCGCCGCCCGCGGAGTTCTCCGCGGCGAGGGCGGGCACGACGTCGCGTACCGTCCCGCGGAGCGGGCCGTCCACTCCCTTGGCGATCCACATGCCCGCCGCGAGCAGCGGCGTGGAGAACGCGACCAGCACGACGCCGAACGCGGCGAGCCTGCGCACTCCCCCTGCCGCCCGGAACTCCACGACCCTGTCGGCGGTGAGGGCGGCCACCACGAGCATGCCGGTGGCGGCGAAGGCCAGCGGCACGCCCGGCCAGGCGGGGGCCTCGACGTCGCCGTTGATCGAGGTGACGGTGGTCCTGCTCACCAGGATCGCCACCAGCACGCCGAAGAGCGCGACGCCCCAGCCGACCGCGATGACCATCCGGTTGCGGCGCATCAGCAGCGCGGCCAGGCAGGCGGCGAGGAGGCCGCCGGTCACCCAGAGCGGCGGCATGCCGGGACCGCCGGGGCTGAGCAGCAGCAGCGAACCGGCCGGCAGCCCGGGGTCGACCAGCGCGGGCTGGTGCAGCCCGGCCTCCAGCAGGAGCTGCCCCGGGTCGGCGACCACCTGGGCCAGCCAGGGGAACAGCAGGACCACGGGGACGGCGAACGCGACGAGCATCGAGACCGCGACGCCCCTGCGCGGGAAGGCCAGCGCCGCCAGCGCGCCGAGGATCGCGGTCAGCGGGTAGACCAGCGGGGCGAAGGCCGTGCCGACGGCCAGCAGGAGTCCCAGCCCCCAGGCGGCGCGGCGGGCGCGGCGGCGCTCCCCGGCGAGCACCGTGGTGGCGAGCGCCGCGTAGACGGGCAGCAGCACGAAGACCACCGCGGTACCGAGCCGCCCCGCGGCGACCGCGCCGGTGGCGACCGGCAGGAGGGCGTACGAGGAGGCCAGCCAGACCCTGGTCCAGCGGCCGGGGACCATCGACCGGGTGGCCGCGTACGCGGAGATCCCGGCCAGCGGCACGCAGCCGAGCAGCAGCAGCGACACCGCGAGCCACGTCTTGCCGAACAGCACCGTGGAGAGCACGGCCAGCACCGCCACGTAGGGAGGGGCCCACGCGTCGGTGCCCAGGCCCACCTGGTGGTAGCTCTCGCGGTAGAGGTTCCACAGGTCGGAGGCCCCGCCGATCACCGGGACGAGCGCTCCGCCGCCCAGCCTGGCGCCGCCCGTCACCGCGCGCTCGGCGACCAGCGTGACCACGGTGAGCGCCAGGAAGAGCAGGACGCCGGGGTTGCCGAAGACCCGCTGCATCACCCCGGCGTCGGTGAGCAGCTCCTCGCCGTCCTCCTGCGCGTGCGGCGAGGCGGCCACGGCATGGTGGCGTCCCGCGGACTCCACGAACCCGCCCCCGGCCAGGTAGCTCTGGGCCCGGTCGACGAGCCGCCGGTAACCGGCGCCGGGCGGGGTGAGCAGCCGGCTGACCGCCGCGTACCCCTGCCTCCTGCCCTTGGCCCGCACCCGCCTGGCCTTGATCATCCGGATGGGGTGACCGAAGACCGAGCCGAACGCGAGGAACTCGTCCAGCGCGTTGGCGGGCTGCTTGGCCACCAGGAACAGCACCGTGCGGAAGAGCGACCCGAACGCGTTGCGCACCAGCGCCCACAGCAGCGGGCGGGCGGGCAGGTTCGCCATGACGACGAAGAGGGCGTTGCGGCGGTCCAGGCGGCGGGGGTGGTCACCGCTGGCGGTGATGCGGCGCCGCCGCCGGGTGGCCGCCTCGGCGTGCCAGGCGATCGCCCGGGTGACGTTCTGCACGCGGTACCCGGCGGTCCTGACGCGCCAGCACAGGTCGAGGTCGTCGCGGAACAGCGGCAGCGCGGGGTCGAGCCCGCCGACCTCCTCCCAGACGTCCCTGCGGATCAGCATGCCCGCGGTGGAGACCGAGAGCACGTCCCTGGTCCCGTCGTACTGCCCCTGGTCGAACTCGCGGGCCTCCAGCCCGGTGTCCCTGCGGCCGGTACGGTCGACGGTGACGCCGACCTCCAGCAGAAGCCGCCGGTCGAGCCAGTCGCGGAGCTTGGGGCCGAGCACCGCCGCCTTGGGATCCTCGTCGGCGGCCTCCAGCAGGAGCCGCAGGGCGTGGACGTCCGGGGCGCAGTCGTCGTGCAGCAGCCAGATCCACTCCCGGCCGCCGCCGGGGCCGAGCCGGCCGAGGACCTCGGCGACGGCCTCGCCGAAACCGGTCGAGCGCGGCAGGGTGAGCACCGCCCTGGAGCCGAGGGCGCCGGTCAGCAGCGCGGCGCTGCCGTCCCTGCTGCCGTTGTCGACCCCGACGACCCGGTCCACCGGGCGGGTCTGCCTGAGCAGGGCTTCCAGGGTCTCCCCCAGCCAGCGGGATCCGTCGTGGGAGACGACGATCGCGGTGACGGTGTGCTGGGGGCGCTGGGGGTGAGGGGGGTCGGTGATGGACATACGTCCCGTGTTCAGGAGTGGTGGTGATCGGCGCGACAACGATACGGCACCCTCTGTCTGGCTATGTCTTACACCTGGTCGCGCGCATGAAAAAAGGGTCACGCGACCGACGGTCACGTGACCCCATGGACATATTCGTCAAGCGCCTCGGAGAGGCGTCACATACTTCTGTCAGACCGCTCGACCGTCTTCGGCACTTCTTCGGTGTCGATCGGTGTTCATAGTGTTCATCGGTGCTCGGACGTCCGAACCGTCCGGATCCCAGAGCGCTCGGACCTTCCCGCCATCCGGTTCGCGGACGGCTCAGACGGCCTCACGCTTGATCCGGCGGCGCTCACGCTCCGACAACCCACCCCAGATTCCAAACCGCTCGTCATGCTCGAGCGCGTACTCAAGACACTCGGCACGCACCTCGCAGGAGCGGCAAACCTTCTTGGCCTCGCGGGTGGACCCTCCCTTCTCCGGGAAGAACGCCTCCGGGTCGGTCTGCGCGCACAAGGCGCGCTCCTGCCAGCCAAGCTGCTCTTCAGCGATGCTCTCCTGTGCGATGACCAGGTCGGCCACTGCACACCTCCCTGCCGCACGCCCGCAAAATTGGAGCCCCCCTATGAACGCCTCCCCCTTACCCACCCAGAGGAAGGCGTAACAACACGTGTGTAATTACACGCGCGTGGTCGGTGTGGCGTCAAGCGGCATGCTGGTATCCGGGGAAAGACCTGCTCTCCCCGGTTGTGGGTCGTGTGCCTGCCACGACGGCAATTGCACCAGGTGATCGCTTCGACCGCCAGGGGCTCAGTGCTCTCGGCGGTCGGAACCGTACCAGGACATGTTCTGATCCTGACCGGGGCCCACCCTCTCTCTATCCGGGGTTTCCTCATCCGTGACCTGACCTGGGCGTTGTTCGGGCTTGTAGATCGCCGTGGGGTCTATCGGCTGCGAGTCCCACGTCCTGGCGGCGGGCGCGGGGTCGCTCAGCGGGTCTCCCTGGTAGGCGTTCGGGTCGAACCGGAGCGTCGACTCCGACTGGGGGTCCCACTGGTGGGACTGGTAGGGCGGTGTCTGGGGAGCCTGGGAGGCCTGCGGAGCCTGAGAAGCCGGCGCGGGCTGGGGATTCTGCGGGGTCTGAGGGGCCTGCGGGTGCCCGAACGGGCCCTCGTAGCCCGGGGAGCCGTACTCGGGGACGCGCAGCTGAGGCTCGGTGCCGCCCTGCTGGGCCTGCTGCTGGTAGCTCTCCGCCTGCTGGTAGGCCTGGGCCATCTGCTGGGACCTGAGATCCACCGGGTCGGGCGCGGAGTAGGACGGGCCCTGCTCGGCCTGGCGGCCGAACTCCGCGCCCGAGTAACCGCTGAACGGCTGGCCGTAGTTCTCCGGAGGCTGCGGGAAGGACTGCGGCGGCCGGCCGTCGAACGGCGGGCGCGGCTGGGCGTCGAGCGGCTGGTCCTGGCGCCCGTCGGCCGGCGGGTAGGACGCGGGGGCCTGCTGCTCGGGCTGGTGACCGTACCCGGGCGACTGCGGCTCCTGCTGCCCGCCGAAGCCCTGGGCCTCGGACCGCTGGTAGCCCTGGGAGTCGGCCTGCGGGTATCCCTGCGGATCGGGCTGCTGGTAGCCCTGCTGCTCGGACTGCCGCCGGGAACCCGACGACTGCGGCTCCTGCCCGTACGCCGGAGAGGTCGGGGAGGCCGAAGAGGGAGACGAGGCCGAAGGCTCGGGCTGCTGGCCGAAGAGCGGGTCGGACTGCCCGTAGTCGGGCTGCGACCGGTCCGAGCGCCGGCCGTACGCGGAGGAGGCGGAGGAGTCGGCCTGCTGGCCGAAGCCCTGCGAGTCGGACTGCCCGTACGACGAGGAGTCCGAGTACTGGGAGTAGCTCGGCAGGTTGGGGCTGGAGTGCCGCCCGGAACCCGACGACTGCGACTCCTGCCCGTACGCAGAAGAGATCGGGGAACCCGGGGAGGTCGGCGGCTCGGCCTGCTGGCCGAAGCCCTGCGACTCCGGCTGCCCGTACGACGAGTCGGGCTGCCCGTACGACGAGGAGTCCGGGAACTGGGGATAGCTCGGCAGCCGGGGTTCCGTCTGGGCCTGCGGCTCCACCGGGGCGGCGTAGACCGGCGGGTCGTAGGCCGCGGCCGGCGAGTCGTAGGCCGCGGCCGGCGGGTCGTACGGCTTGGCCGGGGCCGGGGGCTGGACGTCCGCCGCGACGTACGGGCTCGGGGTGTAGCCCGCGGCCGGGGCGGCGGGCTGCGGCGCCTGCGGAACGGACTGCGGGTAGCTCTGCGGCTCCGGCTGCGCGTACCCCTGCCCCTGGGGCTCCGGCTGCGGGTAGGGCTCGCCCTGGGGGGCGTACTGCTGGTTCTCGGCGGGCGGCGTGTAGGGGGCCTGGGCGTATCCGTCACCGGCCTGCGGCGCGGGAGACGCCGGCGGCACGGGCGCCGCGTGGGAGGGCGCCTGCCGGCCGTACCCCTCCGAGTCCCCGGCGGAGCCGTGCTCGGGCGCGGGCGGAAGCGCGGGGCGGTTGTACGGAGGCTGCGGGGCCGGGGCGGGCGGAGCCTCCTGCGGGTAGCCGTGGCCACCCTGCGGGCCCTGGTCCTGCGGGTGATGAACACCCTGCTGGGGCATCTGCCCCTGGGGACCCTGGGGACCGGGACCCTGGGGCCCCTGGGGACCGGGACCCTGGGGCCCCTGGAAACCCTGGGCGTGGGGGTACGCGCCCTGCGGAACGCCCTGCCCATGAGGGCCCTGAGGGCCCTGGGGCCCCTGGGGGTACTCCTGGAAGGGGGCCTGCCCCTGCGCGGGAGCGGGCGGCTGACCGTAGGCGCCGTACCGCTGGTCCTGCGGATGCTCCGGGGAGCGGCCGAAGCCGCCGTCCGCGCGGAACGCGCCGTCGCGTGAACCCGCGGGGACCGCCTTCGGCAGCACATACAGCAGCGCGACCGCGGTCAGCGCGAGGGCGGGCAGGTTGACGAGAAGGAACTCGACCTTCCCCAGGAAACCCTCCACGCCGCCGAACAGCCCGCCGAACAGGCCGATCAGGCCGAACAGCACGGAGAGCCCGAGCGTGCCGGCCACCACGAGGGCCATCACCTTCAGCCGCTGGATCACCGGGCCGAGGTTGGTCGCCAGCAGCACGCCGCCGACGAGCAGCGCGGTGGCGACCGGCGAGGCGAGCTGCCCCAGGGAGGCCGCCGCGCGCTCGGCGAAGGAGAACGATCCGCTCCCGAACAACAGGCGTTCGATGCCGACGAGAACGCTCGCGGACGCGACGGCGACCATGAGCCACGCCGCCGGTTCCCGGAGCCGGACTGCCTCGACATTGATCACAACTACCCCCATAGGGTCTTTAGGTAAACCCGGGTCAGTTTTGCACATGGCTGACTTTGTTGCCGGTGGTCCCAGGAAGCCCACCAACCCCATAAGTGCTCCATTACACCCTATAAGCTCACATTTCGGGCGGCCAATCAGGCGATCCGGCCAGGGTGGACACCCCTCATAACGATCATGAAAAGACTACTGGGAACCGCCCGCGGACACCCCGCCAACAGGCTTGGTGACCTAGTGGAACACTGGACGGCATGCGCATCGTGTCCCTCGCCGGCGGCATCGGCGGCGCCCGTTTCCTGCGGGGCCTCCTCACCACGGCCCCCGATTCCGAGATCACCGTCATCGGCAACACCGGTGACGACATCAGCCTCTACGGCCTGCGGGTCTGCCCCGACCTCGACACCGTGATGTACACGCTGGGCGGCGGCATCGACGAGGAGCAGGGCTGGGGACGGCGGCAGGAGTCGCACGTCGTCAAGGAGGAGCTGGCCGCCTACGGCGTCGAACCGCAGTGGTTCGGCCTCGGCGACCGCGACTTCGCCACCCACATCGTGCGCACCCAGATGCTCGACGCCGGATATCCCCTGTCCGCGGTCACCGAGGCGCTGTGCGCTCGCTGGCGGCCGGGCGTACGCCTGATCCCGATGAGCGACGACAGGACCGAGACCCACGTGGTCATCTCCGACGAGCGGGGCCGCCGCGCCGTCCACTTCCAGGAGTGGTGGGTGCGGCTGCGCGCCTCGGTCCCGGCCGAGCGGATCATCCTGGTCGGCGCGGACGAGGCCTCCCCCGCCCCCGGCGTGCTGGAGGCGATCGCCGCCGCCGACGCGGTCATCCTCCCGCCGTCCAACCCGGTCGTCAGCATCGGTACGATCCTGCAGATCAAGGGCATCCGCGAGGCCCTGGAGGGCAAGACCGTCGTCGGCGTCTCGCCCATCGTCGGCGGCGCCCCCGTCCGGGGCATGGCCGACGCCTGCCTGACCGCGATCGGCGTGGAGACCACCGCGCAGGCGGTCCTCGAACTGTACGGATCGCCGCTGGTGGACGGCTGGCTGGTCGCGGAGGAGGACGCCGGGGTGGCCCTCGGCGGCGTCGACGTCGAGGCCCGTCCACTGATCATGCACGACGTCGAGTCCGCCGCCGCCATCGCCCGCGCCGCCCTGGAC
Source organism: Streptosporangium sp. LJ11 (assembly GCF_051918945.1). NCBI lineage: Bacteria > Bacillati > Actinomycetota > Actinomycetes > Streptosporangiales > Streptosporangiaceae > Streptosporangium > Streptosporangium sp. LJ11. The sequence goes on from NZ_JBPXMB010000009.1 coordinate 209,675, forward strand.
ATGGCCGTGCGGCTCGCGGGCCGGGACACCGGCCCTCCGGCCCCGTACGAGCGGTCCCCCGTCGCGGACGAGGCCTCGGCCCGTGAGGAGGGTTCGCGATGAGCAGGCTCAGGCGCGGGCGGGAGGAGCCCGCCGACGTCAGGCTGGAGATCTTCGCCGTCCCCGGCATCCCCGAGGTGCGCGAGGGCGACGACGTCGGGGAGCTGATCGCCACGGCCATGCCCGACCTGCGCGACGGCGACATCCTCGTGGTCACCTCGAAGATCTCCAGCAAGGCCGAGGGCCGGGTGCTGCGCGGCGTGAGCCGCGCCGAGGCGGTCGGCACGGAGACGAGACGGGTGGTGGCCCGCAGGGGTGAGACCGTGATCGCCGAGACGGCGCACGGGTTCGTCATGGCCGCCGCCGGGGTCGACGCCTCCAACACCCGTCCCGGCACGGTCGTCCTGCTGCCCGCCGACCCGGACGCCTCCGCCTCGGCCGTGCGGGCGCGCGTCAGGGAGCTGCTCGGCGTGTCGGTCGGCGTGGTCGTCTCCGACACCTTCGGCCGCCCGTGGCGCAACGGCCAGACCGACATGGCCGTCGGCCTCGCGGGGGTGACCCCCGCGCTCGACTACCGGGGCATGTCCGACGACCACGGCAACGCGCTCGAGGTCACCCTGACCGCCGTCGCCGACGAGTTCGCGGCCGCCGCGGACCTGGTCAAGGGGAAGGTCGCGCAGACCCCGGTGGCGGTGATCAGAGGTCTGGCGGAGTACACCACCGAGGATGACGGGCCGGGAGTCGGCGAGCTGCTCCGCCCGTCCGCCGACGACATGTTCCGGTACGGTTCGCGCGACGTGGTCTTCGCCCGCAGGACCGTCCGCGAGTTCTCCGCGGACCCCGTGGACGGCGACAAGGTCCGCAGGGCGGTCGACGCCGCGATCGCCGCGCCCGCCCCGCACCACACCACCCCGTGGCGGTTCGTCCTGCTGGAGTCCGCCGGGACCCGCGAGAAGCTGCTCGACGCCATGCGGGACGCCTGGATCGCCGACCTGCGCGGTGACGGCTTCTCGGAGGAGTCGATCGTCAAACGGGTCAGGCGGGGTGACGTGCTGCGCGCGGCCCCGTACCTGGCGGTGCCCTGCCTGGTGATGGACGGCTCGTACACCTACCGCGACGACCGGCGCAACGCGGCCGAGCGGGAGATGTTCGTGGTCGCGACCGGTGCGGGGGTGCAGAACTTCCTGGTCCAGCTCGCGGTGGAGGGCCTGGGCTCGGCCTGGGTGTCGTCCACCATGTTCTGCCGCGACGTGGTCCGCGAGGTCCTCGGCCTGCCCGCGGACTGGGACCCGATGGGCGCCGTCGCCATCGGCCACCCCGCCGCCCCGCCCAGGGATCGCGCCCCCAGGCGGGCGGCGGACTTCATCGTCGTCCGCTAGGACCTCGCCGTCGTCCGCCGTCGTCCACCGGACCCGCCTGGAACCCGGTCCCGGCGGGTCAGCCCTCCGCGTCCCCGTCGAGTTCCATCGCCCGGTTGATGTCGACGAGCGAGTCCTCGTAGCGGCCGAGGGAGCGCAGGACCTCGCTCCTGCGGATGTAGGCCCAGGTGTACTCGGGGTCGATCTCGATCGCCCTGCTGAGATCGGCCACCGACTCCTCGTTCCGCCCGATCTCGTGCAGGACCGCGCCGCGGCTCGCCAGGGCACGGTCGTTGTCGGGCTCCAGCTGGAGGGCGTGGTTCAGGTCTCCGAGCGCCTCGTCGAACGCGTCCGTCATGCGGTGCGTCTCCCCGCGCGAGACGAGCGCCCAGACGCTGTTCGGCTCCAGGCTCAGGGCGTGGGAGAAATCCGTGATCGCGTCCGCGTAGCGGTCCATCTGGTAGTACAGGTCGCCGCGCGCGTTGTACAGGTCGGCGTCCTCGGGAGCGAGCATTACGGCCCGCATCAGGTCGGTCTCCGCGTCGTCGTACCGCTCGAGCCCGCGCAGCAGCCTCGCCCTGTCGCCGAGGAGCCAGACCTGGTCCGGGGTCAGCTCGATCGCACGGTCGAAGTCGGCCAGCGCCTCGGCGGGCCGGTGGAGCGCCGCGTGGGCCTGCCCCCGGCTGCCGATCGCGAACGCGTACTCCGGATCGATCTCGATCGCGCGGTCGAAGTCGGAGACGGCCTCCTCGAACCGCTCCATCCTCCGGTACAGCTCGCCCCGGTTGGCCCACGCGATGTCGTCGGCGGGGTCGAGCCGCAGCACCTCGGTCAGGTCCGCGGCGGCCTCCTCGAAGCGCTCCATCTCCGTGTAGGTCTTGGCCCGCTCGATGAGCAGCCTCCGCCGCTGCCCGCCGCCCTCCGAACCGGCACGCGAACTCTCCTCGCTCACCCGCCCTGCCCCCTTTTTCTGGATCACCCCTGTGATCGACCGTAGGCACGATATCCCAATAGATCGCCACATTTTGCCCTGCCTGCACGCGGGCGGGCCCGGTGCACCGGCCGTTCAGGGCGAAGCGGCGAACCCGGTCGGAGGCGATACCTCGCACACCCCGGCATCGTTCGACGACGCTCCCGCTCGCTCCGCGCCGGGGCGTGCCGCGGTCCGGCCCGGCCGCCGGAGTGGCCCTGGCTCAGGCCCAGGCCAGCCTCTGTTCCAGCAGCCGCTGCTGGGCCGGGTTCGCGGTCAGCTCCAGCGCCCGCTCGTCACAGGCGCGTGCCCGTTCGGCGTGGCCGAGCCGGCGCAGCAGTTCGGCGCGGACGGCGTGCAGCAGCGGGTAGCGGGCCAGCACCTGCCGCAGCTCGTCGAGTTCGGCCAGTGCCGCCTGCGGTCCTCGGGCGTAGCCCAGGGCGACGGCACGGTGCAGCCGGGTGACGGGCGAGGGCGCCAGGCGCAGCAGCATGTCGTAGAGCACGAGGATCTGCGCCCAGTCCGTCTCCTCGAACGAGGTCGCTTCCGCGTGGCAGGCCGCGATCGCCGCCTGCACCTGATACGGCCCCGGCCTGCGATGCACGCGGGCGGTGCGCACCAGCAGCGCGGCCGCCGCCTCGATCGCCGCCCGGTCCCACAGCGCGCGGTCCTGGTCGGCCAGCAGCACCAGGTGGCCGCGGGCGTCGAAACGGGCCGGGCCGCGCGCCCGGTGCAACCGGATCAGCGCCAGCAGCCCGGCCACCTCCGGCTCGCCGGGCACCAGGCCCGCCAGCAGCGCGGCCAGCCACTCGGCGTCGTCGACCAAGCCCGCGGCCTGAGCGTGCTCGGCGGTGCTGGACAGGTAGCCCTCGTTGAACAGCAGGTAGATGACCGCCAGCACGGCCTGCAGCCGCTCGGCCAGCTCGTCGCCGGCCGGGACGCGGTACGGGATCCCCGCTTCGGTGATCTTCTTCTTGGCACGGGTGATGCGCTGTGCCACCGTGGCCTCCGGCACGACGAACGCCGCGGCGATCTGCGCCGTCGACAACCCGCACACCACCCGCAGGGTCAGCGCGATCCGCGCCGCCCGCCCCAGCGCGGGATGACAGCAGGTGAAGATCAGCCGCAACCGGTCGTCAGCCGGGGCGGGCTCCGGCCGACGCAGCTGAGCCAGCTTGGCCCGGTAGGTCGTCTCACGGCGCAGCACGTCCAGGCCGCGCCGCCGGGCCACGGTGAACAGCCAGGCATCCGGCCGGTCAGGGACGCCCTCGACCGGCCAGCGCCGCAGCGCCGTCTCGATCGCGTCCTGCACCAGGTCCTCGGCCGCCGAGAAGTCGCCCAGCAACGAGATCAGACCGGCGGCCAGCCGGCCCGCGTGTTCACGCACCACGCGGGCCAGCACCTCGTCACTGCCGGCGCTCCCATGGACACGACCGCCGGTGGGCCCGGCCACCCTCTCCGTCATGAGACCGGGCGGATCTCCACGACCGGGCACGCCGGCCACGAGCGGGCCAGTTTCAACGCCTCGTCCAGATCGGCCACCTCCACTTCGGCGAACCCGCTGACCACCTCCTTGCCCTCCACGAACGGTCCGTCGGTGACGACCGGCTCACCGGCGTCCAACCTCACCGTGGTCGCGGTGTGCACCGGCGCCAGATGCGTATGGTGAGTGATCCTGTCTCCGTGCTCGGCGAACCATCGGCCCACCGCCTCGTAGGCGGCCCGCTGTTCCAGCTCGCCCATCGCCTCCAGTTCCTTGGCGAACTGCTCGGTCTCCACGAACATCAGCACGTACTTCACGTCTTCGCCTCTCGCGTCGTCTGTCGCTGTTGTACCCGGCGCCGTTCTCAGCCGATCGGCAGGACCGCGTACAGGCCGACGCCGCCTCCGCCGGGGTCGGCCACGGTCGTGCACCGCACACCCCGGAGCGCGCCGAACGGCCTGGAGGACCGGCCGGGCCCTTTGTCACCAAGACGATCGGGACGGGCCTCGATACGACACCCACGGTGCCGCGTTTCGAGCGGGCCGTCCGCCGGTTCCCCGGCCCGGGTCAGGCGGGGGTGCGGCAGGTGGGATGGCACAGCCGCCTGGCGAGGGCGGACAGGAAGACGTCGATGATCTCCTCCGGGCCCTGGGCGACGTGCAGGGAGCCGTTGGTGACGGAGGTGACCTGGGTGAGGGCGGCGCGGTCGAGGTCGGTGCCGAAGGCGAGGACGACGACCTGGACCGGCGCCTCGGGATCCCACTCCTCGCGCAGCGCCCGCACCAGGCCGGTGCCCGAGACACCCTTGCCGTCGTCCTTTCCCGCCGTGATGACGACGAGGGTGTTGTTCATGTCCTCGTCGTAGACCTTGGTCATCTCCCGGAACCCGGCGAGGATCGAGTCGTACAGGGCACTGGGCTCCTTGGGGGCGGCGCGCAGGGTGCGGGTCAGCTCCTCCAGGCGGCCGCGCCGGACGACCTGCCCGCCGTCGGGCTCGACGACCGGGCCGATGCGCACCCGCTCGCGCTGGTCCCTGCCCTTGGCCGAGGAGAAGTCCCACAGGCCCATGTGGGTGGAGTCGGGGAACAGCTGCAGGCCGAGCCTGGCGGCCTCCAGGGCGACGGTCAGCCTGGTCTTCCCCTTCTGCCCCCTGATCGGCTCCGCCATGTGCCTGCCGGTGTCGGTCATGACCAGGATGTTGGTCGGCGGGGCGAGCCTGCTCCACGCCTCCAGCGCCTCGTCGATCATGGCGGGCAGGATGGTCGGGCGGGTGCGAGGTGCCTCGGTGGGGATCTCGGGACCGGGCGAGTGCGGGCCCAGGGAGCCGTCGGCCGAGCGGAACCCCGCCCTGCGGGCCCCCTCCTGGGTCTCCGGGGAGCGCAGCCAGGCGGCGAAGGCCCGCGACCCGCTCGCCTTCACCTCGTCGGAGGAGGTGACCACGTACGGGTAGTCGAGGTTGATCGTCCCTTCGCGGGGGTGCAGGGCGACCACCGGGTCGTCGGAGGGCAGGCGGTTGTGCGCCCACACCGCCGACTCCGGCACGATCACCACCGGCCGCTTCCAGAAGGAGCGGTCGTCGACGGTGGCGAGCATGCTCCGGTAGTCGGGCGCCGACCCCGCCTGCGCCCAGCGGACGAACGCGGTGAGCGCCCGGTCGGCCTCGGGGCCGCTGCCGACCACGTCCCTGGCCGCGGCCACGGTGGCGATCCCGGCCCCCGCGAGCGACGGGTCGGGGACGCGGACCACGTCGGGCTCGTTCTCGTTCGGCCGGATCCGGCCGCGGGTGGTCGAGGGGAAGACCATCCGCCAGTTCATGTCGGTCCTGCCCATGGCGAAGCGCCGGGCGAGGGACTTGCGGGTGGCGAACACCAGGGGCGAGGTCGCCACGACGGTCTCGGTTCCGGCCAGGTTCGCGGCCCCCTGCTTGCGGGCGAGGCGGATCCAGGCCGAGGAGTCGGAGATCCAGCCGTCGGGGCGGCGGCTGAGCACCCCCGCGGTGCCGCCGAGCAGGGTCCGCAGCACGGTGGCGGGTGGCTGCTCGGTCACCTGCACCAGCACGCACCGGCCGTCGACGCCCGTCCGGCTCCGGTTGAACCGCCCCGCCGCCTCCATGACGGCCGGGGCGATGTCGATGGCGGCGGCGACGCCGACCAGCACCGGGTCGCGGGCCGAGCACGAGTTCCCCACCCGGCCGGACACCAGGGCGGCACCGCCCACCAGGGCGACCGCGATCGCGACCGCCGCCAGCGACAGGCGCAGGCGAGCCTGACGCCGGCGCCGCTCGATGCCGGCGGCCACACGGTGTCGACCGGAGGAGGACAAACCCGCACCTCTCCCTACATATACCTACAAGGGAATGATGATTGTGCCCACGAACCTCTCACGAAAGACGGACAGACGTAGAACTCGTTATAATTTTGCCGACGGCTCCAGGGAGAGCAGCGGGAGGGCGTTGGGGCGGACGCTGCGGCAGACGCCGTCGCTCGCCCTGGCCGCGGCCACCCGTCCGGCGTCCGGCACGCCGTAGGAGGTGGTCCGCTGCCGGACCGGCCTCCCGGTCGGGGCGACCATGGCCTCGATCTCGCTGATCGTCTTGAACGAACCGTTCTCCGACCCGGCCATCCTGCTGATCGTCTCCTCCATCAGCGTGCCGCCGAGGTCGTTGACCCCGCCCAGCAGCACCTCGCGGCAGAGCCCGTCCTGGAGCTTCACCCACGAGCACTGGATGTTGGCGATCGCGCCGTGCAGCAGGACGCGGGCCAGCGCGTGCACGGCCCGGTTCTCCCGCGCCGTCGGCCCGGGACGGGCGATCCCCGCCAGGTAGATGGGCGCGCTGTGGTGGACGAACGGCAACAGCACGAACTCGGAGAACCCGCCGGTCTCCTCCTGGATGCGGCGGATCAGACGGATGTGCTGCACCCAGTGCGCGTGGTTGTCGACGTGGCCGTACATCATCGTGGAGGTCGTCGGGATGCCGACCCGGTGCGCGGTGGAGATCACCTCGACCCACTCCCTGGTGGGAAGCTTGCCCTTGGTCAGCACCCAGCGGACGTCGTCGTCGAGGATCTCGGCCGCGGTGCCCGGGAGCGAGTCGACGCCCGCCTCCCTCGCGGCGACCAGCCAGTCCTCGATGGACAGGTTGGTGCGACTGGCGCCGTTGATCACCTCCATCGGCGAGAACGCGTGGACGTGCATCTCCGGCACCCTGGCCTTGACCGCCCTGGCGATGTCGAAGTACGCGGTGCCGGGCATGTCGGGGTGGATGCCGCCCTGCATGCACACCTCGGTCGCCCCGGCCTGCCACCCCTCCCAGGCGCGGTCGGCGACCTGCTCCAGCGAGAGGGTGTAGGCGTCGGCGTCGGTACGGCGCTGCGCGAAGGCGCAGAAGCGGCAGCCGGTGTAGCAGACGTTGGTGAAGTTGATGTTCCGGTTCACCACGTAGGTGACGTCGTCGCCGGCCGCCTCCCGGCGCAGGCCGTCGGCGATCCGGCAGAGCTCGTCCAGCGCCGCGTCGTCGGCGCCCACCCCGTCCTGGTCCCCGGCCAGGTCCAGCAGGACGAGCGCCTGGGCGTCGCTCAGCCCCGCCGGGTCGCTCTCGGCCTGCCTCAGCGCCTCCCGCACGTCGCCCCGCACGATCGAGGAGGCGGCGGGCAGACGCTCCCTGAGCGCCTCCCAGTCGCCGTACACGTTGTCGAAGTCGTCGCGGCGGTCGGCGCTGCGGCCTTCGGTGTCGACGGCCGTGTGCAGGTCGACGCGGCCCACGGAGACGAAACCGCCGTCCGGCTCCTGCCAGGGGCGGCCGGTCGGGACCGCGTCCTCGCGGGCGAGCCCGGTCTCCGGGTCCGCCAGGGCGGCCACGTGCGCGTCGAGCCTCGGATCGAGCCAGGGCTCCCCCGCCAGCACGAACTCGGGGTAGATGGTGAGCCGCTCGCGCAGCGCGAACCCGGCGGCGGCCGTACGGGCGGCGAGGTCGTCGATCTGAGGCCAGGGACGCTCGGGGTTGACGTGGTCGGGCGTGAGCGGCGAGACGCCGCCCCAGTCGTCGATGCCCGCCCTGATCATCAGCTCGTACTCGGAGTCGACCAGGTTCGGCGGGGCCTGCACCCTCATCTTCGGCCCCAGCACCAGCCGGGTCACCGCGATGGTCGCGGCCAGCTCCTGCAGGTCGGCGTCCGGCATGCCGCGCATCGCGGTGTCCGGCTTGGCGCGGAAGTTCTGGACGATGATCTCCTGGATGCCGCCGTACTCGCGCGCCACCCTGCGCAGCGCGAACAGCGACTCGGCGCGGTCCTCGACCGTCTCCCCGATGCCGATGAGGATGCCGCTGGTGAACGGCACGTTCGTCCGCCCGGCGTCCTCCAGCACGCGCAGCCGCACGGCGGGGTCCTTGTCGGGCGAGCCGTAGTGCGCCTGCCCCTTCTCCTCGAAGAGCCGCCGCGAGGTCGTCTCCAGCATCATGCCCATGGAGGGCGCGACCGGCTTGAGCCGCTGCAGGTCCTGCCAGGTCATCACGCCCGGGTTCAGGTGCGGCAGCAGCCCGGTCTCCTCCAGCACCCGCACGGCCATCGCGCGGACGTAGGACAGCGTGTCGTCGTAGCCGTGCGCGTCCAGCCACTCGCGGGCCTGGTGCCAGCGGTCCTCCGGCCGGTCGCCCAGGGTGAACAACGCCTCCTTGCACCCCATCGCCGCGCCCTGCCCGGCGATCTCCAGCACCTCGTCGGGACTCAGGAACATGCTTTCCAGCTTGTGCGGCGCGGTGGCGAACGTGCAGTATCCGCAACGGTCGCGGCAGAGCCGCGTCAGGGGGATGAAGACCTTGCGGCTGTAGGTGATGATCCCTTGCCGCCCGACCGCCTCCAGGCCCGCGTCCCGCACCCTCCCGGCGTGGTCGAGGAGGGTCTCCAGATGTTCGTCCCGTGCGTGCAGCAGGACGGTGGCTTCGGCGGTATCGAGAGCTTTGCCGTCGCGGGCCCTGGCCAGAGCCCGGCGCATCGCGTTGTCGGTGGGGTTAGCGCTCATGACGGCACAGTACGGCGCGAGACGAACATGTGGGGCGGCGGGTGCCCCCTCGCGGGCCCGGGACCCGCCTCGGGCGTCGACCGCCGGACCGGGGACTCGACACTTCAGATCTGCTAAAGCGTACGGTCAAGCAAGTCTCGATAGACGTAAATACTTGCAGGTGCATAAATTAGAGATGTCCACAGGAACCCCGCGTCCGCGGGGAATCCACTCGGATCCTCCGAGGAAACCCCCTCGGACCCCACCCGGCAGGAGCCGAAAATGATCGCGTTTCTCATCGTCCTCGTCGCCGTCGCCGTCCTCGCCCCGCTGATCGGCGCCGACACGCGCGACAGCCTCGACTGGCATCGCGACGAACCGTCCCCCGGCGAGGGGGCGCTCAGAACGACCGGTAGTCGCGCACGGGCGTTCTCGGCCCGCGAGCGGGTGGCCGCACACCGCCCAACCCCAGCAGCCGGCTGACCCGGTGCCGGTGCCCCCGGTAGGGAGCGAGCAGCCGCAGCATCCGCGCGTCGTCCACCCGCTCGCCGCTGAGCGACCAGCCGACCAGCGACGGCAGGTGGAAGTCGCCCACCGAGACGGCGTCCGCGTCGCCGTGCGAGCGCTGGCGCACCTCGGCGGACGTCCACACCCCGATCCCGGGCAGCGCCCTTAACAGCCGATCGGCGTCGGCGCTGCCCTCGATCGCCTCCAGCTTCCCCGCGTGCCGGGCGGCGTTCGCGATCGTACGGGCCCGCACCGCCTCCGCCCCCGCGCGGTGCCAGTCCCACGACGGGATCGACCGCCACACCTCGGGCTCGGGGAAGACCCTCATCCCCTCGGGCGCGGGACCCGGCGCGGGCTCGCCGTAGCGGCCCAGCAGCCACCGCCACGCCCGCCACGCCTCGGTGGAGACCACCTTCTGCTCCAGCACGGCCGGGACCAGCGCCTCGAACACCCGCGACGTCCTGCCGATCCTGAGCCCCGGATAACGTCTCACCGCGTTCCGCAGCACCCTCGGCCAATCGTGGCCGGGAACGAACCCCGACACGTCGTCACCGGCGCCGAGCAGCGCGGGAAGCGTCTCCAGCATCCACTCCGCCCCCGGCCCCCACGCGGCGGCCGCCACCCGGCCACCCGGCCCGCCACCACCCCCGCCACCGCCACCGCCACCGACCCCGCCACCGACCCCGCCACCGACCAGGGCCACGCGCAGCGTCCCCGGCCCGTCGGGTGTGCGCGAGGTCCGCCAGAAGACCCGCCGGGCGCCGTCCTCAGGGTGGGGTCGCCGGTCCCGCGCCGGTGCGGGTCGAGGGCCAGCGCCAGGTCGACCGGCCACGGCGGGCACCACTCACGTTCCCTCACGAAGGTGCCCGCGCCGCGAACGGTCAGATGTCGCTGGAGAAGCGGATCGCGAACTCGGGGAGCACGACGCCCGGCCAGACCCGGCTGCCCGCGATCAGCTCGTTCCCCGAACCGACCACGGCGCCGTCGCCGAGGACCACGTCCCTCAGGACCGCTCCAGAGCTGACCCGCGCGCCGATGCCGACCACCGAGTCGACCACGACCGCGCCCGAGTGCACGACGCAGTCGTCCCCGAGCACGCTGCCGCTGATCTGCGCCTCCGACTCCACGACCGCGCGGGCGCCGATCACGGAACCGCCGGAGACCTTGGCCGCGGGCGAGATCATGGCACCGGGCAGGGCGAGGAAGTCGCCGGTGGGCCCCGGCAGGGCGGGCGAGGCGAGACGGCCGAGCACCAGGTCGCGGGAGCCCTTCACGAAGGCGGCGGGCGTGCCCACGTCGAGCCAGTAGGAGGCGTCGGCGTAGCCGAGCACCAGGGAGCCGTCCTCGATCAGGCCGGGGAAGGTCTCCCGCTCGACCGAGACGACCTCGCCCGCCGGGATCGTGTCGATCACCGAGCGGGTGAAGACGTAACACCCGGCGTTGATCCGGTTGGTGACCGGGGTGGGGGTCTTCTCCAGGAAGGCGGTCACCCGCCCGTCCTCGTCGGTCGGCACGCACCCGAAGCGCGAGGGATCCTCCACCTCGGTCAGGTGCAGGGTGACGGCGGCCTTCCTGGCGACGTGCGCCGCGACCTGCTCGCCGATGTCGTGACCGGACAGGATGTCACCGTTGAGTACCAGCACCGGAGCGTCGGGGCCGCAGGTCAGTGCCTCGGCCGCGTTGCGGATGGCCCCGCCGGTGCCGAGCGGGACCTCCTCCGTCATGTATTCGAGCGAGAGGCCGAACGCCTCGCCGTCCCCGAAGGCCTCGGAGAACATCTCCGCCCGGTAGGAGGTGGCGAACACGATGCGCCGCACGCCGAAGGCCCTCGCCTTGGCGAGCTGGTGCGCCAGGAAGGGAACCCCGGCCGTGGGCAGCAGGGGTTTCGGGGTGCCGAGCGTCATCGGGCGCAGGCGCGTCCCTCGTCCACCGACAAGGAGGATCGCCTCTAGATCGGGCAAGGGGGTCTCCATCATTCCGCGAGGTTAGCTCACTACTCGGCCGCGCGCTGGTAGGAGAGCAGGTGCGCCTCGGCCGAGGCGTCCCAGGTGAACTCCTTGGCGCGGGCGATCCCGGCCACGGACAGCTTCTCCCTGTGCTCGGGCGACGAGAGCAGCGTGCGCAGCGCCTCGGCGATGCTCTCGGCGTCGGGCTCGGTGTAGGCGACCGCGTCGCCGCCCACCTCGGGCAGCGAGGTGCGGTGGGTGGTGAGCACCGGCGCGCCACAGGCCATGGCCTCCAGCACCGGCAGCCCGAAACCCTCGCCCCGCGACGGGAAGGCCGCGACCACCGCCCCGCCGAGGAAGCCGCACAGGTCGGCGAACGACAGGAAACCGGGACGGAGCACCCGCACGGTCGAGGGGACCTCCTCCACCGCGGCGTCCACCTCGGCGTCGCGGACGCCCCCGGCGAGCACCAGAGCGGGCGGCTCCGGGATGTTCTCGACGGCGCGGACGAAGCCGCGGATCAGGTTTGGCACGTTCTTACGCGGCTCCAGCGGGCCGAGGAAGGCCACGTACGGGGTGCCGTGCAGGCCGAGCCGGTCGGAGGCGTGCGTGATCTCGCGTTCGGACGGCGGGTGGAACAGCGCCGGGTCGACACCGTGGTAGGCGACGTCGATGCGGGTCGGGTCGGCCGAGAGGATCCTGATCAGCTCGTCCCTGGTCGCCTTGGAGGGCACGATCACCCGGGCGGCGTGCCGGACCGCGGTACGGGTCGCGGCGCGGAAGAACGCCGCCTTGACCGCGTCGTGCTGCAGCGGCTCGGTGAAGCAGGTGAGGTCGTGAACGGTCGCCACGGTCGGCAGACCCGGGCTCAGCGGTATCGAGTAGTAAGGGGCGTGGATGACCTGGGCGCCGACCTGCCGGGCGAGGAACGGCAGACCCGTCTGCTCCCACGTCAGGCGCGCGGCCCGGTTGGTGATCCCGTGAGGCCCCGGCACGATCCGCGCGGAAGGCGCCAGGCCGGCGTATCTGGCGGCGTCGGCGCGCTGGCAGACGACCGCGAGGTCGGCGCCCGCCCTGTCCAGGGCGGCGACGAGTCCATCGACATACCTGATCAGCGCACCGCGATCGGCCGGAACCGCGGCCGCGTCGACGAGCACTCTCGGCGGCAAGAAGGATCGCTCCCCTCATGATCCACGGCGGGACGACCGTCCCCTTCCTCTGTTTACTCTATTGCCAGACTCTCCGGAACCGTGGGGGAAATCACACTGCTTTTCCCGAAGCGTGGTCCTTCCGGGACCCCTCGGCGCGGCGCGCGACCAGACCCGCGAGACCCGCGCAGAGAAGGTCCCCGAGGATGATCACGATTCGGGAGCAGAGCGCCGCCGCGATGGCCGATCCCTGGTCCAGAACCGGCGCCAGGACGGCCACCATCGCCACCTCGCGCACCCCCGCTCCCGCCGGGACGACGAACGTCATGATCCCCAGGCACCACGACAGCGCGAACGCGCCGATCGAGAACAGGACCGCGGGCAGTCCGGAGGATCCGAGGTCGTGGACGATCGCCGCCAGGTGCAGCCCGTACGCGATCCAGCCGAGCAGTGCCCAGCCCAGCGCGGTGAACATGCCCCTGCGGGTGAGCGGGCGCTCCAGCGGCTCGCGCCTGAGCTTCCGCAGCCCGAACCCGAGGACCGCGTTGACCACCCTCGGCTCGAAGGCCACCGCGAGCACCGGGATCAGCAGGAACACCCACGCGTACGGCGCCACCGACCCCGGCAGCGCCGCCAGCAGGGTCACCCCCGAGACCACCAGCCCGCTGCCGAGCTGCACCGGCAGCGTCAGGAAGAACGCCGCCGCGCTCCGCGACCGGGGCACGCCCAGCTCCCGGCCCATCTCCATCTGGGCGATCACCGGCCACAGCGAGCCCGGGATGTACTTGCCCAGCTGACCCACGAAGAAGACCTTCGCCCCGTCGCGCAGGGGCAGCGGCGAGCCCAGGTCGGCCAGCAACGCCCGCCACGTCATCATCCCGCCGCACAGCGCGGCGAGCACCGCGACCAGCGACAGCGCGAGCGACGTCCACGACAACCGGGCGAACCCCGCGCGGATCTCCTCCCACTGGCTCGCCACCACCCACGCGCCGAACCCGAGCGCGACGAGCAGGAAGGCGACACGGACCACACGCTTCAGGGTGGACCTGCCGGATCCGGTGCCCGCGGTCACCGAGGACCCGCCGGAGTCGTGGCCGGGTCCGTACCGGATCCGGCGGTCACGGCGCGTCTCCCGGCGCGATGACCGCGGAAAGGCCCACCGGAGGCCCGTGAGGAGCTCACAGGGGACGTACCGGCTCTGGCGGCCGGGGCAGGGAGGGGCCGGCCGGGCGGCGGTCGCCCTTGGTCGCCACCCACAGGTAGGTGGGCACCACCGGCAGCAGGGCCCGCAGCACCGGGCGGGGCAGCCTCGAAAGCACCCCGCCCGCCACCCGTCCCACCAGGCCGGGGAAGAGCTCGTTCCCGGCGAACGCGGCCGGGGTGGCGAGCACGGGGAAGGTGTAGTCCCACACCCGCAGGCCGCGCACCATCCTCCGCAGGCCCCGGCGGGTCCGGTAGCGCTCGTAGTAGCTGTCGGCCCGGCCGGAGAGGCGCACGTAGCGGTCGGCGAGCGCGGGCGGCAGGTAGGACAGGAACGGCAGCCTGTAGTGCGGCTCCATCACCCCGAGCCGGTTGCCCAGCCCCAGGTAGAGGACGCCGTCGTCGGAGAGCACCCGGCGCATCTCGGCCATGATCGCGTCCGGGTCGACCACGTGCTCGTAGATGTGGTTGAAGACCAGCACGTCGACCGAGCCGTCGGGGAAGGGCAGCGCGGTGCCGTCCGCGCACACGAACTCGACCCGCTCGCCGAACCTCTGGGACGCCCTGCGCAGGCCCGGAACGTCGATGTCGACGCCGAAGGTGTGGCTCGCGCCCGCCGCGGCCAGCTCGTCGGCGATGAAGCCCGCCGAGCAGCCGATGTCGGCGACCGTCAGACCGGCGAGGACGTCCTTGTCCCTGCCGAGGAAGTGCCCGAGCACCGCGACGATCTTCGCGGCCTTCCTGCGGCGCTTCTCCTCGTCCAGCATCGCCGCCTGGAACTCGGAGTACTCAAGCTGCGCGACCCGCTCGGCGCTCATCACTCGCTCACCGTTCCTCTTCTTCCCTCCGCGTGACGCGGTCCGCCGCCGCTTCGCCACGCCGCCCAAGAGTACCGGTGACCGGTGACCCTACCGCCGGGTAAGGGACCGTCGTAACCTGGGCGGATGCTCAGCCGACTGCGGTCAAGCCGCCTCCTCCGGGTGCTGCTCGCGCTGGTCGCGGTGGGTTTCCTCGGCTACGGCCTGGTCAGGAACCGTGACGAGACGGCGGCCGCGATCTCGCAGCTGTCGTGGTGGTCGCTCGGCGGCTCCTACCTGTCGGTGATGGCCGGGATCGGCGTCATGGTGCTGGCCTGGCGGGCGGTGCTGGCCGGGATGGGCTCGCCGCTCCCCCTCGGGAGCACCGCGAGGGTGTTCTTCGTCGGCCAGCTCGGCAAGTACGTGCCGGGCAGCGTCTGGGCGTACGCCGCGATGATCGAGCTCGGCCGCGACCACGACGTCCCGCCCCGGCGCATGTTCGGCTCCGTCTCCCTCGCCCTGCTGGTCTCCCTGGGCTGCGCCCTGCTCGTCGCGGCGGTGACCCTGCGCGAGACCCTGACCCGGGCGACCCAGGCGTGGTACCTGCTGGCGCTGATCCCCGTCATCGCCGTCTGCCTGCACCCCGCGGTGCTCACCTTCGGGCTCAACCTGGCCCTGCGGGTCGCCCGCCAGGAGCCCCTCGGCCAGGGCCGGCTGCTCAGCGGCAGGGCCGTGCTCGTCGCGGTCGCCCTCACGGTCACCGGCTGGCTGGTGTACGGCCCCCACCTGCTGCTCCCGATGGCCGACCTGGGCGCCTCGGGCGCCTCCCTCTATCCGGTGGCGGTCGGCGCCTACGCGCTGGCCTGGGCGACGGGCATCGTCACGGTGATCGTCCCCGCCGGGATCGGCGTCCGCGAGGGGGCGCTGGTGCTCGCCCTGGCGCCGGTGCTCGACACCCCCAGGGCGCTGGTGGCCGCGGTGGTGTCGCGGGTGATGTTCACCCTGGCCGACCTGAGCTGGGCCGGGATCGGCTTCCTGTGGGGACGCCTCTCCGGCCCCGCGGACCGTCAGCGCAAGGAGCCCGAGGGGTCGGAGACCAGCGTCTCGACGTAGGAGGCCCAGTACGGCTCGGGGTCGACGGCCTTGACCCCGGCGCGCAGCCGCTCGGGCTCGCCCGGCCGGTAGAACGCGGCCAGCGCGGCGCGCAGCCCCTCCACCGAGCCCGGCTCGACCAGCAGCCCGTCCACCCCGTCGGTGACGTGGTCGCCGAGCGTGCCCGCCCGGCTGGCGACGACCGGCACCCCGTGCTCGTGACCGAGCCACACCTGCTGGCTGGCCGTCCCGCTCCGGTAGGGCAGGACCAGCGCGTCCACGTCCGCGAACAGCCCCGGCACGTCGGCCGAGGCCACGTACCCCGGCCGCAGCTCCACCCGCCCGTCCAGCCCCAGCTCGGTGACGAGCGCCCTGGTCGTCTCCTCCAGGCCGCCCCAGAACTCCCCGGCGACCCGCAGCGACACGCCCTCGGGCAACGCGCGCAGCAGCAGGTCGAGCCCCTTGTACGGCCGGACGAGACCGAAGAACAGCAGCCTGTGGTGCACGCCCTCTTCCGGTCCGCGGCGATCGGCCCCCGGATCGGCCCCCGATGGAAGGTGCGGCGCCATCTCGGCCACCCGCACGGGCGTGGCCGCCAGGTCGCGGGCCTTGCCCGCCTGTCCCTCGGAGTGGACGAGCACCGCGTCCACCCGGCGCAGCAACGCCTTCATCAGCGGCGTGTCGTACGGCTTGCGCTCGTGCGGCAGGACGTTGTGGCAGAGCGCCACGACCCGGGTCCGGCGGCGCAGGCCGTACAGGATGCCCAGGTACGGCGGGACCTGCACCGGGCTGAGGACCGCGAGGACGACCAGGTCGGCGCTCCTGAGCCGCCTCCCGGCGCGGACCCAGCCGTCCGGGCGGCGCCAGTCGAGGTCGCGCCGGACGTGCGGGAACGGCTCGCCGTCGGGCGTCTCGGCGGTCTGCTTCCCCGGATACAGGAAGGAGGGGTACTGCGCCCGCCACGACTCGATCACCACGTCGTGCCCGGCGGCCCGCAGCCGGTGGGCGAGCTCGGTGGTGTGCGCGGCCCCGCCGCCCTTGTAGGGGTACGTCGGCCCGACGACGGCGATCCGCACTACTCGCTCCTGGAGCGCACGATGAGGTCGGCCAGCAGCGCCAGCGAGCCGATGAGCAGGCCGGACAGGAAGATCACGATGGTGTTGCTGGTCAGGTAGAACCCGTAGCGGACGATGTCGACGACGCCCTTGACCATGCCGATGCCGACCAGCCAGAGCGCGGGCGGCATGAGGACCTTGAGCGGGTTGAAGTACATGACCATCCGCAGCACCTGCAGGATGTAGCGGTAGGCGTCGGAGACGAAGCTGAACTTGGACTTGCCCGCCCGCTTGCTGTAGCCGATCGGCAGGTAGTAGACGTCGTGCTGGTTCGACAGGAACGACAGCGTGATCGTCGTGACGCAGGAGAACCCGGGCGGCAGCAGCCTCAAATAGGGCTTGGCGACCGACTTGCGGAACGCCCGCAGCCCGCTGTTGAGGTCGGGGATCTTCTGCCCGGCCAGCCGCTCGGCCACCTTGCGGATGAACCACTTGGCCGGGACCCGCAGGAACTTGTGCGAGCCCTCCTCGCTGGTCCGCGCGCCCACGACCTGGTCGATCGCCGGGTCCTTCTCCAGGATCTGGATGAGCTCGGGGATGCGCTCGTTGGGGTACGTCATGTCGGCGTCGGTCCACACGACGATCTCGCCGTTCGCCTCCTGGGTGCCGATCCTGCGCACCGTGCCGGAGCCGCCGTTGCGGTGGAAGGCCCTGATCCGCATGTTCGGGAACCTGGGCGCGGCCTCCTGCAGCCTGGCCAGGGTCTCGTCGGTGGAGAAGTCGTCCACCGCCACGAGTTCGTAGGTGTATCCGCTGTGGTCCATGGCCTCGCAGATGCGCTCGACCTCGGCGATGACGTGGTCCTGCTCGTTGTAACACGGCAGGACGATGGTCACGTACGGCGTTGCGTCCACGGCTGATCCACTCTCGGGCTCTCGGGCATGCTCTCGACGGGCGAGGATACTCTGCCCGGGCGGGGCCCGAGCGCACATCACCTTCTCAGGACGGCTTCCCGGTGTGGCTTTGGGCCGCTCCCACCGGACCGGCTCATTCCCCGCCCATACCCTCCGCGATGATCATTCACCGAATCCGTCAAGATTCTCGTCGGCGCGGGAGGCCCACCCGGGATCTCCGCCGGCGGCACAGCCCACAGCGGGCATGACTCTCCTGGGCCGGCGCGAAGAGACGACCATGGCGATGGGTTCTCCCCTCTCGGCGACGCTCAGCGCCTCGCCCACCTTGACGCGGGCGAGGACCTGACCGGTTCCGTGCGTGAGGTCACGCACATCCGCCGCGTGGTCGTTGAACTCATCGTCGGACAACGGCTCGCTCATGTGGCGATCGTAATTTCGAGGCGGCCACATCGGCAGGGAAACCTCTCCGACCGGCGTCGCCAGCCTGCCGAAAAGGTCATTCAGAGGTCGACGGCCGCTGCGCCGACCAGCGGGGCACGACGAACCCGCGCTCCGGTTCCCCGGCGGGCGACTCCTCGGCTCCGTCCCTCACGTGTCCCTGTTCGCCCGCGGGACGGTCATCCAGACGTCGGCGGCGAGGGACCAGGTGCCGTTGGGGGCGTCGACGAGGGAACGGTCGTCCTGGCGGGTGCGGAGGTTCATGATGTGGACGGGGGTGCCGTATCCGGAGAGCTGCCGGGACTCGGCGGCGAGCAGGACCGGGATGCGGCCGGCGGCGCGGACGCGGGCGGCCAGGCGGGCGACGTCGGCGGACCTGGGGATGTCGGAGCGGTAGATGGTGAGCCGGGCGGCCGGGAGACCGCAGACGCCCCGGACGACCTGGGTGAAGCGGGCGGCGGTGACGCGCTCGACGACGAGCACCGAGGCGCGCGGCGGGAGGGCCGCGCACATGGTCTCGACCGCGGCGAGCTCGCCGCGGTCGACCGGGCTGAACGCCGTTCCCCCCGAAGTGATCACCGGGGGGACGAGGAGGAGGACCGCGCCGGCCGCGACGAGGCCCCTGCGCGCCCCCTGGCCGTACCCCGACCTCCGCGCCCTGTCGCGCGTCCAGCGCAGCCCCCAGGCGGCGAGCAGGATCAGGCCGGGGATGACGACGGGGACCAGCCGCCGGGCGGCCCACGGGTGGTCGGGGGTGATGCCGGGCCGGTAGAGCGTGGTGACCGTGGTCCAGCCGATGACGGCGAGCGGCAGCAGCCAGCCGGGGGCCGTTCCCCTGACCAGCCTGCGCGTGAGCACGACCGCGGCGAGGGTGGCCAGGAGCGCCGCGGGAAGCCCGATGTACCAGATCACCCAGTGCGCCGAGTTCTCGTAGTAGAGCCGGGAGCCGTCGAGCGGCAGGCGGTTGATCCGCTGGACGCCCTTGATGAACTCCGCGGTCACCCGGTCGTCGTCCGTGACGGGCGGCCGGACCACGGTCTCCAGCCACGGCCGGGCGGCGAAGGCCGCCGCGACCAGCGCGACCAGGCCGGCGGCGATCTCGGGCAGCCTCGGGACACCGGCCACCCGCCGCAGCGGGGCCGCGAGCCGCGGGGCGAGCGCCGCCGCCACCACGGTGAGGATCCCGACCGCGCCGCAGATGGCCAGCAGCGGGACGACCGAGTCCGACAGGTAGTCCAGGTACGGCCTGGACAGCAGGTAGGCGGCGGCCAGGCCCAGCCCGGCCCCCGCCACCAGCCCGCCGAGCAGCGGCACGCCCAGCCGTCCCCCGTCGCGGTCCCCCGCCCGGCTCAGGGCGATGAGCAGCCCGGCGTAGACGAGCACGGGGAGCACGTCGCGCAGCCCGTCGATCCTGACCAGGACGGCCAGCCCGAACACCAGCCCCGCCAGGGCGGCCCCCGTCCGCGCCGCCCCCTCACCGGAGCCGGAGCCGGACCCGGAGCGGAGCCTGGCCTCGGCGTCGTACAGCAGGGCGAGGCCGCCGAAGAGCAGGACCAGGGACGGGATCTCGCTGAAGGTCGTCCGCGAGGTGTAGAGGATCGGGAGGCAGACGGCGAAGGCCAGCGCGGCGAGAGGTGCCCAGCGAGCCCCGACGAGCCGGGCGACGACCCCCGCGAGGACCAGCACGGCCGCCGCCCCCAGCACCGGCGGCACCAGCAGCAGCCCCGCGACGTCACCCAGCCAGGCGCCCACCGCGTGGAGCATCGGCGCCCCCGGCATGAACTGCGGCACGACCGCGCCGCCGGAGGCGTAGAAGCCCACGCTGTCGAAGTGGAGCGCCGGGTCGGTGCCGCCGAAGGCCCATTCCTGGGAGGGGATCGGCAGCGAGCCGTGCCGGGCCAGCCAGACGCCGTACTGCGCGTAGGTGGCGGGGTCGCGGCGAACGATCAGCTGCTCGCCGTGCAGCAGGCCGTTGAAGATCCCGGAGGCCAGGGCGGCGGCGACCACCCCGGCGACCTGCCATGCGGTCGCCTCGACGGTCTCCGGCAGGCGGCGCAGGCCGTACCGGCACAGCAGCGCGACGGCCGCCAGCCCCAGCGGGACCGCGACGAGCGGCCGGAACCAGCCGAGCAGCAGCAGCGGCAGCCCGGTCAGCAGCCAGCCCGCCAGGACGAGCGCGGGCACGACGGAGACCACGGCGAGCACCCTGCCCGCCGAGGGCCTGCGCGTACGGTCCAGCCAGCCGGTGGTCATGATGCGAACCGAGCGTAGTGCCACTTCCGGCCCGCACCCGGCACGCCGGGCCCGGGGGCCCGGGTCCGGGCGAGGACCGGGCGGGCACGAGGCCTGACAAGGACCCGGAACGGGGACGGGGACGGGGACCGAGGGCGGGGACGGGGGCGCGGACACGGGACCGGCGCGAGCGCGGGGCCAGGTCGAAGCCGGTAGCGTACGCGCAGCATTCGAGGAGGGGGACGAGTGATCGGGTGGGTGCGGCGGTATCGCGGGTTTCGGGGCGACCGCGAATTTCCTGACCGCCGCGGGCTCCGGGGCCGCCGCCTGCTCCTGGAGCACCGCTGGTTCCTGAGCGTGCTGGCCGCGGGGATCGCGCTGCGAGTGATCGCCATGCTCGGCTACCGGCCCGCGCTCTGGTTCCCCGACTCCTACACGTACGTCGTCACCGCGCTGAAACCCCGGCCCGACCTGGTCCGCCCCGCCGGGTACCCGATGTTCATGCGGCTGCTCGAGCCGTTCCACGAGTTCGCCGTCGTCGCGCTCGCCCAGCACCTGCTCGGGCTGCTGGTCGGCGTGCTGGTCTATCTCACCGCGCGGCGGCTGCGGGCGCCAGGCTGGGCCGCCGCGCTCGCGTCCGTCCCC
Source organism: Streptosporangium sp. LJ11 (assembly GCF_051918945.1). NCBI lineage: Bacteria > Bacillati > Actinomycetota > Actinomycetes > Streptosporangiales > Streptosporangiaceae > Streptosporangium > Streptosporangium sp. LJ11. The sequence continues at coordinate 230,497 of NZ_JBPXMB010000009.1, forward strand.
TCCCTCCTGGACGCCTACCAGATCCAGCTGGAGCACCTGCTGGTCTCCGACACCCTGTTCGCGGCCCTGGTCATGTCGGCGGCCTGCCTGGCCGTGCGCGGGTCCGTCGGGTGGCGTACGGCGTGCGGGATCGGGCTGCTGCTCGCGGCGGCGACGCTGACCAGGACCGTCGGGCTGCCGCTGGTGGCCCTCTTCGCGGCGTGGTTGATCTTCAGGGAGCGGGGCCGGGTGCTCGCGGCGGGGGTGATGCTCGCCGCCGCGACGGTGCCCGTCCTCGGGTACGGGGCCTGGTTCTACGCGACGTACCAGCGGATCGGCATCGTGGGCGCGAACGGCGTCTTCCTGTACGGCAAGACGATGACCTTCGCCGACTGCGGCGTGATGCGCCCGCCGCCCGACCTGGCGGTGCTCTGCGACCCCCGCCCGGCGGCGCGGCGGCCTCCCGCGCAGGAGTACGTCTGGGCGCAGGACTCGCCGCTGGTCAGGCTGCCCGGCATCACCTTCACCCGGACGAACGACACGCTGGCCGGGCGGTTCGCGTCGCTGGCGATCCTGAGCCAGCCGCTGGACTATCTCGGCTCGGTCGCCTCGGAGCTGGCCCGCTCGTTCACGGTGGGCCGCCCGGTCTACCCGGACCAGGAGATCTACGACTACTACCAATTCCCGGCGACCCCGCCCGCGCCGCCGGGGCGCTATCCGGCGACGGTGGGCGCCGAGGCCGCGAAGCGCTACGAGCGGGGCCCGATCTCCACCCGGATCGTCGAACCGTACGCGGGCTGGATCCGTACCTATCAGGGAATCGCCGGACTGCCTGGCGCGGCGGTCCTGGTGATCCTGCTGCTACCGCCCGCGGCGGCGTGCGTCCGGCGCTTCCGCCCGGACTCCACGGCGTGGGCGCTGCCCTGGTCGGTGGCGGTGGTGCTGCTGGTGATGCCGGCGGCGGTGGCGGAGTTCGACTACCGGTACGTCCTGCCGGCCGTGCCCGCCGCCTGCCTGGCGGCCGCACTTGTCGTACGTAAACCTAATTTCAGTAACATTCCTACTAATGTCCGCATTTGAGTATGCTGGCCGCCGGATCCATCATGGCGGTGTCAGGGGGCGGTCTTGGCCAAGTTCGCATCATCACGACTCCTGGCGCGCACCTCGTGATCTACCCTTTGGGCTCGATGATCGAGCACGAGCACCGGACGACGCCGCCGCCCAGCGGGAGGCTCGTATGAGCGACCACCGGCAGACGGCCGTCAGGGACCGCCGGAGCGAACCCGCCTCCCACGGCCGCCGCGGCGCGCGGCGCGCGGGAGGGGACGGGCCCCCTCAGGAAAGCCCGCCGAGAGACCTCCCGACGCAGCCGGGGGAGGCGACGCCGGGGGGCAGGGGCCGCAAGCAGCGGCGGCTCACCGTCGGCGCCTGGGCCGGCATCGCGGCGACCGGCCTGCTGGTGCTCGGCACCCTGGGCGGCTACGGGGTCTACCGCAACACGGTCGGCAACTTCAGCGGTGTCGCGATCACCGGCAAGCTCGGCAACAACCGCCCGGCGGCCGTCAAGGGCGCGCTCAACGTACTGATCGTGGGCTCCGACACCCGCGAGGGCGACAACCTCAAGTACGGCCAGAAGATGGCCAACGCGGGCAAGCGCACCGACACGATCATCCTCATGCACATCGCCCCCGACCGCGACAAGGCGACGTTCGTCAGCTTCCCCCGCGACTCGGTGGTCGACATGCCCGCCTGCCAGTCCGAGACGGGCGCACCGGTGGCGGCCCGCACCGAGATGATCAACGCCGCCTACAACGAGGGCGGCATCACCTGCACGATCACCACGATCGAGGCGCTCACCGACATCCGCATCGACCACTTCGTCGAGGTCGACTTCACCGGTTTCAAGAACATCGTGGACGCCCTCGGCGGCGTCAGGGTCTGCCTCACCAAGCCGGTCGACGACAAGAAGGCCAAGCTCACCCTTCCCGCGGGCTGGCATCTCCTGGCGGGCGAGAAGGCCCTGGGCTACGTCCGGCTGCGCGGCTACGGCGACGGCAGCGACATCGGCCGCATCAAGCGCCAGCAGGTCTTCCTCAGCCAGGTGGTGAAGAAGGCCACCAGCAGCGAGCTGCTGACCGACCCCGGCAAGATGCTGAACTTCATCAACACCGCCGCCAAGTCCGTCCGGATGGACGAGGAGCTGGCCAAGGACACCGGCACCCTGCTCGAGATCGGGAAGAGCGCCCAGAAGCTGACCGCGGGCGGCGTCAAGCTGATCACCGTCCCGTGGGGCCCCCATCCCGACGACCCCAACCGGGTCGCCTGGGTGCAGCCGTACGCGAACCAGCTGTTCGCCGCGATCAAGAACGACACCGAGGTCACCCCGCCCCCGGACCCCAAGGCCAAACCGGCCGTCAAGCGCGAGCAGGTCAGGATCCAGGTGTTCAACGGCACGGACACCCCGAACAGGGCCAGGGAGGTCGCCGCCGAGCTGGCCGACCAGGGCTTCGTGGTCACCCACGTCGGCAACGCCCGCCCGGCGACCGGCAACGTGCCCACCACCACGGTGCGCTACGCCAAGAAGGACGCCGCCGACGGCGTCTCGTACGGCGACGCGCTGGCCGCCAGGCTCTCCGGCGACAAGCGCGCCCCGGTCGCGGGCAAGGTCAGGCCGGTCACCACCGAGAAGTACGTCCCGTCCGTGGCGCCCCCGCCCACCCCGGGGGGCAAGGCCCCGACCGGGCCGGTCATCCAGCTGATCATCGGCGCCGACTGGCCGGGCGTCCGCGCCCTCCCGAAGATCCCCGACGCCCTCACGGACAAGGTCGTCGACAGCAAGACCAACCCCTGCACCTGACGCCCCTTTTCGCGGCGGCCCGGCCGAACCACCGGCAGGACGGCCGGACCGGTGAGACGGCCGGACCGGCCGCCGTGGCCGGACGTGGCCGTGCGATCGGGCGGAGCCGGACGGTCGTTCGGCCGGCCGCCGTGGCCGGACACGGCCGGGTGGCCGGGCGGAACCGGACCGCGCGGACGGAGGCGGCGGCTGAGCCCGGCGAACCGGACATCATGCTCGGGCGGCGGGGAGTCACCGCCCGGGGAAGCGTCGGGAACCGGCCGTTCACCGCGCCGTGGACAGTCACGATTACCCGAGAACCGCCCGAATCAGAGTGCGTGCATGCGACAGAGGGCGCACAGTCGGTTTAGGGTTGGTCAAGGCCGCGAGGCGAACGCCTGCCCGCACCTCCGGCCCGCCCCCGGGCACCCCGCCAGTCTGCCCGACTACTCCCCGGTCTCCGACAGATAGCTGAGCCTTCCCCTCGTGAGCGACATCCGATCCTTCCAGGTGCCGGCCCCCCAGGACGACGGCGGTTCCGAACCCGGCTCCGGCGGGTCCACCGGCGGGCAGGGCCGGAGATCCGCCCCGTGGCCCGGCCACGCGCAGGCGTCCGGCGGATCCCAGCCCTCATGGCCGGAGCCGCCGTCCCCGGGTCCGGCCGCCTCCGGCCGGGCGTCCCGGCGCGACGCCGGGGACGACCGTGAGGAGAGCCCCGGCGAGGTCACCGAGTGGGGGGCCTACCCGGCGTACCGCGAGCCGCACGCCGGTGGCCCCCACGACTCCCACGACCCGCTCGACCTGTCCAAGCCGCTGAACGCCGAGCCGGTCCCCCAGGAGCCCTCGTGGATCCGCGAGGAGCCCGCGTGGTCCCAGGAAGGGCCGGCGTGGGCGCAGGATTCGTCGTGGGCGCAGGCGTCGTGGGCACAGGAGGACTCCCCTGCCCCGGTCCCGCCGCGGGAGGACTCCTCCCCGCCGGTCCCGTCGCGAGGGCGTGAGGGTTCCGCCCCGCCGGTCCCGCCGCGGGCGCGTGAGGATTTCCCCCCGTCATGGGCGCAGGACGGCCCCACTCCCCCGCAGGGCGCCCCCCAGGTGCCGGCCCCCCGGCCCGACTGGGCTCCGCCGCCCACGCCGCCGCGCGTCCCCCCGCCCGGGGGAGCCGCGCCCCCTCGGGCTCCCGGCCGGGAACCCGCCCCCGGATATCCCGGGGTCCCCGGGGATTCCCAGCTTCCCGGACGGCCACGGCTGCCCGGAGAGCCGCAGGCTCCCGTGCGCTTCCCGGACACGGGACGACCGCCTTCCGCCCCGCGGCCCCGTCAGGAGCCGCGGCCGGCCGGCGAGCGCCCCTTCTCCTACTGGGAGAACACCAGCAGGGAGAGCGAGCCCTCGTTCTGGAACCAGGGCCCGCAGGCCGAGCAGGAGCTGCGGGCCGAGCGCGAGCGCGAGCCGATCGCCGAGGAGGAGGCCCCGGCCCCCGCGGCCAGGAAGAAGCGCGAGCCCTACCTCGACAACGTGAAGTTCGTCCTGATCGCCCTGGTGGTGACGGGCCACTCGCTGGTCCCCACCCTGAAGGCGCACTCGGCGGAGGCCGCGTACCTGTTCATCTACATGTTCCACATGCCGGCGTTCGTGCTGATCAGCGGCTACCTGGGCCGCAACTTCTGGAACTCCAACGCGAAGATCAACAAGCTGGTCGACACCCTGCTGATCCCGTACGTGGTCGTGGAGATCGGTTACGCGCTGCTCCGCTACGGGCTTGGCCAGAAGTGGACGCTGACGATAATTGATCCGGCCTGGCTGAACTGGTATCTGCTGGCCCTGGTCCTCTGGCGGATCTCCACGCCCATCTGGACGCGGATGCGGCAGCCGCTGCTGGTCGCGGTGGTCATCTACATGGCCGCGGGCTTCTCGGAGATCTCCGGCGACTTCAGCATCGACCGCTTCTTCGGCCTGCTGCCGTTCTACGTGCTCGGCCTGCTGCTCAAGCCGGAGCACTTCGACCTGCTCAAGCCCCTCTGGGTCAAGATCACCTCAGCGGTCGTCCTCGTCGGCGCCGCCGGGGTGGCGATCGTCATCGCGCCCCACGTCCCGCTCGACCCGATCTACTTCCGCTACAGCTTCAAGGCCATGGACATGACCTGGTGGCTGGGCTTCGGCGTGCGCGGCGCCGTGCTGGTCGCCGCGCTGGTCATGACGGTCGCGGTGCTCGCGCTGGTGCCCCGGGGCGAGACCTGGTTCTCCGACCTCGGCACCCGCACCCTGTACGCCTACCTGCTCCACGGCGTCGTGGTGGTCATCGCCAAGGACCAGGGCTGGCTGAGCTTCCCCTGGCTGTACGGCCCGCTGGGCGTGGCGGCGATCGCGTGCAGCTCGCTCGCCCTCGCCATCGTGCTGTGCCTGCCGGAGACCCGCAAACTCTTCAAGTGGATGCTCGAGCCCCGCCTGGTATGGCTCTACCGCCGCCCGTCCCCGCCCGCCGACACCACTGCCGCTACCACCGCACCGGCCGACGCCGCCCCCGCCGCCAAGGAGAGTTCAGCGTCAGTTACCCGGTAATTCACCCCACACATCCGGTGATGACGGAACGAACGCTCAGCATCGGGATATGCGGGTATGCGTCGCGACAATCGCTCATCACCCAGAGGACGCCCGGATCATGCATCGGCAGATCCGGTCGCTCCTCGACGCCGGGCATGAGATCACCTACGTCGCCCCCTTCACCGACTGCAACGTCACCCCGGATCCCGGGATCCGGGCGATCGACGTGCCCCGGGCGATCGCCGGGCGCCGCAGGCGGGCGCTGAAGGCCGCCCGGAGGGCACTCGAACGCGGGGTGGAAGGCGCCGACCTGCTGGTCGTGCACGACACGGAACTGCTGTTCCGCCTGCCCAGGCGCCGCCCCGTCACCGTCTGGGACGTGCGCGACGACGTCGGGACCACCCTGGGCGCCTGGAGCACGGCCACCGGCCTCCCCGGACACCTGCGCCGGGCCCTGCCCGCGCTGGTACGCCGGGTCGAGGCCCGCGCGGAGCACCGCCTGCACCTGATCCTGGCCGAGGACTCCTACCGGGAGCGGTTCTCCGGCCCCCACCCGGTCGTGCCCAACGCCGCCTACGTGCCCTCGGCGCCGCCCGCGCCGCCCGGCCGGAACCGGGTGGTCCACGTGGGCCACCTCTCCGAGGCCGGGGGCGTGGCCGAGCTGATCGAATCGGCCCGGCTGCTGCTCCCGTACGGGATCAGGCTCGACCTGATCGGCTCGGCCGACGTCCGGATCAGGCCGCTGCTGCGGGACGCGCAGCGGGAGGGCCTGCTCGACTGGTACGGCTACGTGCCCAACCGGCACGCGCTGCGGATGGCCGAGGGGGCGATCGCCGGCCTGTCGCTCCCGCACGACGCTCCCGGCCCCCGGCCCGTACCGGCCAAGATCATCGATTACATGTCCCGGGGAGTCCCGGTGGTCACCACCCCCCTGCCCGCCGCGGCGTCCATGGTCGAGAGGACCGGGTGCGGTGTCGTCGTCCCCTTCGGGGACGCACGGGCGGTGGTACGCGCGGTGCTGGCGTTGCGGGACGACCCCGAAGGGGCGGCCGCGACGGGCGCGCGCGGCCACGCCGAGGCCCTGGCCCACCACAACTGGCCGGACCACGCGGGCGCGTTCGTCGGGCGGCTGGAGGAATGGGCGGGCAAACCAGTGACGTCCGGCCTGGAGATTGGTGTACTGGAGGCATGGCACGCCATCTGATTCAGGGGCGCGAGGTCACCATGCCGGTCCGCGTCCGCGACGTCATGGTCTGCAGCGCGTCCTACCTGGTCAGGGCGGACGCCGCGCGGGCGGTGATCGCCTACTCGCACCTGGACGTCGCCGAGGTGCTGCCCCGCAAGGCTCTGTGCACGCTGGTGTTCGCCGACTATCTCGACAGTGACCTGGGCTGCTACCACGAGTTCGGCGTCGCCTTCCTGGCCAGGCCTCCCGGCTCCGGCCACGTTCCCGGCGGGGGGCTGCGCGCGAACCTGGCCGAGCTGCACCGCACCGGCGCCGGGGCGTTCGTCCACTGGCTCCCTGTCGACCAGGGCTTCACCCTGGAGGCGGGTCGCGCCATCTGGGGCTTCCCCAAGGAACTCGCCGACATCGACCTGCGCATGTCCTCCCCCTACAAACGGTGCATCGTGCGCAAGGACGGCCGCCTGGTGCTGGACCTGCTGATCAAACCGGGCGTCCCGGTGCCGGGCACCGGCATGATGACCCCCCTCGACGCCTACAGCCACCTGGACGGCGTCACCCGCCGCATCCCCTGGTCGCTGTCCCCCCGGGGGATCCGCACGCGTCCCGGCGGCGCTCTCATCCGCCTGGGCAACCATCCGATCGCCAAGGAGCTGAGCGAGCTCGGCCTGCCCAAGCGCGCCCTGGTGACGAGCACGGTCTCGCACCTGGCCATGACGCTCGGCGAGGCGAAGGAACCCTGACGGCCCTGATAGCCCGGGCAGGAGCCGCGTGCGGGATCAGGCGTCGAGCTCCAGCAGGGGCAGCTCGGCCCTCGTCGGCAGGCCCTGCCAGTCGCTGGGCCCCGACGAGGCGAAGGCCGCGAGCAGGCCGCCCCGGCGCAACCGGTCGGCCGGGTGCAGACCTTCCAGCAGCGCGCTGAGATAACCCGCGACGAAGGCGTCCCCGGAGCCGTTGGGGTCGACCACGGGCGTGGAGAGGCTCGCGGCGTCGTGGCGGACGCCGTCGACCCGCACGCTCGCCCCCCGGGCGCCGCGGGTCACGATGACCTCGCGATCCCCGGTGAGCGCGGGCTTGACCAGGTCGAGCTCGGTCTGCCGGACGAACAGCACGTCGGCCGAGCAGGCCAGCACGCTGAGGATCTCCTCGGCCTCGCGCAGGTCGGGCCAGAGCTGGTCGTGGTAGTCGATCGCCACCGAGACCGCGACCCCGGCGGTCCGCGCGGCGCGTACGGCGGCGTGCATGGCGTCGCGCGCGCTCAGCGCGGCGGTGATCCCGCTGACGTGCAGGACGCGGGAGGCCGCGATCCGGTCCACCGGAACGTTCCCCTGGGCGAGCCTGACGCCGGTGCGGTAGTACGTGACCCTGGACGCCTGGCCGAGCCGCGACTCCTTCAGGAGGATCCCGGTCGGGGACCCCTCGTCCACCCGTGCGTCGGAGACGTCCACGCCCTCGCCGCGCAGCGCGGTGAGGATCCTGGCCCCCAGCTCGTCGCCGCCGACCTTGCCCAGCCAGCCCACCCGGTGGCCGAGCCGGGACAGCCCGACCGCGACGGTGAACTCGGCCCCGGCGACGTCCAGCCTGGCCTCGTGCTCGTGGCGGATCCGGCCGCTGGTGACGACGCCGAACGCCTCGCCGAGGGTGTAAACGTCCACTGCGGATCGGGGATCAGACGATCGGCGGGCGACCGAGGCGGAGCATGCGCCAGGCGGTGTTCCAGCCCATGGGACGGCGCTCGCCCGCGGGCTCGCGGAGCCCCTCGGTGAAGCCCTTGAACCAGGCGCGCAGGGCCGGCCCGGAGCGCTCGCGGACCAGGGTCAGCACGATCCAGTTGAGGAGGTAGAGCCCGGCCAGCGCCCAGGGAAGGTTACGGCGGGCCAGCCAGACCCGGTTGCGGGCGTTGAGGCGGTAGAAGTCGGTGTGCCGGGTCGGGGGGACCTGCGGGTGGTACATGACCGTCTGGGCGTCGTACTCGATGCGGTAGCCCTCACCGAGGAGCCGCCAGGCCAGGTCGGTCTCCTCGTGGGCGTAGAAGAAACGCTCGGGGAGACCGCCGACCTGGAGGAAGGCCGAGCGGCGGATGGCGCACGCGCCGCCCAGGAAGGTGGTGACCGGGGAGGACCGCTCGGGGTCGCCCGCGCGCAGGCGGGGGACGTGGCGGCGCTGGCCGATGCCGCCGTCGGGGTCCTTCACCCTGAAGGAGACGACCGCGAGGTCGTGCTCGGTGGAGAAGCGCTCCCGCAGGTGGGAGACGAGCCCCATGTCGGCGTACCAGCCGTCGTCGTCGAGGAAGAGGACGACGTCGCCCGAGCACTCCTCGACGCCGCGGTTGCGGCCCGCGGGAATGCCCGCGTTGTGGTTCAGCCGCACGCTCCTGATCGAGGCCGAGGATCCCGGGGGCACGGTGGCCGACAGCTCGGGAACGTCCGTGCCGTTGCCGACGATGACCACCTCGACGTCACCGTCGACCTGGTTCAGCGCGGACTCGACCGCCCGGTCCAGCTCGGGGACCCGGTTGCCCATGGTGAGGATGACGCACGAGATCTTCAACGGGTCATCGTCCTGACGCGTCGAGAGCACGTACGGAGCATACTTTCATGATCACCGAGTCTGCTGGGTCGGGAATTCTGGCGGGGCTGGAGTTTCCTGGTATATCGGGGGACAAGCGTATCGGAACCGCTGGCGAACACCCACCAAACAGCGGGGTGTTCGCACTTACGACGCGCCCGGACGCCATCCGGTTCCTCATGAAAGCCGCCTGGACGCCAGAATGCTGATCAGATGCAGGATCATCTGCAGCACGGCGACGACCACGCAGGCCACCACGAGGATCCTCGTCGCCGCCAGCCCCCCGTTGAGCGCGTCCCAGATCGCGGCGACCACGATGAGGAGGGACAGCTCGACCGCCTGCACGATCCGGTGGAATTTCAGCGCGGCGGCCGCCCTGCGCGCCATGCCCAGCCCGCGCGACCGGAAGTGCTCGGCCGAGGCCTCGCTCGCCGCGACCAGCCCGGAGCGGGCTCGGGCCACGTCGACCAGGTCGGTCTCCGCCTTGATCAGGATGGCGCCGAGCGCGGCGGCGAACCCGATCACGGTGTACCAGTCGGGCAGGATCTCCGACGCCCGGAAACCCAGCCCGATGAGGATGGCCGCCTCGGCGAAGTAGTGGCCGACCCGGTCGAGGTAGACGCCGGTGATGGAGGTGCGGCCGGTCCAGCGGGCCAGCTCGCCGTCGGAGCAGTCGAGCAGCAGGTAGAGCTGGACCAGCAGGGCCGCGAGGACGGCCGCCCAGAGCCCGGGCAGCGCGAGCACGGCTCCGGCCAGCAGGCCGGTGAGGATCATCAGCCAGGTGGTCTGGTTGGGGGTGATCGGCGTCTTGGCGAGGAACCAGGTGACGTAGATCGACAGCTTGCGCATGTAGAGCGCGCCGGCCCAGTGCTCGCCGCTGTTGCGGTCCATGGTCGAGTGCGGCTGGGCCACCGCACGGAGCTCAGCGACCGACGGCCCGGACATAATCCTCCACCCGATCGTGAATCTCCGGCTCCGACAGGCGCAGGTGCTCAAGGATCGTGTAACGGCCGGGGCGCGTGGCCGGGGCCAGCATGACCGCCTCGGTGAACTGGGCCGCGGACAGCCCCACGTCGATGGGGGTGACCGGCAGCTCGTGCCCGCGTAGGCAGTCGACGACCTGGTTGAGCCTCCGCGAGTCCTCGCGGAGGAAGAAACAGAATGCGGCACCTATCCCGGCGAGCTCGCCGTGGTTGGAGGTGCCGGGAAAGAGCTGATCCACGGCATGCAGGATCTCATGGTCTCCGCCACTCGAAGGACGTGAGGATCCGGCGACCACCATCGACATGCCCGACAGGATGAGCGCCTCGGCCAGCACGGTGAGGAACGCGTCGGACTCGATCGAGTCGGATCTGCCGATCACCGCCTCCGCCGAGGTCCTGGACATCGCGCAGGCCAGGCCGTCGATCGGCTCCCCGCGCTCGCTCGCGCCGAGCTGCCAGTCCTCGATCGCCGAGAGGTTGCTGACCACGTCGCCGACCCCGGACCGGACCAGCGAGGCGGGCGCGTCGTGTACGAAATCGAGATCCACCATGATGGCCAGCGGCATGGGCACGCCGAAGGAGCCCTTGCCGCCGTCGTGCGTGAGCGAGGCCACCGGCGAGCAGATCCCGTCGTGCGACAGGTTGGTGGCCACCGCCACCATCGGGATCCCGGCCAGCGACGCGGCGTACTTGGTCACGTCGATGGTCTTGCCGCCGCCGATGCCCACGACCGCCTCGTACGCGCCCTTGCGCAGGTCGGCACCGAGCGAGATCGCCGCGTCGACCGAGCCGTCGGGCACCCGGAAGACCTGGGCCTCGCCGAGCGAGGGGGTGATCACCGAGGCGATCCGGTCTCCCTGGCCCGCGCCCACGGCCACCGCCACCCGCCCCGAGGTCGCCACCCTGCTGTCGGCCAGCAACGAGCCCAACTGGGCGACGGCGCCCCGGCGCACCTCCATGGACAGGGGGGCCGGGAGCATCCTGGCTAGTATCGGCACGCGATCTCCCGCGCCTTGGCGAGGTCGTCGTGGTTGTCTACCTCGACCCACGGGACGTCACCGATCGGAGCGACGGCGATCTTCTCGCCGCGGGCGACGAGCTCCTGGTAGCCGTCCTCGTAGTAGAGCTGCGGGTCGCGCTCGAAGGTGGCCTGGAGGGCGTCGGCGAGGCGGTCGCCGATGCCGGGCCGGATGAGCGTGGCACCGATGTACTCACCGGCGGCGGCGGCCGGGTCCATCAGCTTGGTGATCAGCCGCAGGTGGCGGTCGCCGTCCAGGGTGACCTTCATCTCCTCGTCGGCGAGCTTCTTGGCGTCGTCGACCGCGAGCAGGATGTCGGTGGTCGCCGGCGCGGAGAGCAGCGTCTCCTCCACCGAGACGGGGTGCACCGTGTCGCCGTTGACCAGGAGCACACCCTGGTCGAAGTAGTCGCGCGCGCACCACAGGGAGTAGGCGTTGTTCCACTCCTCGGCCTTGTCGTTGTGCACGAGGGTGAGCTTCACGCCGTGCCGCCGTTCCAGCTCGGCCTTGCGCTCGTGTACCGCCTGCGCCTGGTAGCCGACGATGACCACGACGTCACGGAGATCGGCCGCCGCGAGGTTGCGCAGCGAGATGTCCATGATCGTGGTGTCGCCGTCGACCGGCACGAGCGCCTTGGGCAGCGTGTCCGTGTACGGCCGCAGGCGTCGTCCGGCCCCGGCGGCCAGCACCATTCCCAGCAACGTGCACTCCTCATTCGGGTGAGAGCCTCCCGGCGGGCACTCCTAGGCCCCAAAGATTAGTTGCCTTCGGGCCCTGATCGTGTAATTGAGGGTTCGCCGGGCGTTCTCAATCGTGTGCGCCGAGGTCGGCCGCGTCTACCCCGGTGTCCACCCCGGTGTCCACCCCGACCCGCGGGGCGGCCAGCCAGCAGGTGACGCTCTCCCAGGAGAAAAGGCACCACAGGTAGAGCGCGAGCAGGGCGAACACCAGCGTGACCTGCCCGGCGAGCCCGCCGAGGGCGATCAGCAGCATCCGGCCGTCCCAGCCGAGGCCGGACGTGGCCAGCCAGGACGGGGGGTAGACCCGCTGCCTCAGCCGGTAGACGACGTCGTAGTGGTGGAAGGCCATCGCGCCGAGCAGCATGAAGATCAGCCAAGGCGGCACGTCGTGCGCGAAGCCCACCGAGGCCACGAAGCCGTACTCGGTGAGGCGCAGGATCGGCGGCACCAGCCAGTCGAGCCTGCCGTCGTGCGGGTGGGAGCTTCCGAGACCGGCCAGCAGCAGCGCCACCGCGGGGGCGAACACCGCCGGCCCGTCGGTGCCGGCCACCCCGACCAGCAGCAGCACCCCGGTCACGAACATCCCGACGATCGCGGGCGGCAGCGGCGGGAGCTGCCCGGCCACCAGGGCGCCCATGCCCCTCGACAGCACCCCGTCGTCCCGGTAGGCGACCACGGCACTCCGCGGTACCGGCGCCATATGCACAGAAATCATGATCGCACCTGTTTTCCCACTCGCCTGGCGGAAGATCCGTCCCGCCGGTCACGGATCCCGCCGCCCCGGGTCATCGGCTGAGCGACCTGCCCATCCGGCCGAAGAGGATGTAGAGGGCGGCGATCCCGCCCCAGACCAGCAGCGCGATGAAGGTCACCCGGGCGTTGAAGAGGGCGGCGGTCACCGCGATCAGGGCCATCCTCTCCCCGATGGGCAACACGATGATCTTCTTGAACCAGCGGGTGGGCGACGCCTTCTCCATCGCCCGCGAGAGCCGCACGACCGCGTTGCCCGTGCCCGGTGCCCGTCCCGCGTCGGCCCCCGCGAACGCGGCCCGCCGATCCGGCCGGTGCGGCGCCGCCGTCCGCCTCGCGTCACCGGCCGGGTCGGCCAGCGAACCCGCCCTGGCCCAGGCCGCGCCCACCCGGCTCGTGTCGGCGCGCGCCCCCGAGTACGAGAAGTCGATCGTGTGGCGGAGCATCTGCAGGATCATCGCGGACACCGCCAGCGCCCAGATGCCGTCCGGGCCGCCGCCCGCGACGTCCAGCCCGGCCGCGTACCCGATGGCGAGGCCCAGGTAGACGGCGTACTCCTTGACGCGGTCGAAGGTGGCGTCCAGCCACGCCCCGAGCGGCGAGAAGGTCCGGGTGTAGCGGGCGAGCTGGCCGTCGACGCAGTCGAGCACGAACGACAGGTAGAGCAGCACCGCCCCGGCGACCAGGCCGGGCCGGGTGCCCACGGAGAACCAGATCGCGGCGAGCGCGGCGAAGCCGACGGAGATGCCGGTGACCGCGTTCGGCGTCAGACCGAGCCTGGCGACCGCCTTCACGAGGTGCCTGGACCAGGAGCTCACCCCGTACGTGGCGAAGAAGCCGTCGTTGGTCTTGACCGCGGCGTCCAGCCGGGCCTCGCCCTCGTCGACCTCGGCCAGCCGGGACACGGCCGTGTCGGCGTCCGCCTGCCCGGCCATCCGGTCGGCGTGCAGGCGGCCGAGCCTGGCCGCGCGCACCTGGACGCCGGAGCGGACCAGGCCGACCAGGAGCAGGCCGGGGGCCTCGCCGGCGTCCATCGGGCCGAAGGCGCCCGTCTCGGCGAGCTCGGCGAGCGTCTCGGCGGTCTCGGCGAAGCCCGCGAGGTCGGACACGCCGACCTGGAAGGCGCCCCTGAAGGTGCCGTTGGCCTCGCCGGCCTCGTGGAAGGAGGTGCCCGCGGCCACCACCGACCTGCCGTCGGTCCTGACCGGCGGGCGCGCCGGTCCCGGGGCCCGGCCCACCTGGTCCGCCTGGCCCGTCTCGCCCACCAGCGCGCCGGTGTCGCGGGCCGGGTGCTCCACGAGCATGGCCAGCGCCTCGGTGTGCGCCACCAGGTCGCCGGCGACCACCAGCACCGGGCCGATGGACGAGCGGGCCACCTTCGCGATCCTGCGCAGGTCGTCGGCGAGCCCCCTCGACCCCTCTGCCCCGATCATGTGGGTACCGCCGGGCGCGTGGATGATGTCGCTGGAACGGGCCACCACGTGCACGTCCCGTACGGGAAGGGTGGCGAGCTGGCCGGTCAGCCTGTCGAGCAGGGTCCCGCCGGAACACCGGAGGCCGGACGTCTCGGTGGTGGCGAGCACGACCGCGACCGCCTGCGAGGCGTCGGACGAGGCGATGGCGTGAGGGTCGGGCAATCCGGGCTCCTTCGTATCCGACGGGATCACCGTACGAATCGGGGAGTGCGCACTCAGCGTAGCTAGATCTTGACGGGATAGCACGGGAGCACGCCGGACGATCGGGTACGCACCCATTACGCTCGCCATATCCGAACTGTCAAAGGAAGCTGATCGTGGCCGAACGTGAACCGCGTCCCCGAACCGTCGGTGTGGTCCTGGCAGGCGGCGTCGGCCGGCGCGTCGGCCACGACACCCCCAAGCAGCTGCTGGAGATAGCCGGCAGGACGATCCTCGAACACACCCTCACCCTGTTCGAGGGGTCACCGGAGATCGACGAGATCATGGTCCTGATGGCGCCCGGCTTCACCGGCGAGGTGGAGCGGATCGTCGAGCGCAACGGCTTCACGAAGGTCGGCAGGATCCTGGAGGGCGGCGCGAGCCGCCCGGAGACCACCTGGCGGGCGCTGCGGGCCCTGGGCACGCGGGAGTGCCTCGTGCTGCTGCACGACGCCGTACGCCCGCTGGCGGAGCCCAGGATCATCGCCGACTGCGTCGAGGCGCTGAGGACCTTCTCGGCGGTCGAGGTGGCGATCCCGAGTTCCGACACGATCGTGGTGACCTCGCAGGGGCCGCACGGGGAGATCGTCAGCGACGTCCCCGACCGTGCCGGCCTGCGCCGCGTCCAGACCCCGCAGTGCTTCCGGCTCTCGGTGATCCGCGAGGCGTACGAGCGCGCCTTCGCCGACCCCGGCTTCGGCGACCGGCCGCCCACCGACGACTGCGGGGTGGTGCTGCGCTACCTTCCCGACGTGCCGATCCACGTGGTGCCGGGCAGCGAGCGGAACATGAAGGTCACCCACCCGGTGGACCTCTTCATCGCCGACAAGCTCCTCCGGCTCGCCGCGAGCGACGTCCCCGCCCGCTCCGGCACCGCCCTGCGCGAGGCGCTGGAGGGCAGGACCGTGGTGGTCTTCGGCGCGGACGACGGCGCCGGCGCCGAGGTGGCGGAACTGGCCGGGCGCCACGGCGCCCGCGTGTTCCCCCTCCCCGGTGCGGCGAGCCTTCCCGGTGCGCCGGACGGGGTCCGCGTCGACGACTTCCGGGCGGTGGCCGACGCGCTCGCCCGGGTCGTCAAGGAGACGGGCGGGATCGACTACGTGGTCGGCGCGGCGGGCGCGCCCGCGGGCAGGATCGACGCGGCGGACGACACCGCGATCGCCGAGACCGTGAGCCTGCACCATCTGGGCCCCGTCACCGTCGCCAGGGCGGCTCTCCCCCATCTCCGCGAGACGCGGGGACAGCTGCTGTTCCACGTTCCCTCCCGCGCCCGGGACGCGGCGGGAGACGGCCTGCGCTCCTTCGCGGGAGCCGCCGTGGCCGGCCTGACCCGGGCGCTCGCGGAGGAATGGGCCGGGTACGGGGTGCGGGTCAACTGCGTGGATCCCGGGCGGGCCGGAGCCACGGCGCCGCCGGGCCCGCCCGCCCCGCACGCCGTCGCCCGCACCTCGCTGGACGTGCTCGCCTCCGGCGTCACCGGTCAGGTGGTCGACGCCCGTCCCTGAGCGGCACGCGCCCCGCGGGGTCAGCCGCCCGCGCGGCCGGGCTTGCCGAGCCTTCTCGGGCTCGTCAGGAAACCCCAGCCCCACGACATGTGCATGGCGACGTAGACCAGCGGCAACCGGGCGAGCGCCGAGGCGGGCAGGCCGCTGCCGGTGACCGCGGAGCCGGCCAGGATCGCCGCCAGGTAGCCGCCCGGGATCAGCAGTCCCGGCCAGAAGAAGGGGGAGACCACCAGGCCCGCGAGGATGGCCAGCACGGCCAGGGGCGGCGCCAGGTAGCGCAGGTTGATCGTGCCCTCGTGGGTGCGGGCGACCACTCTGCGCCAGCGGCCGTAGTGGAAGTACTGCTTGGCGAGCGCCTTGAGGTCGGGCCTGGGCCGGTAGGAGACGCGCATCCGGGGCTGGAACCAGACCAGGCCGCCCGTCTCGCGGATGCGGTGGTTCATCTCCCAGTCCTGGGCCCGCTGGAAGTGCTCGTCATAGCCGCCGACCCGTTCCAGCGCGGAGCGGCGGAACACGCCGAGGTAGACCGTGTCGGCCGGGCCCGCGGTGCCGCCGGTGTGGA
Organism: Streptosporangium sp. LJ11; assembly: GCF_051918945.1. Lineage (NCBI taxonomy): Bacteria > Bacillati > Actinomycetota > Actinomycetes > Streptosporangiales > Streptosporangiaceae > Streptosporangium > Streptosporangium sp. LJ11. The sequence goes on from NZ_JBPXMB010000009.1 coordinate 246,836, forward strand.
ACCGGGCGCCGCCGACACCGATCTTGGACGTCATCGCGCGGGCCACCGCCTGCTCGAACGGCGTGACGCCCTCGGCCGCCATGACGCCGCCCACGTTGTCGGCGCCGGTCTCCTCGAGGGTCTCCACCGCGATCTGGAGGTAGTCGTCGGGGAGCATCGCGTGGCCGTCCACCCTGGCGATGATCGCGTTGCCGGAGGCGGCGATGGCGGCGTTGAGCGCGTTGGGGGTGCGGCCGGTCGGATTGGGCACGACGACCACGCGGGGGTCGTCGGCGGCGATTTCGTCGGCGACCTCCTGGGTACGGTCGCGAGAGGGGCCGATCGCGAGAACGACCTCGATCGGTCCCGCGTACCGCTGCGAGAGCACCTGACGCACCGCCTCCCGCAGATGGCGCTCCTCGTTCAGCACCGGGATGACGATGGAGATGGGGGGCCAGACACGTGTCTCGGAAGACGACGCCGGCGCGGGCGAGTCGGGGAACTGCTTCATGGCGTCGCTCACGCTACTGTACGAACGGGTACCTCATCGACCCAGCTGGAGCCTAGGGGGCCATGCATGCGCGACCCGGAGGAGGATTCGGGTGTGCACGTAGGCGGCGACGCCTACGGCAGCGTTCGGGTGAACCCGAGGCGTGATCGCAGGTCGGCGAGGGGTGCCCGCACCAGGCGGCGCGGTCTCGTGATCGCCGGCGCGCTCTCGTGCCTGGTTCTGGGCAGCTCCGGGGTGACGTGGGCGCTGACCAACTACGCCACGACGAAGATCGAGGCGGTCGACGCGGGGGTCCCCGGCTCGCGGTCGAGCACCGGCGCCATGAACATCCTGGTGGTCGGCGTCGACAAGCGCGACGACCTCACCCGCAGGCAGCAGAACCAGCTCAAGCTGGGCCGCGAGACCGGCGAGCGCACCGACACCATGATGGTGATCCACGTGTCGGAGGACCACAGCAAGGTCACCGTGGTCAGCCTCCCCCGCGACACCTGGGCGACGGTCCCCGGCAAGGGCATGCACAAGATCAACGCCGCCTACCAGCTCGGCGGCCCGAAACTCGCGACGCGCACGGTGCAGACCGCCACGGGCCTGACCCTGCACCACTACGTCGAGGTCAACGTGCTGGGCTTCATCGAGGTGGTCGACGCCCTCGGCGGCATCTCGGTCTGCACCCCGGTCCCGATCAACGACCCGAAGACCGCGCTCGACCTGCAGCCGGGCACCTACTCCTTCGACGGCGTCAAGGCCCTCTCCTACGCCCGCACCCGCGCCACCGCCCGCTCCGACCTCGACCGCATCGACCGCCAGCAGCAGGTGATCTCCGCGCTGCTGAACCAGGCGCTCAGCGGCGAGACGCTGACCAACCCGGTCAGGCTCGCCTCGTTCGTCGACACCGCCCTCGACACGATCCGGGTGGACGACGCGCTGCGCGGGGACCTGCTCGGCCTGGCCGACCAGCTCAAGGACGTCTCCACCGACGACGTGGCCTTCGCCACGGTCCCGCTCGCGGACGTCGACTACAAGACGCCGACCGGCGAGTCCGCCGTGCTCTGGGACAAGGAGGCGGCCAAGGAGCTGTTCCGCAGGATCGCCGCCGACGAGACGCTGGTCAAGCCCGCCAGACCCGGCAAGTCCACGCCCACCCCGGCGGCCTCCCCCTCGGCTCCCGCGCTGACCGTCGCGCCCTCGCGGATCTCCCTCAGGGTGCTCAACGGCACCACGATCACCGGCCTGGGCGCGCAGACCAGGGCCGACCTGCAGAGAGTCGGCTTCCTGGTGCCCGAGACCCCGGGAAACACCCCGCAGAAGGACTTCGAGAAGACCGTCATCCGCTACGGCCCCGGCCGCGAGGATTCGGCACGCACGGTCGCCGCCGCGCTGCCCGGGGCGGAACTGCGCCCCCTGGAGAGCCTGGGCGACAGGATCGAGGTGGTCGTCGGCCGGAAACACGCCCCGGCGAAGAAGGTCACCGTGAAGGAGACGGCCGCCTCGCCCACCCCGAGCGCTACCCCTGCCGCGACTCCGACAGCAAGAACAGCAACGGACAATATCTGCAAAAAGTGAGCTAAGTGCATAACAACCTTCTGTCAGGGCAGCTAGGAAGGCACGGAGGTGATGATCGTGATCTCAACATTCGATGTTCAGACATGGCGCAGTGGCACCTGTGTGGTCGTGCAGGCGACGGGCGAGCTCGACATGGCCGTGGCTCCCCGGTTGCGCGCGGAGATCGACCACGTCCTGCGCGAAGCGGGCACCCCGAACCTGGTGATGGACCTGACGGGAGTGCCGTTCTGCGACTCGGTGGGATTGGGGGTCCTCGTGGGCACGCTCACCCGTCTCAAGGAGGCCCACGGCCGCCTCATGCTGGTGGTGAGCCCCGGCATGATCACCCACCTGTTGACGATCACCAATCTCGACCGGCACTTCGAGACGCGGGACAGCCTGCGCGAAGCGCTCGACACCATGGCACCGAGCCACTCCCCGGGCTGACCCCTCCCAGGTCGGACCGGCTTTCCCAGCCGGCTCACGCCTCTCTCCCGTCATTCGGGAACCGGCTTTCCCGCACCTCCGCACCCACGTGCGGGCGGGGTCACAAAGCTGTTTCCTCGAATAGCTGGCACATATGCAAGTTGGCATCTACACTTCGCTTCGAAGCTATACGATCACGGAAAGCGATGATTCGCACCGTTAGGGAGTATCGTGGCTTCAGATGGTCCACCCCCCTCCGCGCCCGCACGACGCGACCGGGGAGGCGACGATCTGAGGCCAGGCGTCCGAGCGACACCCCCTGGCCGGATACGTACATTCACGTGAGCCTGCAGGGAAGTGGGCGATGAACGCACTTCAACTCACGAGCGAGCACGCGAACGGCTTCGTGGTCATCACGGTGGCCGGTGAGCTCGACCTCGCCACCAGGCCGGACCTGTCGGCCTTCACCCAGGACGTCATCGACGCCCGCCCCGGCACGGTCATCATCGACCTGGCCGGTGTCACCTTCATCGACGCGTGCGGCCTGAGCGCGCTGATCGCCGTCAAACGGTACGCACGCGAGCACGACACACCTCTGCTCCTGGCCGGAGCCCCACCGGTCGTCCTGAAGCTTCTGAAGCTGACCAACCTCGACGCGTCCTTCACCGTGATCTCCCGCACGGTGGCGATGGGCCCCCCACCGGACTGCTCGGAGGTCGCCCCGCACGTCCAGGCGGCCAGCCCCCTCGCCGACCGCTAGAAGAGCCGGCCCGCACCCCGCGGAGCGGCCACGCCGGCCGCTCCCGCCCCGCCGCCCGGTCCCACGGAGGCCGAACGCGCCGGGAGCCGCACGCTCCAGTCCTCGTCCCCGCCCCGCCCCCGCTCCCGGCCCCGCAGGCGGCCGGTCACCGCGTCCCTCCGGTCGGCCCGCCGCCTCAACCCCGCGACCTCAGGACCGCGCCACTGCGCCGGCGAGGTTCCCGGCCCGGAACCGGCCGGCCCGCCCGGATCAGGCGGACTCCCTGATCACCAGCGTCGGTTCGAAGATCCGCGAGGTCACCGGATGATCCGGATGCTCGATGTGGGTGAGCAGCAGCCGTCCCATCTCGGCCGCCATGTCCTCGACGGGGTGGCGGACGGTGGTGAGCGGCGGGCGGCAGGCCAGCGCCGCGCTGCTGTCGTCGAAACCCACCATGGCCACGTCGCCGGGCACGCCGCGCCCGTGCTGGCGCAGCACCAGCAGGGCTCCCTGGGCCATCAGGTCGTTGGCCGCGAAGACGCCGTCGATGTCGGGATGCTCGGCGAGCAGCCGTTCCATCGCCACCTCGCCGCTGTGGAGGGTGAAGTTGCCCTCGGCGCAGGGGATGTAGGGATGGCCGTGCACGGCCATCGCCTCCTGGAAGCCCGCCAGGCGGTCCTGGCTGGCCGGGACGTCGAGCGGGCCGGAGATGGTCGCCAGCCTGCGACAGCCCCGGGCGACGAGATGGTCGGCGGCCAGCTTGCCCCCGGCCCGGTGCCCGACGTCGACGTAGCTGATCGGGATCGGCCTGGCCGGTCTGGCGAAGAGCACCGCGGGCAGCGAGGCGTCGGCGAGCAGCTTGGGCAACGTGTCCTCGGCGCTGATGGAGACCAGGATGGCCCCGTCGACGTTGCCCCGGCGCAGGTAGCTGATGACCTGGTCGCGGGTCTCCGGGGTGTCGGCGAACATCAGGATCGGATAGATGCCCAGCGGGCGCAGGAAACCGACGACACCCCCGGCCACCCGCCCGAAGAACGGATCGGCGAAGACGTGGCCGGGGAACGGGCTCTCCTCGCTGCTGCCCGCCCCGGAGACGATCAGGGCGATCGTCCCCGTACGCCGGGTGACCAGGGAGCGCGCGGCCTGGTTGGGCACGTAGCCGGTGAGGGCGATCGCCTGCTTGACCTTCTCCTGGATCGCGAGATCGACATTGCGGATCCCGTTGATCACGCGCGAGACCGTGGCACGGGAGACTCCCGCCGCCCGCGCCACATCCTCCAAGGTCGGCGGCGCCGAAACTCGCGGCAGGCCTTCGCTCATAGGGCTTTTATAGCACAGCGAGAGAGCGCTCTCCCGAGGGCTCCCCCGAGGTCGGCGGCTCCGTGCCGAGGAGCACCGCGGCGCTCAGCGGCAGGTCGGCGGCCGAGCGTCCGGCGAGCACCGTGAAGGCGCCCTCCTCGGCCCGCCAGGCGTGGTGCTCGGCCGACCAGTGCCGGAAGGCCCGCGCCGGGACGTCCACCGTGACCTCGACGACCTCGCCCGGCCCCGCGTCGGCGAGGGCGTAGCCGGCCAGCCAGCGCGCGGGACGGGTCACGCCCGTCTCCGGCCGGGACAGGTAGACCTGGACGACCTCACGACCGGCGCGCTCGCCGGTGTTACGCAGCCGTACCCGGACGGGCAGCGGGCTCCCCGGGGAGACGTCCCAGGGCACGGAGAGGTCCTCGTAGGACCAGGACGTGTATCCGAGGCCGTGCCCGAACCAGTACGCCGGCGGCTCGGACCGCCGCAGCCAGGCGCGGTAACCGATGTCGAGGCCCTCGGTGTAGGCGAGCGTCCCGTCCCGCGGGACGGTGGAGACGAGCGCCCTGTCGGCCCAGGTCGTGGGCAGCCGGCCCCCGGGTTCGGCCCGGCCGAACAGGACGTCGGCGAGGCCGTGCCCCGCCTCCTGCCCGGGGAACCAGCTCAGGAGCACGGCCGGCACCTCCTCGCGCCACGGCAGGACCATCGGGCCGCCGGAGTTGACGACCACGACGGTCGCCGGGTTGGCCGCGGCCACCGCCCGGACCAGCTCGTCCTGGCGTCCGGGCAGGTTCAGGTGGGTGCGGTCGGCGCCCTCGTTCTCGATCTCCTCCGTGGAGCCGACCACGACGACGACGGCGTCGCAGGTGCCGGCGAGCTCGACCGCGGCGGCCAGCTCCACCTCGTCGGCGCGCCGGGGCGGGTCCGCGGCCAGGACCGAGGCGATCCCGCTGCCGGGGTCGAGCCGCCGCCGGGAGACGAGTTCCACGTCCCGGCCCGCCGTCACGGGGAACCGGGCGCGCCGGTACGGCGGGGACAGGTGCACGGTGGCGGGGTCGTCGGTGTCGCGCTCCACCTCCTCGTCGACCAGGACGTGGCCGTCCGCCTCCAGCCGGACGTGCCCCCATCCGGCGACGGCCAGCTCCCACAGGCCGTCCACCTCCGGCCTCAGCAGGGCGCGGATCTCGACGGTGGCGGCGGCGTCGATCCGCGCGGGTTCCAGGATGCGGCCGGTCAGCCGGTGCTCGGCGTGGATCTCGGCTCCGGTGCCGTCCAGCAGCCGGACCAGGACGCCGGGTTCGCCGGTCAGGGGGTCGCGGGCGTTGTCCGTGCCCAGCGGGGTCGGCCGGTCGTTGAGGTGCGGGCCGGGGCGGTGGAGCACCTCCGCCGTACCGGCCAGCGCCTCGCGGATGCCGTCGAGGGGGGACACGACGGACACGGGGTACACGCCCGCGCTGCCGCCTCCCTGGATCCGGGCGGTGGCGGCGTTCGGCCCGAGCACGGCGACCCTGCGCAGCCGCGCGGGGTCCAGGGGGAGCAGCGAGTCCTCGTTGCGCAGGAGGACGGTGCTCGCGGCGACGGCCCGGCGCAACAGCGTGCGGGCGGTCCCGTACCCGCCCCGCTCGCCGGCGTGCTGCCGTTCGGCGGGGCCGGGGAGGGCGGGCGGGGCGTCGGCGGCGAGGTCCAGCGCGCCGACCCGGGAGGCCAGCCGGAGCAGGCGCCGGACCTTGTCGTCGATCGCGGCCTCCGGCACCTCGCCCGCGCGCACCGCGGCGACCAGCGCCTCCCCCCAGGTGCCCTCCGGCCCCGGCATCGCGAGGTCCTGCGCGGCGCGGGCGGCGGGGCCGGTGGAGCGGACGCCGCCCCAGTCCGACACGACAACCCCGTCGAACCCCCACGCTCCCTTGAGCGGGTCGGCCAGGAGAGGGCTCTCCGACATCGTGGTCCCGTTCACCCCGTTGTAGGCGGACATGACGACCCAGACGCCCGCCTCCACCGCGGCCTCGAACGGCGCCAGGTACAGCTCGCGCAGGACCTGTTCGTCGACGCGGGCGTCGAGGGTGAGCCGTTCGGTCTCGGAGTCGTTGGCGACGTAGTGCTTGGCGGTGGCCGCCACCCCGCCCGCCTGGACGCCCCGGACGCAGGCGGCGCCGATCCTGCCGGTCAGCAGGGGGTCCTCGGAGTAGCACTCGAAGTGGCGCCCGCCGAGCGGCGAGCGGTGCAGGTTGAGCGTCGGGGCGAGCAGGACGTCCACGCCCTTGCGCCGAGCCTCGTCGGCGAGCAGCCCGCCCAGCAGTTCCACCAGGTCGTCGTCCCAGGTGGCGGCCAGTGCGGTCGCGGAGGGCAGGGTCAGGGAGGTGCTCCGCTCGTCCCATCCCTCCCCGCGCACGCCGACCGGGCCGTCGGAGGTGACCATGGCCCGCAGCCCGATGCCCGGCTCCGCCTGGGTGGACCACACGGTCGCCCCGGTGAGCAGCCGCACCTTGCCTTCCAGGTCCAGCTTCTCCACCAGCCGGTCGAGCTCGTCGATGCCCACGTGTGTTTCCCTTCGCTGTCGGAGAGCGCTCTCCAGTACGTCACGGCGATCCCGCGCTGTCAATGTCCGGCAGCGGACACGCCGCGGCTCACGTCGGGAAAGGCCCTGTCGAGAAAGCCCTTGCCGGGAGAGCCCCTGCAGGCAAGGTCCTCGCCGGGAAAAGCACGTGCCCGGCCCCGGCCCGCGGGTGCCGGAGTCCGGGGCACCCGGGGCCGGAGCCGGGCACATGCGGTCAGGGAAGCTCGAAGTTCTCCGTGAGGGCGGCGCCGCGGTGCGGCTTGTACAGGTCGTAGCCGCGCGGGTTGCACTGGAGGCCACCGTTGATGCAGTGGGTCACCAGGGCGTCGAGGATGGCGGGGTCGTCCCAGGCGTTGAAGAAGTCGTAGTGCCAGGTGTAACCGCGCCCGCTGGCCAGCCGCGCCTGCGACAGGTCACCGCTGGCGGGGAAGGCGATCTTGAACTCCAGCATCGGCACCGCCACCGGGTGGCTGGGCGGGCAGTAACCGCCGGCCGGGTAGGACATGTGGCTCTTGTGGTTGGCGCTGTCGAGGTTGACGCCGTCCCAGCAGCTCGGTGCCTGGTAGCGGACGTTCACCTGGCTGCCCGCCACGCAGGACGTCGGGATGTCCCAGCTCTTGGAGATGTCGCCGCACTCGAAGCCCTCGACGGCGCCCGGGGAGTCGCGGAACTCGGCCAGCGTCGCGGTCGGGCTGCCGACGACGAAGCGCAGGCCCTGCGGGAAGGGCTGCACCTCCCAGTAGTTGAGGATGCCGGACTTGTAGTAGATGACCTGGTTGCCGGTCGGCTCGATCAACTGGGTGCCCTTGTAGAAGCTCGGGAACCAGTAGGCCGACCTGTCGTGCGGGTTGGTGCACGAGGTGCCGCCGCCGAGGAGCGAGGACGACGTGCTGTGCGCGTTGGTCGTCCTGTTGCCGACGAAGGTGTGCATGTGCGAGGCGCCGGGCAGGCCGGGGTAGATGATCGGGTCGTCCGGCCGGTTCGCCGTCGGGGAGCAGTTGGCCTGGAACTCGTGGTGCGTCACCTCGTCGGTGAACGTCGGCTTCGGCCTCGGGGTGACCGGGGAGCCGCCGGTGCCGTACACCTTGAACTCCCACAGCGAGTAGCCGTAGCCGGTGCCCCGGGCGGTGCCGTGCATCCGCACGTACCGGCCCGAGCCCGAGACGTTGAGGGTCTGGGTGCCGCCGGTGCCGGTGGTGGTGGAGTAGACGTCGGTCCAGGAGGAGCCGTCGGTCGAGGTCTGGATCTTGAACGACCTGCCGTACGCGCCCTCCCAGCTGAGGACTACCCGGGAGATCGTCGCGGTGGCGCCCAGATCGACCTGGAGCCACTGCGGGTCGGCGGCGGCGCTGGACCACCGGGTCCCGTTGTCGCCGTCGAAGGCGGCTCCGGCGCCGTAACCGCCCCCTTCCGAGGAGGAGGCGGTCGCGGGCCGGCTCTGGGAGATCAGGCCGTCCGCCGCGCCGGCGGGGGAGATGATCGCCAGACCGGCCGCGACCAGCGCGGCGAGGGTGGCGGCGACCAGTCCCAGGCGGAACCTGACTGGACTTCGGGATGGGCGCATTGCCTCTCCTTCAGTGGGGGGTGGCCGTTGGGAACGGCACAGGGAGAGCGCTCTCCTACGAGGTTGATCCTCCCTGTTGCAAATTGTCAAGGCGACAGCCAACCCAATCTGAAACCCGCCGTTCATGTCGCCGACACGGGGACGCGCCCGCCTTCTCGCCGCGGACGCGTCGACGGACGTGCGAGAAGGTGGGCTTTGAAGGGATATGTCCGTTGAGGCGAGGTTTCGGGCGCGTGAGCAGCGCGTTTCGATCTCGCGAGAAGAAGGGCCTTGACACCGCTCGATCCACGGGAGCACCCTCGGTTACGGAGAGCGCTCTCCCCCCTCGCCGTCCCCTGGCGGGCATCCCCCTTTCGAGGAGAGATCGTGTATCCAGCTCGTAGTTCGGGCCGTTTCCGGTTGGGCCTGGTCATCGCCGCTCTGGCGGCACTGGTCCTTTCCGGGCCGGCATTCACCGGCCCTGCGGCGGCGGCCGACGGCCTGCTGTCGCAGGGCAAGACGGCGACGGCCTCGTCATCCGAGGGCGCCGGCTACGTCGCGTCGCTGGCGGTCGACGGGAACCCGGCGGGAACCCGGTGGGCCAGCGCGTTCAGCGACCCGCAGTGGCTCCAGGTCGACCTCGGCGAGACGGCCACGATCAGCCGGGTGGTGCTGACCTGGGAGGCCGCGTACGGCAAAGCCTTCAAGATCCAGGCCTCGGCCGACGGCTCCTCCTGGACCGACGTCTACTCCACCACCACCGGCACCGGCGGCACCCAGACCCTGGACGTGACCGGGTCGGGCCGGTACGTGCGGATGCACGGCACCGCCCGGGGCACCGGCTACGGCTACTCGCTGTGGGAGTTCCAGGTCTACGGCAGCACGGGCGACCCCCAGGAGCCGGAGGAGCCCGGCACCTGGACCGAGGTGTGGAAGGACGACTTCAACGGAGCGGCCGGCACCTCCCCCTCGGCCACCGACTGGATCCTGCGCACCGGCACCTCCTACCCCGGCGGCGCCGCGAACTGGGGCACCGGCGAGGTCGAGACCATGAGCGCCTCGACGGCCAACGTCTCCCTCGACGGCACCGGCAACCTGAACATCAAGGCGATCAAGGACGGCGCGGGCAACTGGACCTCCGGCCGGATCGAGACCCAGCGCACCGACTTCGCGCCGCAGCCGGGCGAGCTGCTCAGGTTCAGCGCCCGGCTCAAGCAGCCCGACGTCGCGAACGCCCTGGGTTACTGGCCCGGCTTCCGCGCGACGGGCGCCGCCTACCGGGGCAACTACACCAACTGGCCGTCCGTCGGCGAGACCGACATCATGACCGGCGTCAACGGCCGCGGCCAGCTGGCCAACACCCTGCACTGCGGCACCGCGCCCGAGGGCGTGTGCAACGAGTACAACGGCCGCACCAGCGGTTTCGCCACCTGCGACGGCTGCCAGACCGGCTACCACGAGTACGCGCAGGTCATCGACCGCACCAAGACCGACGAGGAGATCCGCTTCTACCTCGACGGCAGGCAGACCTGGGTCGTGCGCCAGAGCCAGGTCGGCGTCACCGCGTGGCGGGCGGCCCTGCACCACGGCTTCTACCTCCGCCTCGACCTCGCCATCGGCGGCTCGCTGCCCAACGCGCTCGCGGGAACCACGACGCCGACCGCCGCCACCACCTCCGGCGGCGTGCTCAGCGTGGACCGGATCTCGGTCGCCAGGCAGGCCGGCACCGTCCCCGCCGCGATGACCGACCCGGCGACCCCCGCCGGGCCGAGCACGGTCAGGGTGACCGGTTCGCAGGGCAACTGGCAGCTCCAGGTGAACGGCGCCCCGTACGTGGTCAAGGGCCTGACCTACGGCCCGCCGCAGGCCGCGGCCGACGGCTACATGCGCGACCTCAAGAACATGGGCGTCAACACGATCCGCACCTGGGGCGTCGACGACACCCACACCCCCGCGCTGCTCGACAGGGCCGCCCAGCAGGGCATCAAGGTCATCGTCGGGCACTGGCTCAACCAGGGCGCCGACTACGTCAACGACACCGCGTACAAGAACAGCGTGAAGAACGAGATCGTCGCCAGGGTGAACGCCCTCAAGGGCCGCCAGGGCGTGCTCATGTGGGACGTCGGCAACGAGGTCATCCTCACCATGCAGGACCACGGCCTGCCGGCCGACGTGGTCGAGCAGCGGCGGGTGGCGTACGCGAAGTTCGTCAACGAGGTGGCGCAGGCGATCCACGCCGCCGACCCCGACCACCCGGTCACCTCCACCGACGCCTACACCCACGCCTGGACCTACTACAAGGCCCACTCCCCCGCCCTCGACCTGCTCGCGGTCAACTCCTACGGCGCCATCCACACCGTCAAGCCGGACTGGATCAGCGGCGGGTACACCAAGCCGTACATCGTCACCGAGGCCGGGCCCGACGGCGAGTGGGAGGTGCCCGACGACGTCAACGGCGTCCCCGACGAGCCGACCGACCTGCAGAAGCGGGACCAGTACACCGCCAGCTGGAACGCGATCAAGGGCCACCCCGGCGTCGCGCTCGGCGCGACCGAGTTCCACTACGGCCTGGAGAACGACTTCGGCGGGGTGTGGCTCAACACCACCACCGGCGGCTGGCGCAGGCACGGCTACCACGCGCTCAAGGCGGCCTACACCGGGCAGCCCTCGGCGAACACTCCCCCGGAGATCACCTCGATGACGGTCGGCTCGCAGACCGCAGTCCAGGCCGGGAAGACCTTCACCGTCGAGGTCGCCGCGACCGACCCGAACAGCGACCTGATCCGCTACAACCTGATGTTCAGCAACAAGCACATCAACGGCAACCGCGGCTTCGACAACGTCAGGTTCGTCCAGACCGGCCCCGGCAGGTTCACCGTGACCGCGCCGGAGCAGATGGGCGTGTGGAAGGTGTACGTGTACGCCTTCGACGGGCACGGCAACGCGGGCATCGAGCAGCGGTCGTTCCGCGTCGTCCCGCCGACGGTCGCCGGGACCAACGTGGCCCTCGGCAAGCCGACCACCGCCTCCTCCTACCAGGCGACCGGCGACGGCGGCCCGTTCACCGCGAACCGGGCCACCGACGGCAGCTTCACCTCCCGGTGGGCCAGCGAGTGGGCCGACCCGCAGTGGATCCAGGTGGACCTCGGCGCGACCACCGCGATCAGGCATGTCCAGCTCGGCTGGGAGGGCGCGTACGGCAGGGCGTACCAGATCCAGACCTCCACCAACGGCTCGACCTGGACCACCGTCCACTCGACCACGACCGGCGACGGCGGGTTCGACTCCGTCGACCTCAACGCGTCGGCCAGGTACGTCCGGGTGAACCTCACCCAGCGCGGCACGGCGTACGGCTACTCGCTCTGGGAGTTCGGCGTCTACAGCTAGGCGCCGTGCCCGGTACGTCTTCGAACACGGCGGCGCGTCAGCCAAGCGTGTTTCGAGCACGGCGGCGCCTTCGCAGGCAGCAGGCGGGGGCCTCCTGCCCGCGGAGGCACGGCCCTTCCGAGATGCACGGGGACCCGGCCGGGAAGCACCCTTCCTGGCCGGGTCTCCGGGCTTTTACCGGGTCGGCATCCACCCCGGAGAACCTCCCGGAACCTTTTTCAGGATGAGCTGTGCGCGTCCGCTGCCACCAGCAGCCGCGCGGCGACGTCCGCGCCGTCGGTGCGCACCGCGCCGGAGAGGGACCGGGCACGGGCCGCCACGTCCGGCCGGAGGGTGTGACCGAGAGCCTCGGTCAGTGAATCCGTGGCCGGCGCGCCGGGCGCGTGCGCGGTCCCGGCTCCGAGGTCGTCGATTCGCCGTGCCCAGTAGTGCTGGTCGAACTGCTGGGGGATGACGACCTGGGGTGCCCCGGCTCGCGCGGCCGCGGTCGTGGTGCCCGCGCCGCCGTGGTGCACGACGGCGGCGACCCGCCGGAAGAGCAGCTGCTGGTTCACCTCCCCGATGGACAGGCAGTCGGGTTCGTCGTCCAGCGGCGCCAGGTCCGCCCACCCTCGGAGCACGACCGCGCGGCGGCCGAGCGCGCGGGCCGCCTCGATCATCGTTTTGACGAGGTCCTGCGGAGCGCGGATGCTGCCGAAGCCGAAATAGACGGGTGGCTCACCGGCGTCGAGGAAGGCCTCCAGCTCCGCGGAGAGCGGGCGCTCGTCCGGCAGGATCCAGGCGCCCGTCTGGACCACGTCCGGGTCCCCGGACTCGGGCCAGGGTCCCAGCGTCGGGTCGGCGGCCAGCCAGGGCCGGTCGGTGAACATGTGGCCTCGCACGTCGTCGACCGGGGCCAGGCCGACAGAGGCCCGATGGGAGTCGAGAGCGGCGCCGAAGACGCCGTTCCAGCGTTGTGCGTCCTGTTCCCAGAGCGCGCGGTTGTCGGCCGTGCCGTCCGCCGGTACGGCTCCCGGCATCGGCAGGGGCGGCGGCGCGTGATGCGGGGAGGGCAGGGCTGTCGGACAGTAGCCGGCGAAGACGTAGCGGATCCCCATCCGTTCAGCCACCGAGCGGGCGGCCACCACCAGGTATCCGCCCGCCAGGATGGCGTCGCAGCCTTCGGCCGCCGCCGACAGCGTCTCGAACTGGTCGGCGATCGAGGCCTCCACCATCCGGCGCCGCTGCTCGGGCGAGGGCGGGGCCGCCGCCGGGTCGGCCTTCCCTGTCGAGCGCAACTCGGGGCCGAGGGGGGTGAACGGGATCCCGAGACCGTCGATCCAGTCGCGGAAGTCGGGGGGTGCGCACACCCGGACCTCCTCGCCAAGCTCCCTCAACCGCACCGCCAGCGCCACCACAGGCTGGACGTCACCGCGCGACCCGATCGTCGACAGCAGAACACGCATCGAAACTCCCCCTCTTCGCTTCTCGCTCCTCGCGAGAGCCGCGGCCACGATCGGCCGGGGCATGGTCGACGTGAGCCGCACACGCGTCCATCCCCGTCCGCCGTGTGCCGGTTCGGCTCACGGCCCCGAATTCTGGACCGTCACCGGGGTCTTGCCGCAAGCCCCCCTGTCCGCTATACGTTGAAAGTGGCGAGGAGACCGGGTGTTTCCGTGGGCCTGACGCAGGGGTTCCTCTCACGAGGGTCCGGCGTGACCAGTACGGCCTTGACGTGGTGAAACATCGCTTTCAAAGCGGTTTTCAGAGCGCCCCGACGTTGTGAGACGCGGTTCCTAGAGCGCTCCGACGTACACCCAGTCGCCCGCGTGCCTGGCGAAGCGGCTGTGCTCCTCCATGTGACCCGCCTCGCCGCGCTCGACGTAGTGGGCGCGGAAGCGGACGGTGCCCTCGGTGTGGAAGGAACTGCCGCCGGTCGTCTCCAGCACCTCCAGGCGGGTCCACCGGACCGAGCCGTCGAGCTCGACAGCCGGTGGACGCGTCGACGGATGCCAGGTGCGGAGAAGATACCCGGCGTCCCCGACGCCGAAGGCGCTGAACCGCGACCGCATCAGCGCCTCGGCCGTCGTCGCGGACACCTCGCCGCGGTGCAGCCGCCCGCAGCAGTCCCCGTACTTCGCGGGCAGCCCGCACGGGCATGAGGTGTCGGGCGCGGAACGGGCTCGGGACCGTGGATCACGTCGTGGCACGTCCCCAGTATGCCCGCGCACTCCACCGGGCCCGTTCGCGGCGCCTCAGGCCCGGCCCGGTGACCTGATCGGGCCCGTTCTCGGGACTCACCTGACACAGGTGGGAGCGCCGATCGCCGTACTCGCCTTCGGCCCGGCGACTCGCGAGACATGCCCCACGACACACCTGGCGGGACCCGCGAACATCCGTGGTCAATCGTTGATTTTGAGGGTGGCGGCCACATGGTCGCAGGCCTGCCGGATTCTCACGTCATGCTCGTGCAGGAAGCAGTTCAGACTGACCCTGTCGCCGCCGCGCGTGTAGCCGTAGAGCGAGATGCTGCCGTCGGTACCGCCGAGGTCTTCGAATCTGAGCGCAGGCAGACCATCGATCTTCGTCTGCCGCCATGACATGCGCATCTCCTCGGGAAGGCCAGGGGGTTTCCGCCTGAGGTAGAGGTCGGTCGGCATGCCTTCTATCGGAGTGCTGATGCCGACCATGATCGGTGCGTTGTATTCGGCCAGGCTGGAATGGTTCAAATCGACACAATCGGCGGGTTGGTGCCGGCAGCGTTTCCAGGTCCACCCGGCGGGAGGTTCGAAGCTCGCCCGCCCGCCTCTCAACACGACCGGCGGCGCCGTGCCGGCCGCGACGGGTGTGGTCGCTGCCGTGGCAGTGGCGGAGGACGGGGCCGACGGCGTGACACAACCGGAAACCAGGGCGAGTAATGTCAGCCCGATCACTCCGGTCGCCACTGATGGTGCTTTTCCACGCATGAGGCCTCCCTTTTGCGGCATCACTCATCCACTTGGATGCACCGGAAACAGAAAAGGCCGTCTCCGTGACCCGGGAGATTTGGCATCGTGGCTTTCTCGTAACGCGAGGCGGGATGTCGGCGGTCAGATTTGCATGAGTCCTGGACCCGTCGCCCACCTGCCAGCCGAGGGACCGTTTCCCCTTTCCGTCTTACTCCTGTCGCGCCGTCAAGAAATTCCGGACCGCATCCGGCCCCATTCAGGAGTTCGCCTCTTGACGGAACAGCGGCCGAACAGGGAAAAACCCAAGATCATGACCCGGTCACCCCGCCCCCGGCGGTCGACGGCCCTTGCCCCACCTCCCGTTGTCCAGATCCCGATCCGGAGAGGTCAGTGGTCAGGCCAGAGCCCGGTAGCCGCCAGCGCCTCCTCCGGAGACGAGACGTGCCTGACGCCGGAGACCGGATGTCCCTCGTGGTCGAGGATCCGCCAGCCGCCGAGCTGGACCACGGGGACACGGCCGTGCCGCATCGCGAACGCCAGCTCGGAGAGGGTGCCCCACGACCCGCCCACGACGATCACGGCATCACCCGAGTTGACGATGACGGTGTTCCGCGCCTCCCCGAGACCTGTCGGGAGCACGATGGAGAGATCCGGATTGGCCTCCTCCATGTCCGCCCGGGACAGGATGCCGACCACCGTCCCGCCCGCCGACCGGGCACCGGCCGCCACGGCGGCCATGACTCCGCTGTAGCCACCACAGATCACCACCGCACCGCGCTCCGCCAGCAACCGGCCGACCTCGCGGGCGTTGGACGCGTCCTCACCCGTGCAGTCGCGCGGGCCGCACACCGACACCTGAATCGTCACGAGGGGATCCTGCCCGTGGGCGGCGACCACCGACCGGGAATCCCCGAGATGCCCGCAACGCTTGGCTGCGATCTCGAACAGGTGCACATGGCTGCGACGAACCCCTAAGGGCTGATCACGATGTAGATGCGGGCAAAGTACCAGGTCAGCTGCTTGAGCAGGAACCACGGCGCCTGGAGAACCCGGAAGAGGTCTTGGCGAGCGTATGACGGACGAAGCGGTCGGTGTTGGCCTGCAGATCGGCGTCGCGAACCGCGGCGCGGCCTTGGACGAGCACGGCCGCCGCCTCACCGGTGTAGGGCAGGGCGACGCGCGGGTCGCGGCGGGCGCGCTCTGCCTTGTCCGGGTACGTCAGGCCGGCGGTGATGCCCAGGGTGCCGTTCGCGCCGGCATGCAGGAGACGGGCCCGCTCGTCCTTGGTGAGCCCGATGCAGGAGCACACCAGCGCGTCTTGGAACGTGCTGGTGAGGGCGTCGGGCAGCGAATGCACGAGGAAGTGCTCCTGGGAGGCAGGGGAGAGGACACGCGGCGCCCCTGGGTCCGCAGATCTTCACAATGCGGATCGAGAGCATAGAGCAGATCCTCGCGGCCGATGCAGGGGTGAGCACGCCCCGCGCACCCTGGCCAGCCTGGCCAAAAGGGGCGACCTGGCCGACGTCCAAGGCAGGCGTACCGGGCGGAAGTAAAGGATTTATGAAACGGATCACACTCCAGTGTTGTGTGGAATTTTGCGTAGAACGCTTATATGCACCCGCGCTGCTGACGGGCCAATCAGCTGACCTTGACCCCTCTGACCAGCGCCTTACCAAAAAAGTACGGCAGTTGCACGCCGCCCAAGCCGCAGCCGCGGCTGCGGCTGCCGGGAGTTCTGGTACGACATATTGCTAAGCTCCCCTATAGGGGGATTAGCGGCGTTTCGCACGGAAATCGAACTTTCAGCGCGATCGATGCATTTTGCATGCCCGGGAAAGATCGGGACTACTCCCCCGGTGAGGCGAAAAGCGCACCCATATCAGCGGTATGGAAAGGGAACGTGTGAAACACGTCTACAAGGTTCTGGCCTATCTGATCGCCGTCGAAGTGGCCGTGCAGGCGGCGGCGGCGGTGTGGTTCGAGGCCGGGCTCAGCGTATTCATCGGGCAGGGCGGGGTGCTCGACAAGACGCTCGCGGAGAGCGGTGAGGTGCCCTTCATCGAGGTCTTCGGTTTGGTCGTGCACGGGCTCAACGGGATGTTCGCCATCCCGGCCCTCGCGCTGATCCTGCTGATCTGCTCCTTCTGGGCGAAGGTCCCCGGCGCGGTGAAGGCGGCCGGGCTGGTGCTCCTGCTCGTCGTGCTCCAGGTCACCTTCGGCATCATGGGCGGCAACATCCCGCTCATGGGCGCCGTCCACGGGATCAACGCGCTGCTCCTGTTCGCCGCGGCGCTGCACGCGGCGCGGCTCAAGGCGGCCGCACAGGTACCGGCCACGCGGGAAGCACAGCCCGCGGCCCACAGCTGACATGCGCAGGAGTCGTCTGGCCTTCGCGAGTGCCGCCACCGTGGCCGTGCTCGGGCCGCTGCTCTGGCTCTGGCAGGACAGCCTGATGCCGGACGCGTACTCGCTCACGGACATGGGGTACGCCGACTACGGCGGCGGGCCGGGCGGCTCCTCGGCCCACGGCGGGCACGCCGCCCATAGCGGGACCGCGCGTGACGTCACCCAGCTGGCCGCCGACGCCAAGCATCCGGCGGACGTCGCCGTGACCATGGTCGCCCGCAAGCAGCGGTTCCGCCTGCCGTCCGGCCGTGACTTCGACGGGTACACCCTCAATGGCGCCTCCCCCGGCCCGACCGTCAGCGCGGTCGAGGGGCAACTGGTCGAGGTCCGGCTGGTCAACGAGTCGGTGCCAGGCGGCATCACCCTGCACTGGCACGGCGTGGACGTGCCCAACGCCGCCGACGGCGTGGCCGGGGTCACCCAGGACGCGGTCGGCGTCGGCGAGCAGTTCACCTACCGGTTCGTCGCCGACCAGGCGGGCACCTTCTGGTACCACTCCCACCAGATGTCGCACGAGCAGGTGCGCGGCGGCCTGCTGGGGGCGCTCGTGGTCACGCCGGCCTCCGGTGCGGGCAAGAGGGTCGACGTCGTGGCGCTGTCCCACCTGTATCGCGGGGTGCGCACGATCAACGGGTACGAGGGTGACGTCCGCGTCGAGGCGCCGCCCGGCGCGCGGGCCCGGGTGCGGGTGATCAACACCGAGTACGGCGTCATGCAGGCCTGGGTGAGCGGCGCCCCCTTCCGGCTCGCCGCCGTGGACGGCACGGAGCTCAACGGGCCCGCGCCGGTGCGGGACACCGCCGTGGCGGTGGCCGCCGGCGGGCGGACCGACCTGGAGGTGACCATGCCGGCGGACGGCTCGCCGGTGCGGGTCCACCTCGGCGGGCCGGCCGGCGTCGTGCTCGGCTCGAAGTCGTACGACCTGCCTCCGCTTCCCCGCCCGGCGGCGACGCTGGACCCGCTCACCTACGGCACCCCGGCGCGGCTCGCCTTCGACCCCGCCGCGCCGAACCGGCGCTTCAACTACGACATCGGACGCCGCCCCGGCTTCCTGGACGGCGTCCCCGGACTGTGGTGGACCATCAACGGCGGGCTCTACCCCGACGTGCCGATGTTCCACGTGAGGGAGGGCGACGTGGTGCGGATGCGTGTCTCCAACCACAGCGGCGAGGCCCATCCCATGCACCTGCACGGCCATCACGCGGTGGTGCTCAGCCGCGACGGCGTGCCCGCCACCGGAAGCCCCTGGTGGGTGGACTCCCTGGAGGTCGGCTCGGGCGAGACGTACGAGATCGCCTTCGTCGCCGACAACCCGGGTCTGTGGATGGACCACTGCCACAACCTGCCGCACGCCTCCGAAGGACTCACCGCCCACCTGATGTACGAGGGCGTCACCACCCCGTTCACCGTGGGCGGCCCGGCGGGGAACGTGCCGGAGTGAGCTGTCATGGCCTTCAACGGTGCCCGCCACGGCGATGACCGCCGTGGCGGGTCCCGGCCGGCCCCGACCAATGGCCCTGGACAAGCAGATCACCAGCGCCCTGACGCGGCTACACGCCCTGCCCGGGTCGGCCTGACCGGCATCAACCGCTGCGACGACCTGGAGAGGCGACCCGCGGCCCGCGGAATCCCGCCCACCCGGCGTGACAGCCCGTGGTGATCACAGCAGGAAAACAACCTTCAGGCCGGACCTCCTCAACGACCAGATCAAGATCGAGTAGCGTCAGGGGCTGGCCCGGTGGCTTCTCCTGGCGATAGGGCCTGGGGCCTTTTCCATCTCGGCTAGCTGCTGGTGCTGTGACCGGAAACGTTCATCGGGGTGCACGGTTTTCACATGGGGGCGGGCCTCAACTTTTGACGGCCTCTGCGATCTGTAAGGCGACCTGGGCGGGCGTGAGGTGCGTGGTGTCGACGACTTCGGCCTCGCCGTGAAGCCACGTGCGGGCCGCCTCGGCGTAGGGCTCAAGGTATTTGAGACGGAAGGGGGAGGGGCCAAGAAGAGCGTCCCCCTCGATGCGCCCGCGGAGGGTGTCCTGGTCGGCGTGGAGGACGAAGTGCCGTACCGGAATGGCATGCTGGGCGAGGCCCGTGCTGATCTCGCGCCAGTACTGCTCTACCAGGACGGTCATGGGCATCACCAGAGTGCCGCCGGTGTAGTCGAGTACGCGGCGGGCGGTCTCGACCACGAGTGGCCGCCACGGCGGCCAGTGCTGGAAGTTGTCCGTCGCGGGCAGCCCCGGCGTGATGTCCATGAGTGTCTCGCCGACCTTCTCGGCGTCGAACACCCGTGAATCCGGGATCAGTTGCTGCACGAGCGCACTGGTCGTCGTCTTGCCCGCGCCGTGGGTGCCGTTGAGCCATACGATCACGGGACTCGATGCTAGTGGCGGGAAGGGAGCCGAGAAACAGGTCCTGGTGCCGTGGCGGATGGCATGGGCCACCTCCGGTGAACGTTTTCGGTCACAGCACTAGCGAACCTCAAAGACCATCCGCACCGCGCGCTGGCGCACTTCCTGCGGGATCCCGCCGGCGGTGGCCTGGCTCGGGCGTACCTCCACCGACGATCAGCAAGATCCCACCCTGTCCCTGCCCCGGCAGCTGCGCGGCTGCCGGGACGCGTTGCCGAACGGCGCCCCGATCGTCGCCCATTTCTACGACGTCGAGTCCGGGCGGACGAATCCGGCCGCCCGGGGCCGCGACAACGCACACGAGGCGTTCGACGGTCCGGGAGCTTTCTCCGGACCGGGTTCTTGCTGTTCAGGCGCCTACTTCAGGAGCTGGCGGGCCATCACCATGCGCTGGATCTGGTTCGTCCCCTCGTAGATCTGAGTGATCTTCGCGTCGCGCATCATGCGCTCGACCGGGTAGTCGCTGGTGTAGCCGTACCCGCCCAGGAGCTGGACGGCGTCGGTGGTGATCTCCATGGCGGCGTCGGAGGCGGCGCACTTGGCGGCGCTGGAGAGGAAGGTGAGGTCCTTCTGCGGCTCGCCGTGCATGGCCAGCTCGGACCTGGCCGCGGCGGCGTAGGTGAGCTGGCGGGCGGCCTCCAGCTTCATGGCCATGTCGGCGACCATGAACTGGACACCCTGGAACTCGGCGACGGCCTTGCCGAACTGCTTGCGCTCCTTGACGTAGCCGATCGCGTAGTCCAGCGCGCCCTGGGCGATGCCGAGCGCCTGGGCGGCGATGGTGATGCGGGTGTGGTCCAGGGTGGCCAGGGCGGTCTTGAAACCGGTGCCGGGCTCGCCGATCATCCGGGACGCGGGGATCCGCACGTTCTCCAGGATGACCTGGCGGGTCGGGGAGCCCTTGATGCCGAGCTTGCGCTCCTTGGCCCCGAAGCTGACGCCCTCGTCGCCCTTCTCCACGACGAACGCGGAGATGCCCCTCGCCCCGGCGCCCGGCTCGGTGACGGCCATCACCGTGTAGTACTCCGACACCCCGGCGTTGGTGATCCACATCTTGGCGCCGTCGAGCACGTAGTGATCGCCGTCGAGGACCGCGCGGGTCTTCATGGCGGCGGCGTCGCTGCCCGCCTCGGCCTCCGAGAGCGCGTACGAGAACATCGCGTCGCCCCGCGCGACCGGCGTGAGATAGCGCTGCTTGAGCTCCTCGGAGGCCGAGAGCAGCAGCGGGACGGTGCCGAGCTTGTTGACGGCGGGAATCAGCGAGGACGAGGCGCAGGCCCGCGCCACCTCCTCGATGACGATCACCGTCGCGAGGGCGTCGGCTCCGGCACCGCCGTACTCCTCGGGGATGTGCACGGCGTGCAGATCCGCCGCGACGAGCGCCTTGTAGCTGTCCGCCGGGAACTCCGCCGTCTCGTCGGCCTCGGCGGCGCGAGGGGCGATTTTCTCGTCGGCGAGGGCCCGGACCGTCTCGCGGAGCATCTCGTGCTCCTCGGGCAGTGCGTAGAGAGGGTAGCTCATGGGCAAATACTAGGACGTCCAACAAAACCTGGAGCGCTCCACCCCATGTGATATGTACTCCGGCGTTTGCGCAGGTGGCAAAGTGGAAGCGCCAGATGCCGGTACCCTGTCGGCAAAGAATTGGGCAGAACCGAAAGGAGCACCAGTGGCCTACCGCCTGACAATGGTGGGAACCGGATACCTCGGTGCGACGACGTCCGCATGCATGGCCGAGCTGGGCTTCGAAGTCCTCAGCCTCGACGTGGACGCGGAGAAGATCGACCGCCTGCGGGCCGGCGATCTGCCCATCTACGAGCCGGGTCTGCAGGAGATCCTGCGGCGCAACCTGGCCAACGGCCGGTTGCGCTTCACCACCTCGTACGAGGAGGCCGCGGCCTTCGGTGACGTGCACTTCCTGTGCCTGGGCACCCCCCAGAAGCCGGGAGAGTACGCGGCCGACGTGTCCTACCTGGACGCCGCGATCGAGTCGCTCGCCCCCCACCTGGACCGCGAGTGCCTGATCGTCGGCAAGTCGACCGTCCCGGTCGGCACCGCGCAGCGCCTCGCCGACAAGCTGGCCCGGCTGGCACCCATCGGCGTGGGCGCCGAGCTGGCCTGGAACCCGGAGTTCCTCCGGGAGGGCTTCGCGGTGAAGGACACCCTGCACCCCGACCGGATCGTGCTCGGTGTCGCCTCCGACAGGGCCGAGAAGATCATGCGGGAGGTGTACGCCTCCATGCTGGAGATGGGCACCCCGATGGTCATCACCGACTACCCCACGGCCGAGCTGGTCAAGGTGGCCGCCAACGCCTTCCTCGCCACGAAGATCTCCTTCATCAACGCGATGGCCGAGGTCTGCGAGGCCGCGCACGCCGACGTCAAGCAGCTGTCCCTGGCGCTGTCCTTCGACGACCGCATCGGCGGCAAGTTCCTGAACCCCGGCCTCGGCTTCGGCGGCGGCTGCCTGCCCAAGGACATCCGGGCCTTCATGGCCAGGGCCGGCGAGCTCGGCGCCGACCAGGCGCTGACCTTCCTGCGGGAGGTCGACGCGATCAACATGCGCCGCCGTGCCCGCATGGTCGACCTGGCCCGCGAGCTGGCCGGGGGCTCCTTCCGGGGCTGCACGGTCGCGGTGCTCGGCGCCGCGTTCAAGCCCAACTCCGACGACATCCGCGACTCGCCCGCCCTGGACGTCGCCGTCAAGATCAGCGAACAGGGTGGCCGGGTCACCGTCTACGACCCCGTCGCCCAGGAGAACGCCCGCAAGGCCCATCCCGGGCTCTCCTACGGTGCCTCCGCCCTGGACGCGGCCAAGGACGCCCACGTCGTGCTGCTGCTGACCGAGTGGCAGGAGTTCATCGCCATGGATCCCGAGGAGCTGGGTTCCGTGGTGGCCTCCCGCAAGATCGTCGATGGTCGCAACGCCCTCGACGCCGAGACCTGGCGGGCCTCCGGCTGGCACTACCGCGCCCTGGGCCGCCCCTGAGCCGGCCCGCCCTCGCGCACCGAGCCGTTCGTTCGCGCACCGCGCCTTTCGCGCGTCCCTGGACATGACAACGGGTTCCCGGTCGATACCGGGAACCCGTCGGGTAAGCGTCGACTTCTCAGGGACACATCGGTCACCGTGACCTTCTCACGTCACCGACTCCAGACCTCACCGGACCTCACCAGTGGTCCCAGCGATACCAGCGACGCCAGCGGCGACGACGGCGACGGCGATGGCGCCAGTACGGATCGTGGGCGGGCCAGCCCCCTCCCGGGAACATCGAGATACCCATGAGGACGCCCCCTTTCGCAGTAATCTCGCGGATATGACAATTACTACGATATGGGACATACCGCCACAAAAAGGCCTAATCGCTTCTAAGTTAGCTATAGAACGTTTTTGAGGGTTATTACGGTAAGACCGATCCCGTTGTGACGAATGCGAGTCACCTCGCGAAACCACTTCTTCCTGTGCGTTCGACAAAAGGACCTTTACCCTGGCGAGAAACCGGCGGCCGGGAGGGTGAACCCCGTGGGCGCCGCGTCTTTCGCCAGGTCGGCCCGGTACGCGACCCGATCGCGGCCATCGGGGAAAGTCCCCGGAGACGCCCGGTGAGAAGGCCCCCGTACCCTAGGGAGGCCTTCTGCCCGTCCCGGTCCCGCCCGGTCAGTTGTCGAACTCGCCGAGCTTCACGCCCCCGACGAAGGCGTCCCACTCCGAGCGGGTGAAGAACAGCTTCGGCCCGTCGGGATTCCTGGAATCGCGCAATACGTAAAGAGAGCCCGAACCGGCCTTGTGACCCTCCGCGGGAGCGTCGACCACGGCCACCTCGACGCAGTTGCCGCCGTCGTCCCCCTCTGGAGTCGCCCTGCGCCAGACGGCCTTGCTGAGGTCTGCTTCCACGTCGTCTCACCTTCGCTGTGTCGGCGGTCGCCCGGTGGGCGGAGTCTTCGAGCGGATCGCCCCGTGACGCCGGCATGCCCTCGCACGGCCCGGGGGTGACCCGTGAGATGCCCTCCGGCGACGGCTCCGCGAACGGCATCGGGCCCCACGGATGGCACCGGGGCTTCACGAACGGCACCGGCTCCATGGACGGCGGCGGCTCCATGGACGGCGGCGGCTCCACGAAGACAGTATCCGGACCGCCCGCGACGTCCGCAACGACAAAAGCGCCGGGCGCGTGCCCAGCGCGGCGACCCGTCCGGCAGACCGCGCGGCGTCAGCGGCGACCGAGCCTCACGACGCCGGAGGCGGCCACGGAACTCGTCCG
The DNA here is from genome assembly GCF_051918945.1 of Streptosporangium sp. LJ11. Classification (NCBI taxonomy): domain Bacteria; kingdom Bacillati; phylum Actinomycetota; class Actinomycetes; order Streptosporangiales; family Streptosporangiaceae; genus Streptosporangium; species Streptosporangium sp. LJ11. The sequence goes on from NZ_JBPXMB010000009.1 coordinate 270,813, forward strand.
GGCGTACGAGGCCGGAGGCGCAGGGGCCGGCGCCGAGGTCAAAGGTCCCAGGGGCTAGCGCGCCGACACGGAACTCACCGCGGAGTCGACGGGCTTGCCGCCCTCACCCGCGCCCAGACTTCCCCACACCGCCAGCACCGCCATCGTGAGTCCGAGGACGGCGCGGATAGCGTTCCTCATGATTCTCAACCTCCAAGATATTCGAAGATTTTCCCCTTCCCCTCGCGCCCTCATCTATCCGCGATGCCGTCAAGCCATCGGTCAAAAGTGGTGATATCAGGCGCCGAGCTGGGCGGCCTCGGCCCGAAGTCTCGCGCCCTTGGCGTGGGCCTGCTCCTTGAGAGCGAGCTGGAACGCCTCCATCTTCCCCCGCAGCCCCTCGTCGGCGGCGGCGAGGATCCGCACGGCCAGCAGGCCCGCGTTGCGGGCGCCCCCGACGGCGACGGTCGCGACAGGGACCCCCGCTGGCATCTGGACGATCGACAGGAGAGAGTCGAGGCCGTCGAGATACTTCAGCGGGACGGGGACACCGATCACCGGCAGCGGGGTCACCGACGCGAGCATGCCCGGCAGGTGAGCGGCTCCCCCGGCACCCGCGATGATCACCTTCAGTCCACGCCCTGCCGCCTCCGCGCCGTACGCGATCATCTCCTCGGGCATGCGGTGCGCGGAGACCACGTCGGCCTCGAACGCCACCCCGAACTCGGCCAGCGCCTCGGCGGCGAGTTTCATCACCGGCCAGTCGGAGTCGCTGCCCATGACGATGCCGACGGTGGTCATCACTTCTCCTTGCCTCGCGGCCCCGGGGCCGCGCGCGTTCGCGGTGGTGCCGTGGTCCACGCCGGTGCGGGGATTCTCGGCGGTCCGGTGCCTTCGAGGCGCCGGAAGAACGGACCGGCCGGTCCGCAGGCTCAGGTGTATCTTCCCTCGGTGAGGTAGACGGCGGCGTGCCGGGCACGCGCGCGGACCTCGTCCAGGTCGGTGCCCATCGCGGTGACGTGACCGATCTTGCGCCCCGGCCGCACCTCCTTGCCGTAGAAGTGGACCTTGATTCCCGGATCGTGGGCCATCACGTGCTCGTACCGGGAGAAGATCTCCGGGTCGTCACCACCCAGGAGGTTGGCCATCACCACCACGGGGGCGGTCGGCGCGGGCGACCCGAGCGGGAGGTCGAGGACCGCGCGCAGGTGCTGCTCGTACTGGGAGGTGCGGGCCCCGTCGATCGTCCAGTGGCCGCTGTTGTGCGGGCGCATGGCCAGCTCGTTCACCACCAGCCCCGAGGAGGTGGCGAACATCTCCACGGCCAGCAGCCCGGTCACGCCCAGTTCCTTGGCGATGGTCAGGGCGATCCGCTGGGCCACCGCGGCCCACTCGGGGTCGAGGCCGGGAGCGGGGGCGAGCACCTCGACGCAGATGCCGTCGCGCTGGACGGTCTCCACCACCGGGTAGCTGACGCCCTGCCCGTGCGGCGACCTGGCGACCAGCACGGCGAGCTCCCGCTCGAACGGCACGAACCCCTCGGCCATCAGCGGCACGCCGGAGGCCAGGACCTCGGTCGCGTCGTCCGCGGAGCGGCAGACCCAGACGCCGCGCCCGTCGTAGCCGCCCCGGACCGCCTTGAGCACGACCGGCCAGCCGTTCTCCGCGGCGAACTCCTCGACGTCGGCGGCCGTCTCGACCCGCCGCCAGGGCGGGCAGGGCACGCCGATCGCGGTCAGCCGCTCGCGCATCACGGCCTTGTCCTGGGCGTGGACGAGCGCGCCGGCCCCGGGGTGCACGGCGAAGCCGTCCTCGGCCAGGGCCCGGACGTGCTCGGTGGGCACGTGCTCGTGGTCGAAGGTGACCGCGTCACATCCCTTGGCGAGATCGCGCAGGTCGGCCAGGGACCGGTAGTCGCCCAGACGCACGTCGGCGATCACTCGGGCGGCGCTCTCGTCGGGCGAGTTTGCCAGCACCCGCAACTCGATGCCGAGGGCGATGGCCGCCTGCTGTGTCATCCGGGCCAGCTGGCCCGCTCCGATCACGCCGACGACGGGTCCGATGGGACTGGCCAAAGAAGGGCTGCTCACAGCGGTTAAGTTTACTGTCACGCGGTACGGGACCAGGCGGCGGGCGGATGGCAGGCGGCCGGCGGGCGACCTGCCGGGGCGCGCGGAGGGACCCGCCCGGACTCGAGGGCGACCTGCCAGGACACCCGTGGAGGGACCCGCCCGGACCCGAGAGCGACCTGCCGGGACCCGCGAAGGGGCCTGCCGGCGACCGGGAGCGGCCGTCCGGAGGCGCTCAGTCCGCCGTGAGGGTGGCGAGGCCGCGGCGCAGGGCGGTCGTGGCGAGCGTGGAGCCGCTGCCGCCGATCGCGGTGGCGACGAGCACGACCTCGGTCCCGGTCAGCTTCGCGGTTCTGGTCCTGCCGGTGAAACCGCGCAGGTCGGCCCTGCCGTAGAGGGGGCGGGCCAGGGAGGAACGGCCCGGACGGGCTCTCTGCCGGTATTCGATCTCCAGGGCGTGGATGACCAGGGCGCCCCCGGTGGGCAGCAGCAGCGCGCGCTGAGGGCCGACGAGCAGGCGGACGTCGGCGGTGAGGCGGTCGGGCCGCACGCTCAGCGGCCGCCTGACCAGATCGTCGAAGAGATCCCGGACCGGGTCGCCCTTGGGAAAGGTCACCCCGCTCACCCCCACCGGGTCGGTCAGGTAGGTCAGGTAGCGCTGCGGCACGAGACGGGCCTTGACCCCCGCGTCGGGGTCGTCGGCGGGTACCGCGCCCTCGGTCGGCTCGCGGATCTCGCCCAGGATCGGGATGGGACCGGCGCCGAGCCGCCACTCGCCGTCCTCCTGGAGGAACAGGAAGTAGGCCGGGTCGGGCTCGCGGGCCAGGGCGACGAACCAGCGGTCCTGGCCGGCGACGCCGGGCAGGTACAACTCCACGTCGGCGTAGGACTTCCTGGCGGGGGCTGGGCGGCCGTTCCGGGTCGCCTCGCAGGCACGACCGCCCAGCGCTCTCTCCGCCCAGGTGGTGAGCCTCTCGACGGTCGCGCAGTCCCGGTCGCGCCAGGCCTTGTCGAGCCTTCCCAGCAACGCGAAGGCCTTGGACGCCTCGGCGAGCTCCACCCCGGCGGACGCCTCGCGCGACGGGCCGGTCTCGGGGGTGGTACCCGGCGTGTCGCTCCGCGCGCCGCAGCCGGTCATCATCGACAGACCGAGGATCAAGGCGAGGAGTCGGCGGCGCAAGGGTTGATCCCCGGGGTAGTGGCCGTCGCGTACGGCAGTCCGTCTGGACCGATCACGGGAGGTGAAAGTTTCAGGGACTTCCCGTGGTCAGAGAGATCAGCGTAACGCCAATACCCCCTATTTATCCGGTGTTATGCGACATTTGCCGAAAACGCCCCCGCTGGTGGCTATGGACATCAACGGGTCAACCTCGCGCGGATCACGCCTCCTCACCGGTAGCCTGGCCCGAAGAGTGTTCGAGGTCATCCGACGCGGCGGATCAGCAGCCGACCCCCGAAAGGACCGTGCAGGAAACGTGGAGTTTCTCCGACACGCCTACCAGCGGCTCGCCGAGCTGGCGCGAGAGCTGGCGAAGTTCGGGACGATCGGCGCGGTCGCCTTCGTGATCGACACCGGTGGCACCAACCTGCTGAGGTTCGGCGTCGGCTTGGGACCGCTCAGCTCCAAGGTCTTCGCCACGATCGTCGCGGCCACCTTCGCCTACCTCGGCAACCGCTACTGGACGTTCAGGCACCGGGAGCAGAGCGGCCTGGCCCGCGAGTACTTCCTGTTCTTCGTCCTCAACGGCATCGGCCTGCTGATCTCGCTGCTGGTGATCGGTTTCGTGACCTACACCCTGGGTCTGCAGGACGCGCTGAGTTACAACATCGCCCTGCTCACCGGCACCGCCCTCGGCACCCTGTTCAGGTTCTGGTCGTACAAGAAGTGGGTCTTCCTGCCCGGCACGCCGCCGGACGGGCCGGTCGAAGCCGTCCCCGGCATGCCACCGAGCCGGCCGGCGACACCGAACAGCCAGGTCAACGGCCACATGTATCTCCTGAACAAGACCTCGGAGGAGAACGCGCCGCCCCACGGCCCGCGTTAGCCCCACACGCCCCCGGCCGACGTCGGTACGTCGCCCCCGGCCCCGGTCGGCGCATCCCCCGCACGCGGCCGAAGACCACCGCGCCCGGAGCCCCGGCGGGAACGCTCAGGCGGGAGCGCTCAGGCGGGCCCGCGTACGACGCGGTTCCTGCCCGGCTCGCCCACCTGGCGCAGGAAGAACGCGAACGTCGCCGGGCGCGCCCGTACGAGCTCCAGGCGTCCACCGTCGGCGGCGGCCAGCGCCCTGGCGAGGGGCAGGCCGAGACCCGTGCTGCCGCGCCCGCTCACGTTCCGTTCGAAGACCCTGGGAGCCAGGTCGTCGGGAATGCCGCTCCCCTGGTCGGCGACCTCGATCACGATGGACCTGTCCCTGGCGCTGGTGGTCACCGTCACCGTGCCGCCACCGTGCTCCAGCGAGTTCTCCAGCAGGGTGGAGATCACCTGGCCGATGCCGCCGCCGGTGCCCAGCGCCTGGAGGCCGCGCGTGCCGGCCAGGCTCAGCCGCCGCCCGGCCCTGCGGAACGCCGGACCCCACTCGATGAACTGCTGATCGAGCAGCACGTCGAGCTCGACGACCTCGGACTGCGCCTGACGCTGCCGTCTGGCGGTGGCCAGCAGCTCGTCGATCACAGCGGTGAGCCGCTCGGCCTGCACGATGGCGGCCTCGCCCTCCTCCTTCACGATCCCCGGCTCGTCGGCGGCGGCGACGATCTCCTCAAGTCTCATGGTCAGGCCAGTGAGCGGGGTACGGAGCTGATGGGAGGCGTCGGTCGCGAACTCCCGCTCCCTGGCCAGGAGGTCGGAGATGCGGGTCGCGCTGCGGTCGAGCACCTCGGCCACCCGGTCGAGTTCCTGGATGCCGTAACGGTGCTTGCTCGGTCTGGCGTCACCGGACCCGAGCCGCTCAGCGATCATCGCAAGGTCGCTGAGCGGTAACGTCAGGCGGCGCGACTGCACGATGGCGAGCCCGACCGCGACCGCGAGGGCAGCGGCGGCTAGTCCCAGGATGAGGAACAACCACGCGCGGACCTCACGCTCCACTCCCGTCTTGTCCCGGCTGACCGCGACGTACACGCCGTTCTCCGACTGCGCGTCCTCGGTCATCTTCTGGCTCTCGGGGGGCTCGGTGCCCACCGTTATCACCTGGGGAGGAGTCCCCTTCGCGTAAATCTGGATGTAGAGATCGGAATACTTGCGTTCCAGCTGTTGCTCGTCGACGGGCTGGTCCTGGATCCGGGCGTACTCGACCTCCCCGAGCAGGCTTTTGGCATGGGAGGAGAGTTCCTGGGTCGCCTCCTCCTCGATGAGCCGGTTGACCGCCACACCGAGGGGAATGCCGAGCAGCAACACCCCGATGACCGCGACGAGGAGAGTTGAGGAGAGCAGACGGCGGCGCATCTCCTACTCGCGCTCGAACCTGAAGCCGACTCCTCGAACGGTGGTGATGTATCGGGGCTTGGCGGCGTCGTCACCGAGTTTCCGGCGTAGCCACGAGATGTGCATGTCCAGGGTCTTGGTCGACCCCCACCAGTTGGTGTCCCACACCTCGCGCATGATCTGCTCTCGGGTAACCACCTTTCCGGCGTCGCGGACCAGGACCCTCAGCAGGTCGAACTCCTTTGTGGTCAGATGCAGCTCCTTGTCTCCCATCCACGCGCGACGGGAGTCGGCGTCGATGCGCACGCCCTGGACAACGGGCGTCTCGGATGTGCCGCGCCGCAGCAGCGCGCGGACGCGCGCCAGCAGCTCGGCGAGGCGGAACGGCTTGGTGACATAGTCGTCGGCCCCGGCGTCGAGGCCCACCACCGTGTCGACCTCGTCGACACGGGCGGTGAGGATCAGCACGGGAGTTCCGTGGCCTTCGGCGCGGATGCGCCGGGCCACCTCCAGGCCGTCCATCTCGGGCAGGCCCAGGTCGAGAACGATCAGGTCGATGCCACCTGACAGCGCCCGCTCCAGAGCCTGCGGGCCATCAGGGCTCACCTCTACTTGATAACCCTCGCGGCGCAGAGCTCGCGCCAGTGGCTCGGAAATCGAGGTGTCATCCTCGGCGAGTAGTACACAGGTCATGTTGCGATCGTAGGACCTTAGGGGATCGTTTCCCGGGTACAGCGCGCGGTTTGACTCGTCGTTGACCTATCCATTGACCTGGGCAAACACTGATAAATCCCGGATAGTCATCCCGCAACGGCCGAGGGCCGCGGAGTAGGTCTCCCGCATTGGAAGTCCCTGGAAAGCACAGGCTCACCAAAGGATCGACCGACAAAACAGAACACGCCCTACCAGAAGGGATCTGGCGGGCGTGTTCTGCTCGATTCACGTCAGGAGGCCGACGGCGGCTCGGCGTAGCGAGCGAGGTAGAGCTGCTCTCCCAGACTCCCGATGAGACCGAGCTCGGTCTCCAGGTAGTCGATGTGGCGCTCCTCGTCCTCGAGGATCTCCTCGAACAGGCGGGCCGAGGTGGCGTCGCCCTTCTCCCGCATCAGGATGATGGCCGGCTTCAGCCGGGTGACCACCTCGAGCTCGACGTCCATGTCGGCGCGAAGCTGCTCGGCGACGGTCTGGCCGATGTGCAGGGTGCCCAGCTTCTGGTAGTTGGGCAGTCCTTCGAGGAAGAGGATGCGATCGGTCAGCTTCTCCGCGTGGCGCATCTCGTCGATGGACTCTTCGCGGGTGTATTTGGCCAGCCTGGTGTATCCCCAGTTCTCCTGCATCTTGGCGTGCAGGAAGTACTGGTTGATCGCGGTCAGCTCTGCGGTCAGCTGCTCGTTGAGCAGTTCGATGATTTTCTTGTCGCCCTGCATGGCGAGCTCCTCGTGCTATGCGGTCGGCATTAAATCTTCGGACCGCTTTAGGATCGCACAGATTTTGCGCACGCAAGAAGCGCAGTCGCCACCGGCACCCGTGGCATCGCGGATCTGGCGCGCGCTCTTGGCCCCTGCCGAGATGCAGTCGTGCACCTCGTTCTCGGTGACCGCGCGGCAGACGCATACGTACACGGGGGTGCGACCTTTCTGAAGACTATCATAGGTTAGGCACACCTAAACTAACTCATTTGGTTAGGCTTGCCTATGTGAACTAGGACACAAAGCCTTAATACCTCCGTCCCAAACACGAATCTCCCGTCTGGGAAACCCCATCCCGGCGTGCGGAGACACCCCGGGCGGCCCAGGCCGCGCCCCGCGGACACCTCGCCGGTACGGGGCCGATACGGACCCGCGCGAGTACGGGACACACCCGCCGAAACACGCGAACGCGCCCCGGCGAAGGCCGGGGCGCGTGATCGGGCCGAGCGCGGTGAACCGCGGGTCAGTGGCCTCTGGCCAGCCACTCCTCCAGGTGCCCCGCCTCCGCGCCGATGGAGGTCGAGGCGCCGTGACCGGTGTGCACGGCCGTCCCCGGCGGCAGGGCGAGCAGCCGCCCCTTGATCGACTCGATGATCGTGTCGAAGGAGGAGAAGGACCTCCCCGTCGCGCCGGGACCGCCTTTGAACAGGGTGTCGCCGGTGAAGACCGCGCCGATGTCCGCCCCGTACAGGCAGACCGCACCCGGAGCGTGACCCGGCGTGTGCAGCACGGTCAGCTCGATCCCCCCGGCCGAGAGCACCTGCCCGTCCTCGAGCGGGGTGTACGGCAGGTCGGTGTAGACCATCTCCCACAGCACCCGGTCGGCCGGGTGGAGCAGGATCGGCGCGCCCGTCCGCTCGGCGAGATCGGCCGCCGCGTCGATGTGGTCGTTGTGCGCGTGGGTGCAGACGATGGCCTTGACCTCGCGGTCACCGACCCGCTCGGCGATCGCGGCGGCGTCGTGCGCGGCGTCGACGACGAGGACCTCGCTGGCCGAGCCGACGATCCAGACGTTGTTGTCGACGTCCCACGTCCCGCCGTCCAGCGAGAACGTACCGGAGGTGACGACCCTGTCGATCACAGGATCACCACCGAGCGCAGGACCTCGCCGCGGTGCATCTTGGCGAAGGCGTCCTCGACGTCGCCGAGGCCGATCGTCTCGGAGACGAAGCGGTCGAGGTCGAGCCGCCCCTGGAGGTAGAGGTCGATGAGCATGGGGAAGTCGCGGCTGGGCAGGCAGTCGCCGTACCAGGAGGACTTCAGCGCGCCGCCGCGGCCGAAGACGTCGAGCAGCGGCAGCTCCAGCGTCATGTCCGGGGTGGGCACCCCGACCAGGACCACGGTGCCGGCCAGGTCGCGGGCGTAGAAGGCCTGCCGGTAGGTCTCGGGGCGGCCGACCGCCTCGATGACCACGTCGGCGCCGTTGCCGCCGGTGAGCTCCTTGACCGTCTCGACCACGTCGGAGGTGCGGGAGTTGACCGTGTGGGTGGCGCCGAAGTCCTTGGCCCAGTCGAGCTTGCGGTCGTCCACGTCCACCGCGATGATCTTCGAGGCGCCCGCCAGCCTGGCCCCCAGGATGGCCGCGTCGCCGACGCCGCCGCACCCGATGACCGCCACGCTGTCGCCGCGGGTCACCCCGCCGGTGTTGATGGCGGCGCCGAGGCCCGCCATCACGCCGCAGCCCAGCAGCCCGGCCACCTGCGCCGGCGCCGCCGGGTCGACCTTGGTGCACTGCCCGGCCGCGACCAGGGTCTTCTCGATGAAGGCGCCGATGCCCAGGGCCGGGCTGAGCGGCGTGCCGTCGGCCAGGGTCATCTTCTGGGTGGCGTTGTGGGTGTTGAAGCAGTACCAGGGGCGGCCCCGCAGGCACGCCCGGCAGTCGCCGCACACGGCCCGCCAGTTCAGGATCACGAAGTCACCGGGGGCGACCTCGGTGACGCCCTCGCCGACCGCCTCGACCACCCCGGCCGCCTCGTGACCGAGCAGGAAGGGGAACTCGTCGTTGATGCCGCCCTCGCGGTAGTGCAGGTCCGTATGGCAGACGCCACAGGCCTGGACCGTCACCACGGCCTCGCCGGGGCCCGGATCGGGCACGATAACGGTCTCTAGCGAGACGGGCTCGCACTTGCCACGCGCGACCACGCCTTGCACGGTGTACGGCATGTCCTGCACCTCATCTGTCATGGTTTCGACCCTCGCGGGCCCGCTTACCGATTGAACGGTCCTGGGGCGCCCAGCCTCAATGATTACCAGCCCGGCGCAACACGTACGGCTGCACGACCCCCAGGCCGCGGGCCGGCCGCCGGCGGATCCGGCCGACCTCGACGCCGGGCGTGTCCTTCAGCGCCTCGGCCAGCCTGTCGTCGGCGATGACGCTGCCGGGGCGGGCGATGGCCGTGAGCCTGGCCGCCAGGTTCACCGTCGTGCCGAAGACGTCGCCCATGATCGGCAGCACCGGGCCGTACGCCAGCCCGATCCGCACGTCGGGTCCGTACTTGCGGATCGCGCCGACCAGGTCCAGGGCGATCACCGCGGCCGTCCGCGGGTCGGCGGCGGTGAAGAACACCTCGTCACCGAGTGTCTTGACCATCCGCCCGCCGTGCTCGGCGACGACGTCGGAGGCCCGCGACTCGAAGCCCTCGACCAGCTCGGCCAGGCCCCGCTCGTCCAGCTCGCGGGAGACCCGGGTGAAGGAGACCAGGTCGGCGAAGCCCACCGCGAGGGTGAGCCGGGCCGGCACGATCTCGTCGGTGATGTCGGCGAGCGTCAGCAGGCGGGTCCCGGCGGCGGCGAGCTGGGCGCGCCAGACGTGCACCAGCATCTGCTCGAAGTCGGGGAGCAGCCGACGCGAGGTCTCCATGACCGCCGTCAGGTCCTCGTCGGTGGGCCGGCGGCCGGGGTCGATCATGGCGCCGATCATGATCTCGGCCTGCCACTGGGCGAGCCTCGCCGTCGTCTGGCCGAGTGCCCTCGCCATCCGGATGACGGTCTGGTCGTCCAGCAGGCCGCCCTCCATCATCACCCGGACCCGTTCCAGCACGGCCACGTCCGCGTCGGTGAAGGCCACGGTGTCGTCGGGGAGCGTGGCGAACCCCAGCGCGCGCCAGATCCGCTCGGTGAGCTCCTGCGGCAACCGGGCCAGGCTCGCCACCTGGATCCGCGTGTGGCGCGGCGGGGCGCCGACGAAGAGGCGCTTGATCTGCTCGGCCGTCGGGCGTCCGGCGGGAACCTCCGTCTCGTCCCCGCCCTCCCCCAGGCCCAGGAGGTCAGGCCCCATGGGTCACCGCCCGCCGGGTTCCGAGGGCTCCCCGTCCGCCGCGTCGTCGATCGCGCGGAACAGCTCGGCCCGCACCTCCTGGATCCGGGGAATGTCCCGCAGCGTGATCCGGCCGTGGTCGCCCGCCGACTCGACGACCAGCGTGCCGCAGCCGAAGAGCCTCTCCAGGAGGGTCTGGTCGGCACTGACCGTGTTCACCTTGGTCATCGGGATGTCGTCGACGGACGTGTTCAGCACCCCCGTGCCGATGGTGAACCGGTGCGAGGTGAGGACGTACGAGGTGTTCTTCCAGCGCAGGTACGGGATGAACGACCACACGGTCAGCAGGCCGACGGCGACTACGGCCACCGCGACGAGCGCCTGAAACCGGTACTCGAAGTCGGGCATGAAGAAAAGAGCGGCGCCGGACCCCACGATGATCAGGATCAACGCGAGGAACGGGCCGATAAGTCGCTTCCAGTGAGGGTGGAACGACCTGATCCGTCGCTCCCCCTCCGTCATGTGATGATCGGGTAGACCCATGGGGCAAATCGTGGCACGCCTTCATGCCCCACGTCATGAGCTGTGAGGTCGAACATGCACGACGTCGCCCGCGCTGAGCGCGTGCTCCTCCCCCTTGGAGCCGACGAGCAGGCGCCCGGCGCGGTCGACACCGGTGGCGGTGCCGGTGAGCACCCGCTCGCCGGGCAGCTCCACCCTGACCTCCCGCCCGACCGTGGCACTGATCGCGAGGTAGGCGGCCCGCAGGCCGCAGGCCTCGACGTCGCCGTTCGCCTCCGACCACTCGCGGTAGTGGGTCTCGATCTCCCGCAGCATCGCGCGCAGGATCGGATCGCGGTCGACGCAGGCGGCCTCCTCGATGGCCAGGGAGGTGGCGGTCTCCACCGGCAGTTCCTCGGGGCGCACGCTCACGTTGAGCCCGACGCCCACGATCACCGCGCTGTCGATCCGCTCGGCGAGCACCCCGGCGAGCTTGCGCTCGCCGATCAGCAGGTCGTTGGGCCACTTGAGCCGTACGTCGACCTCGGCGACCTTCCGCACGGCCGACGCGACCGCCAGGCCGACGAGCAGGGGCAGCCACCCCTGCTCGGACATGGGCGGGTCGGGACGCAGGAGGATCGAGAACGTCAGGCCGGAACGTGGCGGGGCGCTCCAGACGCGGCCGAGCCTGCCACGTCCGGCGAACTGGGACTCGGCGACGACGACGGCGCCCTGCCGCGCGCCGTCGCGGACGGCGTGCGCGAGGTCGGCGTTGGTCGATCCGGTCCTTTCGACCACGGAGATGCCGGACCAGAGTCCACCGGGACGGACCAGCGCGCGGGTGAGCGCCGCCTGGGAGAGCGGCGGGCGGTCGAGATCAGTGAAGGGCGAGTCGAGCACTTAGCCATCTTGCCTCCACTAACGACCCCCTGTTACCGAATTAATCCAATGACCAGGGAATACTGTTGTCGAAGTCTGGGGCGGCGGGCAAGGTCCGGCTTTCGGTCGGGGTGAGAACCCGTTCAGGCGGCGGCGAAAAGAGATGTTGACATCCTCCCCCTCGTGCACGAGGGGGGTCCCCACGGTCGCCCGCGAGGGTTCCTGCTTCATTGCCGGTCGCCCGCCAAAGAGGACTCTCCTTGAGGTCTTACACCAGCTCCACAGGCGTTTCAGCTCTCCGCCAGCCCGGCGGCGAGCACGTTCTTCGCAGCGTTCACATCACGGTCGTGGACCGCGCCGCAGGCACATGTCCACTCCCGGACGTTCAGCGGCATCTTCTCCTGCAGCGTTCCGCAGGCCGAGCACAGCTTGCTCGACGGGAACCAGCGGTCCACGGCCACCACGGTGCGCCCGTACCACTGGGCCTTGTACTCCAGCATGGAGCGCATCTCCCGCCAGGAGGCGTCCGAGATTGCCCGTGCCAGACTCCGATTCTTTACCATGTTACGGACGGTCAGGTCTTCCACGGCGATCACTTGGTTCTCGCGAACAAGCCGTGTGGTGACCTTATGCAGATGATCGCGGCGGCGATCGGCGATGCGGGCGTGAACGCGGGCGACCGCGAGTTTGGCCTTCTGCCGGTTCGCCGAACCCTTCTCTTTGCGGGCGAGGTCGCGCTGAGTCTTGGCCAGCTTGCGCCGGTCGCGGCGTTCATGACGCGGGTTGACGATCTTCTCTCCGGTGGAGAGCGTGGCCAGCGCGGTGATGCCCACGTCCACGCCCACGTTCCGCGTCACGGGCGGGAGAGGGTTGATCTTCTCCTCCACCAGCATGGAGGCGAACCAGCGGCCCGCCGCGTCCTTCGACACGGTGACCGTGGACGGCTCCGCCCCCTCGGGCAGCGGGCGCGACCACACGATCGCAAGCGGCTGATCCATCTTCGCCAGCGTCAACCGGCCGTCGCGCCAGCGGAATGCCGACCGGGTGTACTCAGCGCTCAACCGCGACTTCTTGCGGGACTTGAACGTCGGGTACTTCGCACGCTTGGCGAAGAAGCTCGCGAACGCCGTCTGAAGGTGCCGCAGTGCCTGCTGCAACGGGACCGACGACACCTCGGACAGGAAGTCGTAGTCGCCGCCGCGCTTCCACTCGGTCAGCTTGGCCGACGACTCCACATAGGAAACGCGACGGCCTTGCAGGGTGTAGGCGCGGGTGCGCTCTTCGAGGGCCTTGTTGTAGACCAGGCGGACGCAGCCGAACGTCCGGGCAAGCTCTTCGGCCTGCTCGGGGGTCGGGTGGAAGCGGAACTTGTAGGCTCGCTTAACTGTCTGCGCCATTTCTTACATTCTACCGCATGATTGGCTAAGAATCGTGCGTATGTTCGATACGGCGGTTGCCTGGCGGCGAATCGCCTGCCCAGGTCCTGCTCCGCAGGGGTCCGGTTCCTCCCCGCCTAAAAGGCGGGGGTTTCCTTGGAGGTAACTGATGATGAGCAGACATATCCCCGCCCGGAACGACGCCGACGCGGAAGACGCTCCGGGCTCAGAGGTGAATCCGGGCTTCGAGGCGGTGGAGGTCGTGCGGAGGCCGGGGCCCACCACCCGGGCGCGGGTCGGGCAGATGCGGGCGGGGACGATCCATGAGCGCAGGGACGACCTGGCCACCGAGGAGCCGCTGGAGATCCGCGTCCAGGCGGGCGAGGAACGCCGCACGGTCGCGATCACCATGCGCACCCCCGGCCACGACTTCGAGCTGGCCGCCGGATTCCTGTACGGCGAGGGCGTCGCGGCACCGGCGGACATCGCCTCCATCGCCTACTGCACCGACGAGGACGTGCCGCCGGAGGCGCGCTACAACACGGTGACCGTGCGGCTGCGCGGCGGCGGGCTGCCCGACCTGCCCTCGCTCGACCGGCACTTCATGACGTCGAGCGCGTGCGGCGTCTGCGGTACCGCCAGCCTCGACGCCCTGCGCGGCCGCTGCTCTCCGCTGCCCGGCCAGGAGGACGTGCCCGTCTCCCCCGAGGTCCTGTACGGCCTTCCCAGCAGACTGAGAAGCGCCCAGGGGATCTTCGGCAAGACCGGCGGGCTGCACGCGGCCGGCCTGTTCACCGCCGGGGGTGAGACCCTCGCGGTCCGCGAGGACGTGGGGCGGCACAACGCGCTGGACAAGCTGGTCGGCTGGGCGATGATGACCGGGAGGCTGCCGCTGGGCGGGCACGTGCTCATGGTCAGCGGGCGGACCAGTTACGAGATCATGCAGAAGGCCCTCGCCGCGGGCCTGCCGGTCGTCTGCGCGGTCTCCGCGCCGTCGTCCCTCGCCGTCGACCTCGCCAGGGAGTTCGGGATGACGCTGGTCGGGTTCCTGCGCGAGGAGCGATTCAACGTCTACGCGGGGGCGCACCGCATCGGCCGCTGAGCCGGCCGCACCGCTTCTCGAACGACCCCGTCCCGGCCGCCCCGCCCGAGAGACCCCGTAGCGGCCCCTGAGCCGCCCGCTCCGGCCCTCGAACGTCCACCTCGGCACCCTTAGTCCACTTCCATCCAGAATCACCCATATTGGATCCTGGGGAGCCGTCTCCGTCAGCCGGGGAGCCGTTTGGCCATGAAGACGACATCGCGCGGGCCGGACTCCCGGCGCTCGGTGATCTCGTACCCGAGGCGCCGGTAGAGGGCGATGTTCGACTCCATGCGGGCGTGGGTGTACAGGCGCAGGGCGTCGAGGCCCGCGGCGCGGGCCCGTTCCTCGGCGAAGGAGAGCAGGCGCCTGCCGAACCCCCGGCCGTGCAGGCCGGGAGCCACCGCCACGTTGTCCACCAGCAGCACGCCCTCTTCGGGGACCAGCACGATCAGCCCGGCGATCCCGGCGTGCCCGCCCTCTCCGGGAAGCCCGCCCGGAAGGTCCAGCACGTGCAGGCGACCGGCCGCCACGTGGGCGGCGTAGTCGTCGTCCATCGGCCGCGGGCGGACCCCGATGAGGTCCGCCCACGGCCGGTAGGCCGCCTCGACCAGGCTCTCCACGGCCGGGAGGTCCCCGGGCCCCGTCTCGCGGATCATCCGGTGTTCTGCAGGCCCGCGGCGACGCCGTTGACCGACAGGAGCAGCAGCGTGGACAGCCGCTCGCGCTCGTCCTCCGACAGCCCCTCGTCCGCGCGGAGCCTGGACAGGGCGCGCAACTGCAGGTGGGAGAGCGCGTCCACGTACGGGTCGCGGAGCTGCACCGCGCGGGACAGGACCCTGCGGTCCTCCAACAGGCGGGTGTGGCCGGTGATCTCCAGGACCAGCCGGCGCGTGAGGTCGTACTCGGTCAGGACCTGCTCGACGAAGTCGTCCCTGGCGCCGAGCGCGAGGTAGCGGGCGGCGATGTCGCGGTCGGTCTTGGCCAGCGACATCTCCACGTTGTCCAGCAGCGAGGCGAACAGCGGCCACTCGCGGTAGGCGGCGCGCAGCTCGTCCAGGCCCGCCTCGGAGATCACCGCCTCCAGGCCGCTGCCCAGGCCGTACCAGCCCGGCAGGTTGACCCGGGTCTGGGCCCAGGCGAACACCCACGGGATGGCCCGCAGGTCGTCCAGGGACCGGGGCGCGCCGAGGCCGCGCCGGGCGGGGCGGGAGCCCAGGCGGAGCGAGCCGATCTCCTCCAGCGGGCTGACCAGGGAGAACCACTCGGGGAAGCCGGGCGCCTCGGTCAGCCGCCGGTAGGCCTTCTCCGAGGCGGAGGCGACCCGTCCGGCCACGCCGCGGAAGCGCCCCGCCGCGTCGGCCGTACGGGCCTCGATGGACGGGGTGGAGGCGAGCAGCACCGCCGAGGTGACCTGCTCCATATGGCGGCGGGCGATGGCGTCGTGACCGTAGCGGGCGAAGATGACCTCGCCCTGCTCGGTGACCTTGAACCTGCCGCCGACCGATCCGGGGGCCTGCGCGAGCACGGCCCGGTTGGCCGGGCCGCCGCCCCGGCCCAGGGCGCCGCCCCGGCCGTGGAACAGCGTCAGCGGCACATCGTGCTCGGCCGACCATGCGGCCAGCGCCTCCTGGGCCTCGTACAGCTTCAGGGTCGCGGCGGCCGGGCCGAGCTCCTTGGCGGAGTCGGAGTAGCCGAGCATGACCTCCAGGCGCCGGTCGGCGGCGAGCCTGGCCTGCACGGCCGGGATCTCCAGCATCCCCGACAGGACCGCGGGGGCGGCGGCCAGGTCGGCGCCCGACTCGAACAGCGGGACCACGTCGAGCAGCGGCGCCCGGTCGCCCATCGCGTGAGCGGCCAGCGCGTGGACGGCGGCGATGTCGTCGGCCGAGCGGGTGAAGGAGACGACGTAGCGGGAGCAGGCGGTCACCCCGAACCGCTCCTGGATCCAGGCGATCGTGCGGATCGTGGCCAGGACCTCCTCGGTCCGCTCAGAGGTGCGCCCGGCGGCGATCTCCTCCAGCGCGGCGGCGTGGACCTGCGAGTGCTGGCGGACCTCCAGCTCGGCCAGGTGGAAGCCGAACGTCTCCACCTGCCAGATGAGGTGCTGCAGCTCCCCGTACGCCTGCCGGTTCGCCCCGGCCTCGACCAGCGAGTCCTGGGCCGTCCGCAGGTCGGCCAGGAGCTGCTCCGGCGAGCGGTAGGCCAGGTCGAGGCCGCGCTGGCGGGTGGCCGCGATGCGGGCGGCGACGAACATCAGCCACTGCCGGTGCGGCTCCCTCGGGGAGCGGGTGGCCATCTCCGAGACCACGTCGGGGTGGTCGTTCACCGCGCTCGACAGCGCGGCCCGCAGCCCGGCGGAGGCGGGGGTGTAGTCGGCGGTGAGGGTGAGGGAGCGGCCGATCCTGAGCGTGGCGTTCTCCAGGGCGATCAGCACGTGCTCGGCCTGGATGAGCACGGCGTCCCTGGTCACCTTGGAGGTGACGTTCGGGTTGCCGTCGCGGTCGCCGCCGATCCAGCTGCCGTATCTGATGAAGGCGCGGGCCCGGGGCTTGCCGGTGCCGGCCCCTCCGCCGAGCGCGGCGTCCAGGGCGCGGTAGACCTGCGGGACCACCCGGAAGAGGGTCTCGTCGAAGGCCGCCATCGCGGTGCGCACCTCGTCCAGCGGGTCGAGCTTGGTGGACCTGAGCTGGGCGGTCCGCCACAGCAGGTCGATCTCCTCCAGCAGCCGCCGCCGGGTCTCCGCCCGCTCCGCCGCGCCCCTGTCGGAGCTGTTGTACGCGGCGAGCTGGCCGCTGATGCGCTGGATCGCGGTGACCACGGCGCGCCTGCGGGCCTCGGTGGGGTGCGCGGTCAGCACCGGGTGCAGGCGCAGTCCCTCGACCAGGTCGGCGACCTTCCCGTCGCCGAGTTCCTGGACGGCCTGGGCCAGGGACTCGGGCAGCGGCTCCTCGCCGGTGTCGCGGACCCGGAGGATGCGGATCCTGAAGTGTTCCTCGGCCAGGTTCGCCAGGTGGAAGTAGCAGGTGAACGCGCGGGCGATCTGCACCGCGCGGTCGATCGGCCACTCGGCCACCATCGCGGTGATCTCGTCGACCGACACCTGCTTTCTGCGGGCCCCGATGACGGCCTTGCGCAGCCGTTCGACATCGGCGAGCAGGTCATCGCCGCCATGCTCGGCGATGACCTGCCCCAGGAGCTCACCGAGCAGTCGCACGTCCGCGCGCAGCTCGTCGGGCATCTCGGTGACAGCGGAGGAACGCTCTGCCTGATGGGACACGGTGGCGGGCATGCCCGCCAGCGTACCCAGTCCGTTTTGTCGAACGGAGACCGGTCTCACCCATTGGACTAGACCATTCGGGGGACCGTTCGCGGGCCGTTCCCGCGGTCTCCGGCGGGCCGTCCCGACGGCCCACCGGGTGATCGTCAGGTGGCCGCGGAGGTCGCCTCCAGGAGGGCCGGATATCTGGAGAAGGCGATCTTCCCCGCGGTCCTGCGGCCGCCCCAGGAGACCAGCAGCCCGTACGGCACCGCCAGCACGCTGACCCAGGTGAGGCCGAACAGGACCGGCAGGACGATCGGCAGCGCGAGCAGGCCGGTGCCGATCAGCGCGGCGAACGACCCCGCGAAGGCGATACCGCCCTGCCCGGGGGCCGCGCCGGTGAAGGCGTTCAGGCGCTCGGGCACGGTGTACGGCATCAGCACGCTGGTCAGCGCGCCCACGCCGAGCCCGGTCCCGAGGACGCCCCAGGCGGTGAGCGTGGCCGGGACCGCCCAGGTGACGTTCCCGGCCGGCAGCGCCGCGACCGTGGCGAGCACGAGCAGCAGCGGGACCGCGATCGTCGCCACGGCCAGGTGCCGCCCGGCGATGTCGGTGCGCCAGTCGCGGTCGGTGCCGTAGGCGACGGCGTTCGTCCACAGGGAGCGGCCGTCGATGCCGAAGGCGTTGCACCCCTGGATGCTGATCATCAGCGCACCGATGCAGGCGGGGAGGATCGCCAGGAAGCTCCCGGCCGCGCCGTCGCTCTCCCCGTACATCGAGAAGGCCATGATGCCGGTGACCGCGACGGCGGCGAACCAGCCGACCCTGCCCCGCGGGTCGCGGCGGGCGTACTTGAGCTCCTTGCCCGCGACCGCGGCGAGCGGGCCGTCGGGCAGGATCCTGGCCAGCAGGCCCTGGGAGTTGCGCACCGACGCGCCCTGGGTGGAGGCGTCGGAGGAGACCAGGGCGCGGCGCAGCGCGGCGATCCACAGCCACCCGGCCCCGGCGACCAGGACGGCGAGCAGGGCCGACCCCGCGACCGCCGGGAGACCCCCGTCGGCGATGGAGCGGGCCGCGACGCCGGAGGGGGTCCAGCTCAGCACCGAGGCGACGTCGTGCAGCACGGCCCTGGGGTCGGCCGACAGGCCGCCGTTGAGCAGCAGGTTGGGCAGCTGGGCCGCCAGGATGAAGAAGATCACCGAGACGGCCAGCACGTCGCGGCCCCTGCGGGTGCGCAGGATCCCCGACAGCGACGTGGTGACCAGCCGGGAGAGCACGACGCAGAGCGCGAAGTGGAGCAGCACCGCGACCAGGCCCAGGATCACCCCGCCGATCCCGGTGGCCAGGCCGACGACGGCCCCGGCCATCACGGCCAGCGAGGCGAGCGGCCACACGCCGGTGACCGAGGCGGCGAACATGCCGGTGGCCAGCCGGCCGGTACCCAGCGGGAACAGCGCCAGGCGCGACGGGTCGAGCGTGTCGTCCAGCCCGAACGCCAGCAGCGGCACGACCGCCCAGCCCACCAGGAAGACGGTGAACACCACGGTCGCGACCTCCAGGGCGACGTCGGCGGGCGCGAGGCGCAGCGTGGCCGTCAGCAGGAAACCGAGGGCGCCGAAGAGGAAGGCGGCGATCGCCGTGAAGACGAACCCCAGCAGGCGCTCGGTGCTGCCGCTCAGGTTCCCGGCGACGAGCCGCAGTTTGAGCCGTACGAACACCATGGGTCCCACCCGCACGGCACCCGCGCCCGCCGCGCCGGTGTCTCCCCGCACGCCCGCTCTCACCCCGTCATCCCTTCCGTCCCCCTGCCGCCCGGTCCCTTCCGGCGCGCTCACGAGGGGGTCGCGCCCAGCCACGACAGGCCCTCCCGTCCCCTCGGGCCGTCGTCGCCGCCCCGGGCGCCGACCAGGCCGAGAAAGGCCTCGTTGAGGCCTCGGCCCGCCCTGACCTCGTCCAGCGGCCCCTGGGCGACGATCCGCCCGCGGTCCATCACCGAGACCCAGTCGCACAGCCGCTCGACGAGCTCCATGACGTGACTGGAGAAGACCACCGTCGACCCGGAGGCGGTGTAGCGCCTGAGCACCTCGACGAGCGTGTTGGCGCTGACCGGGTCGACGCCCTCGAACGGCTCGTCGAGGAAGAGCACCGCGGGGTTGTGCAGCAGCGCGGCGGCCAGGCCGATCTTCTTGCGCATGCCGGTGGAGTAGTCGACGACGAGCTTGTCGGCCGACTCGGTCAGGTCCATGACCTTCAGCAGCTCCTCCGCCCGCCGCCCCACCTCGTCCCTGGGGATGCCGCGGAGCTGGCCGTTGTAGGAGAGCAGTTCCCTGCCCGACAGCCGCTCGAACAGGCGCAGCCCCTCGGGGAGCACGCCGATGCGGCCCTTGACCGCGACCTGGTCGCGCCAGACGTCGGCGCCCCCGACGTGGACCGAGCCGTCGTCGGGGCGCAGGAGGCCGGTGACCATGCTGAGCGTGGTGGTCTTCCCGGCGCCGTTGGGGCCGACCAGCCCGGCGAAGCTGCCCTGCGGCACCACCAGGTCGACACCTCCCACGGCCACCTGCTGCCCGAACCTCTTGAGCAGCCCCCGCGTCCTTACCGCCTCCGTGACGTCCGGCATGGCGCCTCCCCTTCCGCGGCCCGCGCGATCGGCCGCCTCGCACGGGAAACGAACGATCGCCCCCGATAGTTCGCGATGTGAGACGACGGTTACCCTGCTGGGATGAGCGAGTCCCTGAGCGCCGAACCACTGGATTCCGGACCCGACATCCACACCACGGCCGGGAAGCTGGCCGACCTGGAGCGCCGCCTGGGCGAGGCGGCCCACGCGGGTTCGGCGCGCGCCGTCGAGAAGCAGCACGCCGCGGGGAAGATGACCGCCGGGGAGCGGGTGCTCGCCCTCCTCGACGAGGGCAGCTTCGTGGAGTTCGACAAGCTCGCCAGGCACCGGTCCACGAGCTTCGGCCTGGAGCGCGAGCGGCCGTACGGCGACGGGGTCGTGACCGGGTACGGCACGGTCGACGGCCGCCCGGTGGCGGTGTTCGCCCAGGACTTCACCGTCTTCGGCGGCTCCCTGGGCGAGGTCTTCGGCGAGAAGATCGTCAAGGTCATGGACCACGCGCTGAAGACCGGCTGCCCGGTGATCGGGATCAACGACTCCGGAGGGGCGCGCATCCAGGAGGGCGTCGTCTCGCTGGGCCTGTACGCCGAGATCTTCAAGCGGAACGTCCACGCCTCCGGGGTGATCCCGCAGATCTCGCTGGTCATGGGCCCCTGCGCGGGTGGCGCCGTCTACTCGCCCGCGCTCACCGACTTCGTGCTGATGGTGTCGGAGAAGTCGCACATGTTCATCACCGGCCCCGACGTGATCAGGACGGTCACCGGCGAGGAGGTGACGTTCGAGGAGCTCGGCGGGGCGCACACGCACAGCTCCCGCTCGGGCGTGGCCCACTACGAGGCGTCCGACGAGGCCGACTGCCTGGAGTTCGCCAGGGCGCTGCTGTCCTACCTGCCGTCCAACAACATGGACGAGGCCCCGGCGTTCGACGCCGATCCGCCGCTGGAGACCACCGACGAGGACCGCGAGCTCGACACGCTGATCCCCGACTCGGCGAACCAGCCCTACGACATGCACACGGTTCTCGAACACGTCCTGGACGACGGCGAATTCCTGGAGGTGCACGCGCAATTCGCGCCCAACATCCTCGTGGGTTTCGGCCGGGTCGAGGGGCGCTCGGTGGGGATCGTCGCCAACCAGCCGATGAGTTTCGCCGGCACGCTGGACATCGCGGCCTCGGAGAAAGCCGCGAGATTCGTCCGTACATGCGACGCCTTTAACATTCCCGTCCTGACATTCGTCGACGTCCCGGGATTCCTGCCGGGCACCGACCAGGAATGGAACGGGATCATCCGGCGCGGCGCCAAGCTGCTCTACGCCTACGCGGAGGCGACCGTGCCCCTGGTCACGGTCATCACCCGCAAGGCGTACGGCGGGGCGTACGACGTCATGGGGTCCAAGCACCTGGGCGCCGACGTCAACCTGGCCTGGCCGACCGCGCAGATCGCGGTGATGGGCGCGCAGGGCGCGGTCAACATCCTCTACCGGCGCGAGCTCGCCGCGGCCGAGGACCCGGACGCCCAGCGGGCCAGGTTCGTCACCGAGTACGAGGACACGCTCGCCAACCCGTATCTCGCGGCCGAACGTGGGTATGTGGACGCCGTGATCCGCCCTTCCGACACCCGGGTCCAGATCGTCAAGGCGCTGCGGACCCTGCGCAACAAGCGCGCGACCCTGCCCCCGAAGAAGCACGGGAACATCCCGCTATGAGACATTTGAAGATCATTAAAGGAGATGCGACACCCGAGGAGATCGCCGCGGTGGTGATCGCCATCTCGACGCGTGCCGCACCGGCGAGTCCGGCGTCGAAAGCCTCGCAGACATCGAAATCCTGGAGCAATCACTCACATCGCATGCGAAAAGCACTTCCTGTCGGGCAAGGCGCATGGCGATCGAGCGCACTGCCGAGATAGATCCCGGGAACAGGGTGTCAAGTTGCGCGAGAGTTGGGACCATCTAAGAAATGGGCGCATATAGTCAGCCGATCAGCTAGTTCCGAGGCCTGGAGGACGACATGACCATCCTGGACCTCACGTCACGTCCCATCGCCGCGAAGTACGCCGTCCTGGTCGACGTCGGTTATCTGTACGCGGCGGCCGGGGAGGTGCTCCTGAGTGCCAAGGAGCGCAAGGAATACCGGGTGGCGGCGGACGAGCTGATCCAGGCGTTGCAGAAGCACGCGGAGGAGCGCATCCACGGCGAGCTGCTCCGGATCTACTGGTACGACGCCGCCCGCGACCGGGTGCCGACCGTGGACCAGCGGGTCATCGCCCAGCTGCCCTGGGTCAAGGTGCGCCTGGGCAACCTGAACGCGCGGGGCCAGCAGAAGGGCGTGGACGCGCAGATCAGGAGCGACCTGGAGGCGCTGGCCAGGCACCACGCGGTGAGCGACACGATACTGCTGGCCGGGGACGAGGACATGGTCCCCGCCGTCGAGGCCGCCCAGGCCTACGGGGTGCGGATCCACCTGTGGGGCGTGGAGCCCCCCTACGGCACCAACCAGGCCGAGCGCCTGGTCTGGGAGTCCGACACCGTCGAGATCATCAGCGCCGACTTCCTGCGGTCCTTCTTCAGCCGCGCCCCCGCGCCGGTGCCGGTGCCGGTCCCCCCGGTCGCCCCCTCCCCCGCCCAGGTCTTCGCCGGGCGCACCACCGCCGCCAAGCCCAAGGCCCCGGTGGGACAGGTCACCAAGCTGGGCCCGAGCCGCCCGCGCGTCGAGGAGGTCGGCGAGCACGTGGCCCAGAAGTGGATCCTCACCCGCGGCCGCGACAACATCCGCGACCTGCTGCCAGGGCCGATCCTGCCCACGGTGATCGACACCGAGCTGCTCATCGAGGCGGAGAAGGAGCTGGGCCACTCCCTGCGCCCCTACCCCGAGGCACGCGTCTGGCTCCGCGACGGATTCTGGGCACGCGTCTACCGGGAGTTCGAGATCGGGGTCGGCGTCTCCTCCAAGTGAG
Organism: Streptosporangium sp. LJ11; assembly: GCF_051918945.1. NCBI lineage: Bacteria > Bacillati > Actinomycetota > Actinomycetes > Streptosporangiales > Streptosporangiaceae > Streptosporangium > Streptosporangium sp. LJ11. The sequence continues at coordinate 293,683 of NZ_JBPXMB010000009.1, forward strand.
GCCTTCCACCGGGGGCGACGCCGACCCGCGCGGGACGCCCGCCGGGTACCGGAGTCCCGGCCGTCACGCCCGTGTCCGCCTCCCCGCCGGTCCGGCTCTCGGGCAGGCCGGCCCCCCATGACGGCCACCACGGCCACGTCCGATTCCCGCCAGCCGTACCCCGCGCGCCGCGGGTAACGTCGTCGGCGTGTCCGTGAAAGAGCTCGACTTCGACTCCTGTTATCGCGCGGTGGCCGCGAGGGACGCCCGGTTCGACGGGCGGTTCTACACGGCGGTCACCTCCACCCGCATCTACTGCCGGCCGATCTGCCCGGCACGTACCCCCTCCACCCGCAACGTGCGGTTCTACCGCCACGCGGCCTCCGCCGAGGCGGCCGGGTTCCGGCCGTGCAAGCGCTGCCGGCCGGAGCTGAGCCCCGGCGATCCCGGCTGGGACCACCGGGGCGACCTGGTCGGCCGGGCGCTCCGGCTGATCGACGAGGGCGTGGCGGACGACGGCGGGATGACCCGGCTGGCCGGACGGCTGCACATCACCGGACGGCACCTGCACCGGCTGTTCACCGCGGAGATCGGCGTGGGCCCGCTGGCCGTGGCCAGGACCAAGCGCCTGCTGCTGGCCAAGCAGCTGCTCACCGAGACCGGGCTGCCGATCGTCGACGTGGCGTTCGCGTCGGGCTTCGGCAGCGTCCGGCAGTTCAACGCGACCATGAAGGACACCTACGGCTTCACCCCCGGCGAGCTGCGGGCGACGACGGGGGGCAGGTCCGGGATGTGCGGCGACGCCCTGACCCTGCGGCTGCACCGCAGGGAGCCGTACGACGCCGCGACCCTGATGCGGTTCCTCGGGGCGAGGGCGATCCCCGGCCTGGAGCGCGCGGACGACACGTCCTACAGCCGGGCCGTCCCCGGCGGCACGATCACCCTCACCCCCGGGCCCGGCCACGTACGGCTGGACGTGAGCGTCGACGACACCCGCCGCCTGGCCAGGATCGTGGCCCGCTGCCGCCGCCTCCTCGACCTCGACGCGGACCCCGAGGCCATCTCCTCCGCCCTCGGCGCGACCTCGCTGGGACCGCTCGTCGCCGCCCGCCCAGGACTGCGCGTGCCCGGCGCCTGGGACGGGTTCGAGGTGGCCGTCCGCGCCGTGATCGGCCAGCAGATCTCCGTCGCGGGCGCCCGTACCATCCTCGGCCGCGTCGCGGCCCGGGCCGGGCGCCCCACCGGCGGGCAGGGGCTGACCCACCTGTTCCCGTCCGCGGAGGAGCTCGCCGAGGCCGACCTCGGCGGGCTGGGCCTGACCGGGCGGCGGGTGGCGACGCTGAAGGCGCTCGCCACGAGGGTGGCGGGCGGCGAGATCGACCTGGACGGCGCGCAGGAGCCCGCGGAGGCGGTCGCCGGGCTGCTGGAGGTTCCCGGGATCGGGCCGTGGACCTCCGGCTACATCGCGCTGCGGGCGCTGCGCGACCCGGACGCCTGGCCGGGCGGAGACCTCGGCCTGCGGCGGGCCATGGCCTGCCTGGGCATCCCCGAAGATCACATCGAGCGGTGGCGCCCCTGGCGGGCGTACGCCGCGCTGCACCTTTGGAGCTCGGAATGATAGAGGCACAGGTTCTCGACACCCCGGTCGGCCCGCTGGCCATGCTCGCCCGCGAGGGCGTGCTGCTGGCGGCGGGCTTCACCACCACGGGGCCGGACGAGATGTTCGCCCGGCTCTCCCCGGAGCTGCGCGCCGAGGGGCTGACCCTCACCGACGATCTGGGCCTGCCCGCGCGGGCGGTACGCGACTACCTGGACGGCGACCTGACCGCCCTCGACGCGGTGCCGGTGGAACAGCCGGGCACGCCCGTCCGGCAGCGGCTGCTCACCGCCCTGCGCCAGGTGCCCGCGGGCGTCACGATCAGCTACGCCGAGCTCGCCGAGCGGGCGGGGCTGCCCAGGACCGCGGCCAGGGCCGCCGGGAGCGCGTGCGCGCGGAACCTGATCGCGCCGTTCGTCCCCTGCCACCGCATCCTGCCGTCCACCGGCGGGTACGGCGGCTACTACTACGGCACCCCGGTCAAGCAGTGGCTGCTCACCCACGAGGGGGCACCGGCCGCCGAACGGCTCCGGATCCGGCAGGAGGGCCGCTGACCGGCCTTCCCCACCGTGCCCCGCACCTCGCCGTGGCCGGTCACGGGCACGTGACCGGCCCGGACGGCTAGCCGGTCTTCCTGACCGTGCTCTGCACCTCGCCCACCGGGACGTCACGGGTGGCCCCGGCCTCGACCGGGTCGTAGACGAAGGGCGCCACGTCACCCCCGACACCCTCGACCCCGATGTCCCAGAGCGCGGTGACCTCCAGCACGTAGACGCCGCGTGGCTGGTCGATCGAGGCCCGTCGATAGATCACCCCGCAGGTGAGGTCGTCGTCGGCGGCGCCCTTCCGGTACGGCGTGCCGCCCGTTTCGCACCCGCTGTCCTTGACCTCCGCCCGTTCCTCGGTGGTGCCCGGGTCGATCTCGATCTGCCCACGGGTGGCGGTCACGGTGGCGCTCATGACCCCGGGCAGCGTCGCGGTCACGGACCTGGTGGTCTCGCCGACGTCGCCCAGCCAGACCCAGGTCGGCAGGTTGACGTAACTCTTGGCGTCCGGGTTGAGCTCGACCTTCGGCTCGGGCACGGTCAGCGCGGCGCGGGCTATGTCGACCAGCTCGGCCATGGTGATCCCGTTGGGCGGGGTGGTGCCGGGCGGCGCCCAGACGAACGCGTCCAGGGCGGTCCAGCAGGCCATGCCGTCCGGATCGGCCCCGTTGTAGGCGGGTGTCCACCAGCGGCCCTCCTGGCCGACCTTGTCCCGGAACTGCTTGAGGAACTCCTGGAACTTCTCCTCGGTGGCGTCCTTGGTGAAGCGGAACCACCATTCCCGCACCGCCTCCTGGTTCTCCAGCATCTCGGCGGCGTCGGCTCCGGGTTCGTACCAGCAGGGACGCTTGATCCGATAACCGTCGCTCCTGCCGCTGAGCCCGGTCCCGGTGATGATGATCTGGGAGTTCTGCAGACGGACTCCGGCGGTCGGTCCGTCCTGAAAACCCTCGCCACTGGGTGGCCCGGGATCGAGCAGCAGCAACCCCGCGATGACGATATTCGCGATCATCGAAGACATCCCTTCGCGCGTTCGCTGGGAAGTACGGCGTGACGAAACACCTTGATGCGCCAGATCCCGTCGTCGCCGCGCCGCATGCCCGCGGCTTGGAAGAAGGGCTCGCGCATCCATTTGGACTGGCGGGGCGCCTTTCTGCCGGTCGCCGCGTCGACCAGACGCAGCCCGCTCTGGTCGACGCACACGTCCAGCTGGGCACCGCGCCCGACGACCGAGCTGACGTTCGGCGCGTAGAGCCGCGCGGTCCCGCGTACCGAGCGACGCTCGTCGAGGAACTCCTGCACCCAGGAGAGTGAGCCCTTGCCCGCCTCGCCCTCCAGCGTGTCAAGGTAGGCGGTGTCCTTACCCCCGCTCACAACGGCCTTGAGGGATCCCGCGTAGAAGTCGCGGAAAACCTCGATCATCGCGGTCGTGTCCGCGTTCGGCGCGGCGGGCCACTCGACCAGAACCTTGACCCCCGAGGCGACCCGGACCGTCTCCGTCCGCGGAGCCGGCGCCGTCTGCCGCGACGTGCCCGGTGAGGCCTCCTCCGCGGGGAGGTCGGCGGGGACGAACGGCTGAGCCTCCGGTGAGGCGCAGCCCGTCAGCATGACCAGGGCCAGGGCGATCATGGCACGCACACCGACGACGCTAGAAGCGCCCGCCTTGCCGGACCACCGGTATGAACGATTCGGCATGGTTCCTCGCGCATTCTCCGGGCGTGATGGGTTCACCTGGGCCGTCACGCCGTCGGGGCCGAGCGCATCCGCCACGAGGGCAGCAGCTCGTCGATGAGGGCCTCGGTCTCGGGGGCCATCCCGCCGCCGTAGGGGTGGGAGGCGGCCCGCCGGTGCAGGGCCTCGACCACGGCGCGCAGGCGGACGGGGTCGGCGGTGAGATGGGTGGCCCGCAGCAGGTCGCGCCAGAGCCCCTCGTCGTCGGCGGCCAGCAGCAGCCCGGCGCGCACCGCCGCCACGGCCTGGTCGGTCTCGCCGCGGGCCAGCCGCACCTCGCAGAGCCGGTGCGCGGCGTCCGCGACGCCCGCGGTCACGTTGTACTCCAGGTCGTCGGCGGCCAGCCAGGCGTAGCGGCCACGCGGGCGGCCGTTCAGCAGCGGGCCCCGTACCAGGCTCAGTGCCCGCTCGAGGAGCGCGGGGCGCCCGGCGGGGTTGGCGTGCGACTGGCGGACGAGGTCGCGGAAGAGCATCCAGTCGGTGCGCACCTCGGGACCGAACCGGAGCCGCCCGGACTCGTCGGCGTAGAGGTTGGGCCGCCCCTGGCTGTCGGTGCCCAGCCAGGCGACGACCCTGGCGATCGTGGCGTCCCTGACCACCGGCTGCACGCCCCTCGGCCAGAGGATGCCGCCGAGCACCACGGGGTGGACGCCGCCGGGGTGCGTCGCCAGGTAGACGGCCATCTCGACGGCGATCACGGCCCGCCCCTCCTCCATGGGCGGGGGGCCGACGACCTCCGCGGGGCCGAGGACGCGCACCTCGACCGAGGGCGTGTGCGTGACCGGCTCCGGCTCGTCGGGAAGCGGCTCTCCCTCCAGCCGCTCGGTCGCCAGGAACAGGTCGACCAGCGCCCGGTACTGGCGGCGGGGCAGCAGCTGCGCGGCCACGTCGAAGCCGAGCGCGTCGATCTCGGCGCGGCCCTCCTCGGTGATCGTCCAGTTCCAGGTGGCGTGCGGCACGTCGCCCGCGATGACGTACCCGGCGGCCGTCCTGACGCCCTTCCTGGCGAGCAGCGCCAGCCGGCGGCCCTCCTCGGGGGTGGGGGCGATCGCGGACAGCAGGTAGTGCGGGGTGCAGACCGGGTCGGCGGCGCGCCCGTGGATCCGGCCGGTGAGCACCTCACCGCCATGAGTGCGCCCCCCGGCCCCGGCCTCCAGCTCGGGCAGGATCTCCGCCAGGCCGCCCACGTACCTGATCCGGTCGGAGGCGATCGCGGTCAGCTCCTCGCCGAAGCCGACCAGGGTGACGCGCATCCGGTCCGACCAGCGGTTGGTGGCCAGCTCCACGGCGAGCGCGGCCAGGGCGGCGGTGGTCTGCGGGCCGTTGATACTGATCGTCCCGTGGGCGGCCTCCAGGTCGACGAGCACCCGGCCCTCGCCGTTGGAGCCGAGCGAGACCAGCCCCGGGTACGGGGCGGGCGCGTCGGCGAGCGCCCGCTCGTCGAGCATCCGGCCCTCGTGCGCGGGAAGCCGCCAGACCTGGCCGCCGTCGTGGGCGGTCCAGGGGGCGGGGGCGTCGGGGTCGGGCGGGTGGATCCACAGGTCGAGGGTCTGCGGCGACAGGTGGGCGGCGTAGATCGTGGGCGGGACGCGGTTCTGGGCGGCGAGGGACCTGCCGAGGAGCCGGAGCCCGACGTCGAGCATCCGGCTGCCGGGGGCGTCGGCACCGAGCCTGAGCGCGAGCTCGGCCTGGGCGGCGTCGTCCCTGGGCCGGGTGATCCGGTGCCCGAACGCCCGGTGCCAGAGCTGCTGCCTGCGCCTGCGTCCGAGCGCCGCCAGCAGCCCGGCCGCCGCGAGCGAGGCCCCCGCCAGGTAGTCGAGCATCCCCAGCCCGGTGTCCTGCCCGCTGCCGGCGCTGTCAGTGCCGTCAGTGCCGTCGGCGGGTGCCGCCACCGCCGGGTCTCGCCGTTCCACCTGTCCGGGGTCCTGCCGCCCGCTGTCGGGCACGGTGTGCGACGGGCGCTCGGCCGCGTCGTGGCGCGCCTGTCCAGGACCGGTCTCCCGCGTCCCGTCGGCACCGATCCTTTCGCCGGCCCTTTCGCCGCTCCTGTCACCGGCCCTGTCGCGGGGGTCGGCGACCTCGGGCGCGGGCTCCGCCGGAAGGTCGGCGCGGCCGGGGGTGAAGGTCTGGGTACGGCCGTCCAGCTCCACCGGCTTGTCCCGGTGGTCCTTGAGGGTGTCGTCGCGCGGCTGGGAGGCCGGGACGAGGTGGATGTTGCGCGCGTCGTCCGGCATGTCCAGAACCCAGCCGGGCCTGATCAGGTCGGCCATGTGGAGGCGGCTGCCGTCGGGCTGTTCCTTGTGCTGGTTGAGCCGGTAGATCTCCGGGTAGCGGCGCCCGTCGCCGAGGCACTTCTCGGCGATCTCCCACAGGCTCTCGTGGTGGCGCCCGTGCGGCGGTTGCACCACGTAGACCTTCTTGGCCTTCTGCACCGGCTCCAGCTCGGCCCGCTCGTCGGCGGCCGGGCCGGACGTCGTGGAGAGCCCGGTGGAGACGATGCCGGGAGCGGCGGGCGGCAGGCTGGTCAGCTTCGCGATCGGCAGGGCCACCGCCGAGACGGTGAACAGCAGCATGGCCGCCGAGACCAGCCGGTTGGCGAACATCTGCGTGCCGCCGGAGAGCGGAACCCGGGCCGGCATGCCGACCCGGCGCAGCCCGGCGTAGATCTCGACCAGCACGCAGACGACCAGCTGCAGCCACGCGAGCCAGACCAGCAGCACGAGGATCGCGATGATCGTGCTCGTGCCCACCTGGCTGGTCAGCAGGTCGAGGTTGAGCAGCTCGGGCGGGAGCGGCGGCCCGGCCAGCCGGAACAGCGCGTAGGGGACCCCCGCGATGAGCGCGACCAGGACGGCCAGCGCGCCGAGACCCGCCAGCAGGTCTCCCGGTGTGCGCCTGGCCTTGATGCGCGCGGGCTGTCGCGTGGGCATTCGTCTCCCTCCCCGTCCAGATTCGTCGTCGGTCAACCGGTGGGCCAGCGATTCACGGCAATTGGTCTTCCCCGATGTCCGGCCCGGCCGTGGCCTCGGCCTCCATGTCCGAGCCGGGGAAGCCGAAGGCGGCCAGGAAGAACGCCTTCCAGGTGACGGAGACGTTCACGATGACCTCGGCCTGGTCGCCGCCGAGCGTGCACTCCGTGAGCCGTACGTCGCCTCCGCCGTGGGCGGAGACGATCTCCTCGGCCTTCCCGCAGGTCTCCCCCTCCCCCAGCAGCCGGGCCTCGCCGGTGGCGCGCAGGTGCTCGACGTCGATCTGGTCGGCGGCGGCCCTGGCGGCCTGCTCGGCGACGTCGGCCGCGCGCAGCCGGGCGTTGATCGCGGCCCCTCCGTCGACGAGCAGCCCGGCCAGCAGGAACACCACCACCGAGAAGATCACCGTGAAGATCGACATCGACCCCCGCTCGCCGAGCCCGCCCGGCCGCGCGCGGCGCCCCTTCCCACCGGCCGGACGCACCGGATGCCCGGCCGTCCGGCACGCCACCGACGAGCGCGGGAGCCTCCGTCGCGCCGCCGGGCGCGGGAGTCCTCGCCACCCCGCCGGGCGCGGGGGCCTCCGGCGCGCCGCCGGGCACACGGGTCCGCTCCGCGCGGCGGCCGGGCGGGCGGGGCTCCGGCGCGCCCTGACGGCCGGGGGCGGCGGGTCCACGGGGTTCACTCCTCGACCCTCCGGAACTGCTCCAGCGGGACCACCGAGTCGCCCTTCATCTCCTTGGCCGCGCCGAAGCCCAGGAACTCCAGGTCCAGGGAGCAGGTCACCTCGGCGTGGACCTGGCCGCCCTCCTCCCAGTCCCCGGACAGGCTGACCTCCGGCTCGCACTCGCCCGACAGGGCGCCGCGGGCCGCCTCGTCCGCGGCGGCCTCGGCGTCGGACAGGGTGCGCTCGACGGAGGCGGCCCTGGCGGCGTCCCTGGCGGCGCCGTTGACCTCGCCCTGGGCCTCCACCACCCTTCCCGCGCCCACCAGGAACAGCAGGAACAGCAGGAAGACCGGGGCGAGCAGCACCGTCTCGGTGCTGAGCGACCCGCGGTCGCCGCCGGTCTTGGAGATCAAGGGGATCACTCGCACCCTTCGCTCCCGTCGTCTGGCCGGAAGCACTCGATGGGACCGCCGAAGCGCGCGGTGACGGTGAACGTGGTGGACGGCAACAACGGGACGACCTGGACCGCCGAGGCGGTCACCTCGACGCCCCGCCGGTCGCCCTCCTCCCAGGCCGTGACCGTGGCGCCCTCGAGGAGTTTCGGGCCGACGGCCCGGATCAGCTCCTGGGCGCGGGACTCGGCGTCCTGCTGCCAGGACTCGGTGTCGACCCGGGCGAGCCGCGCCCCCTCCCTGGCCGCGGCGTCGGCGATCTGGCGTCCGTGGAACCACAGGGCGGTCTGCACGATGAGCAGGATGACGACCAGCAGCACCGGCATGATGATCGCCAGCTCGACGACCGTGGCGCCGCGCTCGCCGCCACGGTCTCCGGCGCCGGAGCGCCCGCCGCGTCCACCGCGTCCACCGCGCTGCGGCCTTCCCGCCCGGTCGCGCCCGCCGTCCCTCTCCCGGTTCTCCCGGTTCTCCCGGTCGCGGTACCGCGAGCGATCACGGGTCGCCAAGTTCGCCGCCCCCGCCCCCGCCGCCTCCGCCGCCCCCGCCGAACTGGTTGGAGATCTCGGCCTGCTTCCCCTCGACGAGGGTCTTGATGAGGGTGGCGAGTCCGAGCGCCACCCCGGCGATGATGGCCGTGATGATGACCCATTCGACGGCGGAGGCCCCCCGGGTGGGGGCGCTGCGCGCCTTCTCTATCCGGACGCTCAGAACGGCGGCCGCGTAGACGATCCACGGATGGCTCAGCATGGTCAGGACCCCAACATCTTCATAGCGGCCGGAAAACTCAGAAAGATCACAAAGCCCGCGCAGAGCAGGAGCTGGGCGACGAGCATCGACTGGGAGCGCTCGCCCGCCTGCCCCTCGATCTCGGCGAGCTCCCGGCGCCGCATGGTCGCGGCGCGGGCGGTGAGGGAGGAGCGGACCTTGGCGCCGTCGTCGGCGACCAGGCCGAGCGCGGCGGACAGGTCGCGCAGCTCGTCGACGTTGATCTCGTCACCGAGCTGGCCGAGAGCCTGCCAGGGGGTGATGCCGACGATCCTGGCGTTGCCGAGCGCCTCACGGATGCGGGACATCGCCCAGTTGGCCCCCTCGTCGTCGGGACCCGGGCTGCCCACGGAGACCGCCATCATCAGCGCCTCCGGCACCCCCCGCCCGCCCGCCAGGTTCATCGCGACGAGATCGAGGAAGGAGCCGACGACGTGCCGGAAGTCGCGGCGCATCCGCGAGGCGTCCCGCTTGACCTGCAGGTCCGGCAGGACGAAGAAGACCCCGGCGACCGCGAGCGCCGCCCACAGCGGGACGGTGAGGGAGATCCCCCACTCCATCAGCACCAGCCAGCCGACCAGCAGCGGGAACGCCAGCAGCCCGGAGACCGCCAGCAGCACCTTGGTGGCCAGGAAGCCCTCGAACGACCTGCCGAGCAGTGCGAGGTCGGCCCTGGCCGAGCGCGCCTCCCAGCCCCTGGCGGCGTAGAAGCGGGCCATCCGCTCGCCCAGGCCGCGCCGGAACGCGCTGACCTCCTCGTCGGGCAGGATGAGCCGGGCTCGGGGCGCGTCGGTGCCCTCCCTGGCGGCGTCGAGGGCCAGCAGTCGTGTCACCAGCCCGGGACGGGCCGGGAACAACGCCCGCAGCAGCAGGAACAGGCCCATTCCGAGCACCGAGCCGGCGAGCAGCGCCTCAGTCATCGCGCACCTCACCTCCGGAGGGCAGGCCGAGCAGGCGGGCGGGCTTGTCGAAACGGGCCAGGCGGCGCATCCAGGCGAACCCGGCGCCGAAGAGCCCGGCGACCACCACGAGCACGGCCTGGCCGAGCGTGTTGTCGTACTCCTCGACGTAGGAGGGGTTGAACACGACGAGCATCACGGCGAAGGCGACGGCCGTACCGACCACGATCTGCACGCTGCGGCGGGTGGAGCGGCGCTCGGCCTCGACCCGGCGGCGCATGTCGAGCTCCTCGCGCGCCGACACCGCCAGCGCGCCGAGGACGTCGCGCAGGCCGGGGCCGCGCAGCTTGGAGTTGAGGATGAGGGCGGCCACGACCAGGTCCGCGGAGGGGTCGTCGAGCTCGTCGGCGAACAGCCTGAGCGCGTCGGGCAGCGCCATCCTGGTGTGCAGGCGGTCGACCATGGACCGCAGGTGCGGGCGGAGCGTGGGGGCCGCCGCCCGGATCGAGGACGGGATCGCCTGCTCCAGCCCGGCCGCTCCGGCGATGGTGTCGCGGAGCGACTCGGTCCAGGCGGCCAGGGCCTCCAGCCGCCGCATCGCGGTCCGCTCCTCCGCGGCGCCGCCGGACAGGCCCCGCCAGGCCATCGCGAGGAGCACGGCTCCCACCGCCATGACCGGCCACCCGGTCACCACGAGCACGATCACCCCGGCGATCGCCCCCACCGCGGTCCGGGTGGACAGCGCGCGCAGGAACTCGCGCCTGCCCGCCGTCCTGCCGGGGGTGGCCGGCCTGGCGGGCACCCCGTACAGGGAGAGGAAGAGCAGGAACAACCCGGCGCCGAGTGCGAGGCCGGAGAGCAGCACCAGCGGGTCGAACAGGCCCGGCGGAAGGGAGGTCATGCCCAGCCTCCCGGGTCGTAGCCGAAGTGGGCCAGCTCCTCCAGGCACGACAGCGGCGCGTGCGGCACCACCCGGCCGTCGGGCGCCGTCGCGAACACCTCGGAGGAGAGCACCCGGCCGTCGACTCCGGCCACCTCGCGCACGCTCGACACGAAGCGGCGCAGCCTGCCGCCCACCGCGTAGTCGTTGCGCTTCTCGATGAACACCACGAAGTCGATCGCGCCCGCGATGAGCATGTGGGTGGCCTCGATCGGCAGCCGCTCGGTGGCCTGGAGCGCGTAGGTGGCGATGCGGTTGAAGACCTCCATCGAGGAGTTGGCGTGGATGGTCGACAGCGAGCCGTCGTTGCCCTGGGTCATCGCGTTGAGCATGGTGACGATCTCGTCGCCGAGAACCTCGCCGACGATCACCCGGGACGGGTTCATGCGCAGGGAGCGGCGGACCAGCTCCGCCATGGTGATCTCGCCCTGTCCCTCGGAGTTGGGGAGCCTTTGTTCGAAGGCGACCACGTTGGGATGGAGTTCGGGAAACTGGTCGAGGCCGAGTTCGAGGGCGCGCTCGACGGTGATGAGCCGCTCGGACGGTGGAATCTCATTGGCGAGGGCGCGCAACAGCGTCGTTTTCCCGGCGTTGGTCGAACCGGAAATCATGATGTTCTTCCTCGCCGCCACCGCGGCCGAGAGAAAACGCCCCAATTCCGGGGTCAGGCTGCCGTTTCCCACGAGATCGGTGAGAAACACCTTGCCCAGCCGGGAACGGCGGATGGAGATGGACGGGCGCACCGTCACGTCCATCACGGCCGAGAGACGGGAGCCGTCGGGAAGGCGCAGATCGAGCTGGGGGTTGGCGGTGTCGAACGGCCTGCTGGACAGGCCGCTGTAGGCGGCGAGGATCTGGATCAGCTCGACCAGCTCCTCGTCGGACTCGGCCACCGGGTCGCGCATGAGCTCCTGGCCGTCGGCGTAGCCGACGAACACCCGGTCGCAGCCGTTGATGTCGATGTTCTCGACCTCGGGGTCGTCGAGCAGCGGCTGGAGGCGGCCGACGCCGAACAGGGCGGCGTGGATCCCCGCGGCCAGCGCCTCCTCCTCCTCGGCGGTCGGCGGCGTCCTGCCGACGCCGATCTCGCCGCGGGCGAACTCCTCCAGGATCTGGGCGATCAGGGCACGGGCGAACTGGCGCTCGTCCTCGCCGGTCATCGGCGGCAGGCCGCTGGCCTGGTCGAGGCGGCGCTGGTGGGCCAGCCTGTCGCCGACGTCCTGCCGGAAGCGCTTCACCAGCGTGTGGTCGATGGTCACGGTCTCGCCCCGCCCGACGGCTCGACGGGCGAGCGGGACGGCTCGGCGGGCAGGCGGGCGGCCTGCTCCCGGGCGCGATAGGCCGACTCCGCCGACTCCTGGGCGCGGAGCTGGGCGTCGAGGCGACCGCCCAGCTCCCTGGCGGTGCGGATCAGCAGGGAGCGGTCCAGCCGCCCGCCCCACTGGCCGCGCAGCAGCTCCGCGCCCTTGGGGTCGTGCGCGAGCCCGCTCACGAAGGCGACGTGCCTGCCGGTGCCCGTGACGATCCGGCGCACCTCGTCGATGGTCGTGCGGTACTGGCGGGGGTCGGCGATCACGACCACCCCCACCTGGGGCTCGCGCGGCATGATCTGCAGGCGTTCGCGCAGGTGGGCGACGTGGTCGAGGCTGGCCCTGGTGAACAGCACGACCAGCGAGGCCTCGGTGGTCAGCTCGGCGAGCTGGGGGTGCCCGCCGATGCGCCCGCAGTCGGCCAGCACGTCGGCGTCGGGCATCGTGGCCAGCGCCCGGCCGAGCGGGCCCCAGAGCCAGGTCAGCCCGGACGCCTGCTCGCCGTGGGTCAGCCCGGCCAGCACGTCCAGGCCGCCGATGATCTTCTGGGTGTGCTCGTGGATCTGGTCGGGGTGCAGGCCCCGGCGGGCCGTGGCCCCCAGGGTGAGCAGGCCCCTGGCGGGGTTGAGCACGCCGCCGTCGGCGGCGGGCAGGCGGTAGGCGAGGTCGCCGCCCGCCGGGTCGCACTCGGCGAGCAGCACCGGGCGCGGCCAGATCGCGCCGAGCGCGGTCGCCGCCGTGGTCACGCCGGGTGCGCCCTTGTCGGCGGCCAGCACGATGAGCGCCACGTCAGCGCGCTCCCGGCAGCTCGGCGAGGGCGATCTCGCCGGTGGAGGCGTACGCGACGATCTCCGGCGAGATGGTGCTGTCCACGATGATGGTGACCAGGCCGTTCGCCCCGGTCCTGCCCGGCGTGCCGATCTGGTGGACCAGGGCGCTCTGCGCCAGCACCCGGCTCTCCCGGTCGCCGCCGGCGCCCCTGCTCGGCACGTGGACGACCTGGACCCGGTCTCCGCGCTCCAGGGTGCCCGGTGTCTGGCCGGGTTTGAGCGACAGGCCGACCTGGGCCTTGCCGGGGCCGAGCTCCCTGCTGGCGGAGACCACCATGTCGCGGGTGAGGAGCGTGCCGGGGATGAGGGTGACGCGGGCGAAGTTCTCGGTGACGCGGGCGCGCTGGGACCAGGCCACGTAGCCGATGCCGGTGTCGGCGATCTGGACCTCCCTCAGCATCGCCTCGGTGAAGGGTTGTCCGGCGCCGACCTGCTGGGAGATGGCGATCGCCGAGACGCGGTCGCCGCTGCGCAGGACGAGCAGCGTGGTGGCGAGGGCACCGCCCAGGATGAGGAGGACGGCGAGGGCGGCGAGGGCTGGTTTGCGCTCGCGTGGGGGCACGGGAAGCTTGCGCGACGCCGGGCCCGACAGGGTGCCCGCCGAGGTCTGACGCTCGGCGTTGACCGGGACGCGGCCCGTTGGCTTCTCACTGGTCCTCATGGGTAGGGGGACTCCCAGAGTGATCATAAACATGGGGAACTACTGGTCGAATTTACGCCATTATGCGCACCATGCCGACGGGCTGTCGGACAAAAGCCAGGACCCATGCTCGTTTGATAGGAACACGTCTGTCAACGCCACTTCAGAAGAAAATGGCTGTTTGGCTAGATGACGGGAGACTTATCTGGGTGATAAGGACGGTAATTAACTCTCGTACCAATCACCTCATCTTTTTCACGCCTCATTCGCGTGTCCGGCTCCGGCCGTCTTCACCCGCCCCTTCGCCCGCCCCCACCTCCGGCGCACTCCGGGCGCGGACCGGAACCCGCCGCTCCCCCCGGTTCTCCGAACAGGTTTTCCACAGCCCGGCGCCGCGGGCAGGTCACCGCCCGCACGCCCTCGCATCGCCGAATGCCCACCTCGGGCGGCATAACCGGTCAACACCCCCGGACAGTTATCCACAGGTTTTGCCGTTTTCCACATACCGGTCGCGAGTCAGGACATTGCCGCGAACACTCTCTCGGGGACGGTTTTCACTCTGTACGGTGGATCCGGGGCCTGACCCGAGGAGAGCGGCGATGCGGATCATGCTCACCGTGCTCGACGAGCACGCCGACCGCGATGTCGTGGTCGAGGGCGACGAAACGACCACGGTGGCACGGCTCGCGGAGTCCCTGGCGGGCCAGGGAGGCGAGCGGCCGAGCAACGTGGTGCGGCTGACGCGCAGCAAGGCCCCGTACGGGCTGGATCGCGACTCCGCCGGGGCCGAGCCACCGACGCTCTGGATGGACGGCCGCCCCCTCGACCCGGCGGCCCCCGCGCTCGGCCTGCTCCGTGACGGCGACCTCGTCACCCTCGACCGCTCCCTCGCGGTGGCCACGCTGGCCGAGGAGCCCGGCGGGATCGTGGAGATCCGGGTGGTCGGCGGGCCCGCCGCCGGCTCTGTGCACCGCCTCAGCCTGGGTGTGCACACCATCGGTTCCGACCCCGCCTGCTCGGTGGCCGTGACCGACCCTCGGCTGCCCGCGCGGGCAGCGGTGGTCCGGCTCACCCCGGACGCCATCACCGTGGAACCCGGGGAGGGTACGACCCCCCTGCTGGACCGCGACCCCCTGGAGGGTCCGCTGCCCTGGCCCGAGCACGCCCTGCTGAGCTGCGGCGGGACCGTGCTCACCCTCAAGGCGGTGGAACCGCCCGACGCCCACCTGGACGCGCAGCCCGACGGCGGGCTGGCCTACAACCGGCCGCCCAGGTTCCGGCCGCCGGGCGGCGCGCGGCGCTTCGAGGTCCCGGCCGAGCCCAAGCGGGCCGAGACCATGCGGCTGCAGCTGCTCACCGCCTTCCTGCCCGCCGCGCTGGGGGTGGGCCTGGCCATCGCCCTCAAATCGCCGTACTTCCTGCTGTTCGCGTTCATGACGCCACTGATCATGATCGGCCAGTGGTGGAGCGACAGGCGGCACGGCCGCAAGCAGTACCGCCAGCAGCTCAAGGAGTACAAGGCGCGGCTGAAGGTCTTCGAGGCGGCCGTGGAGCGCGCCCGCGCCGACGACGAGACCGCCCGCCGCGCCGCCGCGCCCGACCCCGCCGAGGTGCTGCTCACCGTGACCGGCCCCCGGCGGCGGCTCTGGGAGCGGCGCGACCACGACCCCGACGCGCTGCGGCTGCGGGTCGGCCTCGCCGACCTCCCCGCCGACCTGGAGTTCGCCCCCGAGCGCTCCGCGCCGGTCGACGCCCCGCTGCCCGCCCCGCCCACCTGCCAGGCGGTACCGGTGGCGCTGGCCATGCGCCGCCTGGGCGTCGCCGGCCTGACCGGGCCCAGGAACACGGCGGCCGGGGTGGCGCGCTGGCTGGTCGGCCAGGCCGCCGCCCTGCACAGCCCGCGCGACCTGGCGATCGTCGTCCTGTCCGCGCACGGCGACGGCGAGGAGCGCTGGAACTGGGTCCGCTGGCTGCCGCACTGCGCCCCGCGCGGCGGCGAGGACTGCGTTGCCCTGGTCGGCGCCGACCCGGACACCGCGGCCCGCCGGGTGAGCGAGCTCGCCGCGCTGATCGACGAGCGCCTCGGCGACGACGCCGCCGCGGGCCCCGCGGCCAAGCTGGGCCGCATCCCGGCCGGCTGGGGCGACCTGGGCGGAGCCGCGGGTACGGGTGCCGAGCAGCCGTACGCCGCCCCCGTCTACGACGAGCGCCCCTACGACGTGCTGGTCGTGCTCGACGGCGCGCAGGTGCTGCGCGCCCTGCCGGGCATGCCCCAGGTGCTGCGCCAGGGCCCCAGGGCGGGCGTCTACACCCTGGCGATCGACGGCGACCAGCGGCTGCTGCCCGAGGAGTGCGCCACCGTCGCCGCCGTGGAGGCCGACGGCACGGTACGGCTGCGCGGCGGCGGCCTGGACGACCTCGGGGAGATCCTGGCCGACCAGGTGACGGCCGCCTGGTGCGACCGGCTGGCCCGCTCGATGGCGCCGATCCGCGACGTCAGCCGCGACGACGCCGGAGTCGCCCTGCCGGACTCCGCGCGGCTGCTGGACCTGCTGGAGCTGCCGTCGGTCTCCGGCGCCGCCCTGGCCAAGCGCTGGGGCCGGGCCACCGAGGCCGTGGTGGGAGCGGGCCCCGAGGGGCCGTTCTCCATCGACCTGCGCAGGGACGGGCCGCACGCGCTCATCGCGGGCACCACGGGCGCGGGCAAGTCGGAGCTGCTGCAGACCCTGATCTGCTCGCTGGCGGTGGCCAACCGGCCGGACGAGATGACGTTCGTGCTGATCGACTACAAGGGCGGCGCCGCGTTCAAGGAGTGCGTGCGGCTGCCGCACACGGTGGGCATGGTCAGCGACCTCGACGGCCACCTGACCCAGCGGGCGCTGGCCTCGCTGGCCGCGGAGATCCGCCGCCGCGAGCGCCTGCTGCTGGCCGCGGGGGCGAAGGACATCGAGGACTACCACGAGCTGCGCGACGCCCGTACGGCCCGCGCCTCCCGCGACCTGCTCGTCGCCGGAGGCGGCCCGCAGGTCAGGCCGCTACGCGGGCGCGCGGCGTCCTCGGGGTCCTCGGGGACCCTGGAGCCCCCGGCCCCGCTGCCCCGGCTGGTGCTGGTCATCGACGAGTTCGCGGCCATGGTCAGCGAGCTGCCCGACTTCATGACCGGGCTGGTCGACATCGCCAGGCGGGGACGCTCGCTCGGCATCCACCTCATCCTCGCCACCCAGCGGCCCGGCGGCGTGGTGACCGCCGACATCCAGGCCAACACCTCCCTGCGGATCGCCCTGCGGGTCACCGAGGCGTCGGAGTCGGCCGACGTCATCGGCCGCCCCGACGCCTCGTACATCCCCAAGTCCGCTCCCGGCCGGTGCTACGTGAAGTCGGGCGCGGGGGCGGCGACGGCCGTGCAGACCGCGCGGATCGGCGGCCGGAGCCCCGGCGCCTCGGGCGGCGAGATGAGGGTACGGGTGACGGAGGTCGGCTGGCAGGCCCTGGGACACCCCAGGACGGTCCACGCCGGAGCCGAGAGCGGCCACGTCACCGACCTGTCCCTGCTCGCCGACGCCATGGTCGAGGCGGCCCGCCTCGCCGGGGTCGCGGAGCAGCCGAGTCCCTGGCTCGATCCGCTTCCCGACCTCGTGACCGTCCCCGTTCTCCCGGCGCCGCCCGTCCTGCCCGGTGACGCGCCCGGCGGGCTGCCGTACCGGGCGGGGGTCGAGGAGGTGCCGCCGCTGGCCTTCGGGATCACTGACCTGCCCTGGGCGCAGGACCGGCGGGCGCTGGCGCTCGACCTCGCCCACGGGGGGCACCTGCTCGTCGCGGGCGCCTCGCGCAGCGGGCGGTCCACCGCGCTGCGCACGCTGGCGGGGGCGATCGCCGCCGGGGCCTCCCCCGACGACGTGCACGTGCACGCGATCGACTGCGGCTCGGGATCGCTGCTGCCGCTGATGGCGATGCCGCACTGCGGGGCGGTGGTGACCCGCGACCAGCTCGACCGGGTGGAGCGGCTGCTGACCCGGCTGCGCGAGGAGGTGGGGCGGCGCCAGCAGCTCCTCGCCGAGGCCGGGTACGCCTCGCTGGCCGAGCTGCGCGCCGCCACGGACGGCCCGCGGCTGCCGTGGCTGGTCCTGATGCTCGACCGGTGGGAGGGGTTCGTCGCCGCGTTCGAGGCGTACGACTACGGGCGGCTGATCGAGTCGCTGATGCAGCTGCTGCGCGAGGGGCCCGCGGTCGGGCTGCGGGCCGTGCTGACCGGCGACAGGTCCGCGCTGATCGGGCAGATCTCCACGGTCTTCGACGACCGGCTGATCCTGCGGCTGGCCGACCCCTCCGACTACGGCCTGGCCGGACTGCCCGTCAAGGACCTGCCGGCGACCCTCGCGCCGGGCCGCGCGCTGTCGACCGGCGAGCACGGCACGACCGAGAGCCAGATCGCGCTGCTGTGCGACGACCCCTCGGGGCCCGCGCAGGTCGCCGCCCTCCAGGCGCTGGCCCGCTCGGCGCCGGAGATCGCCGCCGACCCGCCGCTGCGGGTGGACGCGCTGCCGATGCGCGTCACCGCGGCGCAGGTCCTGGACCTGGTGCCCTCTTTCCGGCCCCCGTCCCCGCTGTGGGCGCTGCTCGGCGCCGGAGGCGACTCGCTGGCACCGCTCGGCGTCGACCTGCTCGCCCACGGTCCCGCCGCGGTCGTCGCGGGCCCGCCCAGGTCGGGCCGGTCCACGGCACTGCTGACCGCCACCCACTCGCTGCTCTCCCACGGCACCCCCACGGTCCTGGTGACCCCGCGGCGCAGCCCGCTGTGCACGCTGGTGGACACCCCGGGCGTGCTGGCCGTGCTGGACGCGGGCGGCGACCTGCACGAGGCCGTCGCGGGGCAGGACCGCTACGTCGTGATCGTCGACGACGCGGAGCTGATCTCCGCGGACTCCCCCCTGGGCACCGCGCTGGAGCAGGTGCTGCGGAGCGGCAGGGACGGCGAGCACGGCATGATCATCGGTGGCACCACCGGGGACCTGACCACCGCCTACCGCGGCTTCGCGGCCGAGGCGCGCAAGGGCCGCACGGGCCTGCTGCTGTCGGTCCAGAGCCCCGCCGACGGCGACCTGTTCACCGTCCGCCTGCCGCGCGGCGCGGTCGGCGGTCCCCCCGGCCGCGGCCTGCTGGTGACCCTGGGCTCGGTGGTCCCCATCCAGGCCGCCGTCGCGTGAGGGCCGCCGTCCCGTGTGCCGTGTGCGTCTGCGCTTCGCGCGCCCCGCGCCGATCTGTGCCACCAATGAGAAAATGCCCCGACCCTCAAGGGCCGGGGCATTTCGGCGGACCGTTTCCTATCGCGTGGCGGACTCGATATTGCCGCGATAGGTGTTGATGACCCGGGAGGCCTCGGCGAGTTCCTCGGACATGCGCTGGAAAGCGGCCCGGTAGTTCTGCCAGGCCTCGCCAAAACGCTGGGCACCGGGCCCCGTCCAGGCGGTGCCGACTTTCGCGGCCTCCCGGTCGAGGGCGGCCACGGTGGCCCTGACCTGGTCGGCCTGCTGGGTGAACTGGGTGGCCATCTGCTGCATTTCCGCGGGATTGCCGCCGAGCAAGTTCTGGCTCATGCCAGTCTCCTTTGGATCGGTGTCGGGGGGAGTCGCCAAACGAAATCACGATAGGCGTAAGGATCACAGAGGTATCCGGGTTATGCCGAGCGGCTATGGACGTTCCCTCGGCCGCCGAGAGGCTAAACGTTCTCCATTGTCTTGATCTTTGATAATTCAAGGAGATGCAAGCGGTACGTGAGATTGCGACCCGCTCCCGGGCGGGCAGGACCCAGCACTCCCTCACGATCAAAGGGCGCCTACACTCCGTTGAAGGCCCGCCGGTCCTCCGTCCGCACGTACTGAAGGGAACGACGTCGGTGCACAAGGTCCTGATCGCCAATCGTGGTGAGATCGCGGTGCGGATCGCCCGCGCCTGTAAGGACGCCGGGCTGGCCAGCGTCGCCGTCTACGCCGACCAGGACCTGGACGCGCTCCATGTCCGGGCCGCGGACGAGGCCCGCGCGCTCGGCGGCCGGACTCCCGCGGAGACCTACCTCGACGTCGACAAGCTGCTGGGCGTCGCCGCCGAGGCCGGGGCCGACGCCGTGCACCCCGGCTACGGCTTCCTGGCCGAGAACGCCGGCTTCGCCCAGGCCGTGATCGACGCCGGACTGACCTGGATCGGCCCGCCGCCGGCCGCGATCACCGCGCTCGGCGACAAGGTGCAGGCCCGCCACATCGCCCAGAAGGTCGGCGCGCCGCTCGTGGCCGGTACCAAGGATCCGGTCTCCGGGAGCGAGGAGGTCGTCGCCTTCGCCACCGAGCACGGCCTGCCGATCGCGATCAAGGCCGCGTACGGCGGCGGCGGGCGCGGGCTGAAGGTCGCGCGCACCCTGG